>JANMKR010000091.1:0-8505 GCA_031372145.1 Actinomycetota bacterium | reverse complement strand
CGCCCAGACCGAGGAAGTCCACCGCCAACGGCTCCTCGCGGCGGCCAAAGTCCTCGAGATGCTTCGCAAAGCCGGGTTCAAGGCCCGCTCAGTCCAAGGCTACGACGGCAACCGCTTCGCCCCGGGGCACTCGGTGTTCCTGGCCCGCCGCCCCTGACTGATCCGCCTCCGTCAATGGTAGTTCCTCAGTAAAACGCTTCCCTGGTGACCATCTTGCGCTGGGGCCGGCACGCCGCAACGCGCTTGTTTCGGATCTCGCGCAGGCCGGCGTATCCGGCGGTGCAGCCTGCGACGGGTTCATCGCCTCGGTCGCAGTCGAACATATGCGACGCTCCTCACGCTCGATCGGCGAGTCATCGCCACCTACGAGCGATTGGGCGCATCGTTCCTGCGCCTCACGTAGACCAGTCCAGGTGCACTGGTACACTCATGCACTGACGCGGGAGTAGCTCAGTTGGCTAGAGCGTCAGCCTTCCAAGCTGAGGGTCGCGGGTTCGAGTCCCGTCTCCCGCTCTTTCGTTCCGATGGTTCCGGCGACCTCAGCCCGTTGGCGACGGAGCCTGGGTGCGCCGAGGTTGCAGGCCGTCTGGTCGTCGACAGCAGGCGGGACATCGCGAGGGTGAGCAGTGGCGATCACGCGCACGCGACACGGCTGCCCGCGGCGAAGATCAGCAGCCGTTCGAATTGCCGACGGCCACTGGCGGTCGCAAGGGGATACGAGAGATGGACGGGCGTCAGCTTCAGCGGCCGAGGCGCGGCCAGGCCCGAGCGCCCGGGGGGCCGAGCCCCGCGGTAGGGTGCAAGCGCAAGAGCCGGGGCGGGGACTCGGGAGATGCGTTGCTGCAGCCGATGACATCAAGGTGACGTTCCGAGGTGCAGCATTGGGAACGGGTGGCGGTGCGATTGTGCGCTGTTGAAGCTTTCGAGTGGGGGTCCATGGGATCAGTGGGGGTCGTGAATCGTAGGCGAGCGGCCTGGCCGACTCCATCGACGGGCGCGCACCCGCCACCCCTGCCACGGCCCGCGCCGGGTCGGCGTTGAAGCCGGAGCGGTTCCTTCCGCTCGCCACGTGCGAGTGGGAGATGAGCACGCCGCAGGATGTGCTGCTTCGCCCGACCTGGGTCGACGAGCCGGTCGCGTTCTCCTCGGCCATCGTGCTGGTACGGCTGCACGGGGAACCGCTCGGGTGTTTCCAGGTGCCGGTCGAGGCTCCGTCCGGGCTGGGTGACGCCGGCCGCGTTGCGTGCTCGGCGATCGAGAAGGCGATCGGGTGCGACGCGGAGGTCCTCGCCGCGGTGGAGCGCCACCGCGCCCGCGGGCGCTGCCGGCCGACCGAGCCGGAACCGTGTCGAGGCGCGGAACGCGCGCCGGGGGCGACGCCGAGCGTCGAGGTGATCGTACCGACCGCCGGCCGGCCCGACCAACTCCGGCGCACCCTCGAGTCCCTCCAGGGTCTCACCTATCCGTCGCTCTCCCTGACGGTGGTGGACAACCGGCCCGACGACGACGGCTCGACCCGTGCGGTGGTGGAGGCGTTCGCCGACGCCCGGCTCCCGGTGCGCTACATCGCGGAGCGGCGCCCGGGGAGCTCGGTCGCCCGAAACAGTGGCGTCGCGCTCAGCGGCGCCGAGATCGTCGCGTTCACGGACGACGACGTCGTCGTGGCACCCGACTGGTGCGACTGGCTGGTGGAGCCATTTCGCGCCGACCCGCTCGTTGGGGCGACGACGGGTCTCGTGATGCCGATGCATCTCGAGACCCGCGCACAGGTTCTCTTCGAGTCCTACGCGGGCTTCGGCAAGGGATTCGAGCGTAAGGTCTTCGATCTGGGGCCCAACCGGGCCGACGATCGGCTGCTCTACCCGTTCTGGGGAGGTGTGTTCGGCTCGGGCAACGCGATGGCGTTCCGTCGCCGCACCTACCTCGCGCTGGACGGGCTGGACCCGTCGCTCGGCGCCGGAAGCCCCGCGCGCGCAGGAAGCGACATCGAGGCGTTCAGCCGCGTCATCCTCCGGGGAGAGCGACTGGTGTACGAGCCGCGCTCGATCTGCTGGCACGAGCACCGGCGGAGCGAGGAGGCATTCGCTCGCCAGGTGCGCAGCTACGGCATCGGGCTCGGCGCGATCCTCACCAAATCGGCACTCGCCCATCCGTCGTTCGTGCCGCTCGTGCTGCGGACGCTCGCCCGCAACTTCCGGCCGTCGCCGCCGGTCGGCGTGTCACGCGAGGACGAGCGAGGACGAGCGGCGCACGTCACCGAGGGGGCGCCGCCCACGGAGGCGGATGGTCGGGATGCACCGTCGCCGCTGGCGGTGGAAACCCAGCCCTCAGCGACGCCCGGCCCGCACGTGCGTCGCCTCGTCGACCTCCAGCTCCCCGCGAGGTACCGGCGCAGCGAGCGCCGAGGGCTCGCCTACGGGCCGCTCGCCCTGACGCACTCCCGGCTCTGGGCGCGGCGAAGGAAACTGGACAAGGTGATGCGCCGCCCGGCGCCCGCCTCGCCCTCTGGCGGCGGAGAGGCGCCGCCGCGCATCCCGCAGATCCCCGCCCCCATCGCGGTGCGCCGTATCGACATCGATGCGCTCCCCGAGGACCTCGATCTCGGCAGGGGCCGCAGCGGCGAGCCATACCGCGGCCTGGAGGTCCTCTTTCAGCGCTCCGGCCGCCCCATGGGCATCGCGGTCATCGCATCGGGTCCTGACGGGCGGGTTCGGGGCGGGCAGATCGCGGATGCGGCCGATCGGATCCTCGCGGATCGTCCGTCCGCTGCGACGACTGGATCCGACAACCACGACGCGGCCTCGCTCCCCCAGCACGCGCCCACGACCGGACCGGCGGACGTGAGCGTCGTCGTCACCACTTCACGCGATGAGATGCGGCTGATCCGCTGCGTCGCATCGCTGCTGGACGACCCCGATCCCCATCTCGCGGTCATCGTCGTCATCGAGGGACCGGCCGGACCGCCGACGCGGGCCGCGCTCGAAGCGGCGTTCGGCCTGGACCCCCGCCTGCAGTGCGTCGAGGAGCCCGGCCCCGGTCGCGCGAGCGCGCGCAACCGGGGACTCGCGGAGGCCACCGGCTCACTCGTTGCATTCATCGACGACGATGTGGTCTGCCAATCGGGGTACGCCGGCATGGTGCGGGAGGCGTTTGCCACACAGCCCGCCGCGCGTTGCCTCACCGGTCTCGTCCTTCCGCTGGAGCTCGAGACCCGATCGCAGATGATGCTCGAGCGCTTCGCCTGCACCACCGGCACGAACCCCCTGCCTGATCCGGCCTCTGGCGGCATCGTTGGGGGCGCCGTCATCCCGCGCGGCGTGCGGCGATTCGGCCAGGGAGCGAACCTCGTGTTCCCCACCGCGCATCTGCGCCGCATCGGTGGCTTCGACCCCGCGCTCGGCCCTGGGACGCCGTCGTCGGGCGGCGACGACCTGGACGTGATCGCGCGGGTTCGGGAGGACGGCGGCGAGATTATCCGGCATCCGGGGGTCATCGTCTGGCAG
The DNA here is from genome assembly GCA_031372145.1 of Actinomycetota bacterium. Lineage (GTDB taxonomy): Bacteria > Actinomycetota > Thermoleophilia > Miltoncostaeales > Miltoncostaeaceae > CALMEC01. Next base: position 5,002 of record JANMKR010000091.1, on the reverse strand, counting down.
GAGCAGCCACGCGAGATGCTCCAGGCTCGGCAGGCGGCCTTCGCAGCCGGCGTCGGGCGATCAGCGGTGCTGACGAAGGCCCTCGTCTCTGGCGGTGCCGGGGCCGCGACGCTCCGGGGAGTACGGACTGAGCTCCCGCCGCCCGCGGGGCCGCAGTCACCGGCCGATCTTCGCCTGCTCGAGCGACTCGGGATGTGCCTGGGGCCGGTCGCCTACCTTCGCTCCCGCCGCCGATCCGGGAGGCCTTGATGCGCGGGCCGGGCGTCGTCGGCAACTTCGGGGCACGCCTCGTCGGGGAGGGCGGATCGGCGCACCTGTCCCGCAGCGTCTACTCACTCATGGCCAACACGATCCTCACCGGAGCACTCGGGGTGGCGTTCTGGATCGTGGCAGCCCGACTCTTCTCCCACGAGGTCGTCGGGCGCGACTCGGCCCTGATCTCGGCGATGATCGCGCTCTCGGCTGCGTGCCAGCTCAATATGACGAACGTGTTCACGCGGTTCCTCTCCCACGCGATGCGTCCAACCCGGCTCATCGCCCTCGGCTACGCCGCCGCCGCGGGGCTCTCCCTGCTCGCCGGAGCTGCCGCCGTTGTGATCCTCCCGGAGGTGTCGGCATCCCTCGGGTTCATCGGCGACGATCCGCGGATGGCGGCGGTGTGGGTCGCATCCGTGTCGCTGTGGAGCGTCTTCGCGCTCCAAGACGCGGCGCTCACCGGCCTTCGCCAGGCGCCGTGGGTGCCGCTCGAAAACGCCGTCTTCGGGGTGTGCAAGCTGGCGCTCCTCATCCCGTTCGTCGTGACCGGGGCGACGAACGGCGTGTTCCTAGCCTGGGTGCTGCCGATGGCGATCCTGCTGGTTCCCGTCAACTGGATCGTCTTCCGACGCGCGATCCCGGCCGTAGCCGGGTTTCGGAATGCACCTCGGGTGTCGGTGCCGGAACTGTTCGGCCGCGCCCGTCTGCGGCGCTTCCTCGCCCTCGACTATGTCTCCTCGGTCTTCACGCAGGGAATCGCAACGGCCCTGCCGCTCATCGTCGTCGCGCTGCTCGGAACCGAACAGAACGCCTATTACTACGTCGCTTTCAGCGTCGCGGTGACGCTCGACCTGCTCTCGTCGAACATCGCGACGTCGCTCACGGTGGAGGGCGGGTTCGCGGGCGGCCGCGTCCCGGCCGCCGCCGGCACGGCCGTGCGGCGCTTCGCCATCCTCCTTGGCGGCGCGACCCTGCTCGTGGTGGTGGCGGCACCACTGTTCCTTCTGCCCTTTGGCAGGTCATACGCCGATCACGCGAGCGGCATCCTGCGCTTGCTCGCACTCGCGACAATCCCGCGCGGGATACTCTTCCTCTACACGGCGATCTGCCGCACCCACGGACACGGGGGGAGGATCGCGATCCTCCGGGCGTTGCAGTTCGTCATGGTGCTGACGCTGACGATCACGCTGGGGGCCGAGTTCGACCTCCTTGGAATCGGGCTTGGCTGGCTCATCGCCAACCTCGCGCCCGCGGTCGTGCTGCTGCCGTCGGTGATACGCCATCTCCGCGCACCGCGTACCGCGAGAGCCTGATGGGAAGGGCGAGCCACAATCCCGGGCCCGGGGCGTCCCGGCGCCCGTCGGCGACCTGGGCGGACGGGCGGCGAGGCGCGCATCACGGTACGGTCCGCCGGTCCGCCGACGCGTCGTGGAAGACCGCCCGATGATCGTGGTACCGAGTTGGATCGAAGAGGTGGAGTGCTCGCAGCCGCTTCGCGACCTCGTGTCGCCCTGGGGTGACGGGGTTGCGCCCCGCTACCTGACGGCGCGGGTGCTGGTGCGCCTGCACGGGGTGCCCTGCGGCACGGTGAGCCTTCCCCTCGTCGGCGGCCGCGTGTCCGCCGCAACCCTCGGGCGGGCGATCTCCAATGCGCTCCCCGGCGAGCTCGCCGCTCATCTGGAGCGGGACGGGCTTGCCGGACGGCCCGCCGACCTCGCCGCGATGCCGCTCCCGGCCCCGCCTGCCGGCGGATGTTCGCTGATGGGTCCGCTGGTGCCTGAGGGACTGCCCGCAAGCGTGGTCGTGTGCACCCGCGACCGGCCCGACGACCTGCGTCGCTGCCTCGAACTGCTCCTGTCGCTGCGCGGGTCACGACCCGAGATCGTCGTGGTGGACAACGCGCCGAGCTCGCGGGCGACCAGGGACGTGGTGGAGGAGATCCAGGCGAGTGCAGGCGGCAGAGGGACCGGCGAGGAACGCGGCGAGGGGGTCCAGACGAGGATCCGGTACATCCACGAGCCCATTCCCGGCAAGTCCCGGGCGCTGAATCGCGGGGTGGCCGCCGCCTCCGGCGACATCGTCGCCTTCACCGACGACGACGTCCTCGTCGACGAGTGGTGGCTCGACAGGTTGCTTCGCGGCTTCGGGAGGGCGCCACACGTGGGGTGTGTCACGGGATGCGTCCCGTCCGCTCAGCTGGAGACAGAGGGCCAGGCGCACTTCGAGGTGAAGGTCGGCTGGGGCGCGGACTTCACGCCCGGCATCGTCGATCAGGGCGACAACCGACCGGACGACGCGCTGTTCCCTTTCCAGCCGGGATCCCTCGGCACCGGGGCGAGCTTCGCGATCTCGCGACAGGCCTTCCAGGCGGTCGGGCCCTTCGACGAAGCGCTCGGCCCGGGGACGCGAAGCGGCGGCGGCGGCGAGGATCTCGACTACTTCTGCCGGGTCCTCCTCTCGGGCATGGCGATCGCGTACGAGCCGGCGAGCATCGGCTGGCACGTTCATCGCAGAAGCGATCTCGCGATCCGGGAACAGATGGTGAGCTACGGAAGCGGGCTCACCGCGTACGCCCTCAAACAGCTCCTCCACAGCGACACCCGCTGGAAGGTGCTTCGCCGGCTGCCCGCCGCCTCCGCGCGGCTCGCGGCCCTCTGCGGCGTTCGCACGGACCGGGCCCCCCTGCCGACCGAACTCCGCCTGGCCGAGATCCGCGGGATGGCGAAGGGACCCATCGCGTACCTCGTCGAGCGCCGGCGGATGGCGTCCGGCAGATGACGCTGATCGAGCGCGTCGGACGGGCGCTGCCCCGGCCTCTTCACCGGTCGCTTTGGTGTGGCTGGGACCTGGTCCATGGGCGCTGGCCGAGGGCGCTGGCCGACCGGACGCTGGCGAGGGCGGCGCGCGACCCCATCACGTTCAACCAGAAGGTCCTGCACCGGATGGCCGTGGACCGTCGCCCGCTGCTGAGGACGTTCGCAGACAAGGTCGCGGTGCGCACCTACGTGGCGGACCGCCTGGGCAGCGGGTATCTCGCGGAGTGTTTCGGCGTCTACGAGGCGGGTGGTGCGATCTCTTGGGGCGACCTCCCACGCCAGTTCGCCTGCAAGACCTCCCACGCCTCCGGCGGGGCCGTGCTGGTCTGGGAGGGGGCCCCGCGCGTACCGCTCCCCTCGGACGCGTCGAAGCTCACGTGGCCCCGGCTCCTCCTGCATCCGGAAGATCTCGTACGTGAGGATCTGGCTCGTCTGTGCGACGGGTGGCTGTCGCTGAACTACGAGTACTGCCCGGGAAGGTTCCCGGAGTGGGCCTACCGCGACATCCCGCCGCGCATTCTCATCGAGGAACTCCTCGTCACGCGCGGGGGCCTGCCGTCCGACCACCGGTTCTTCGTGTTCGACGGGCGGTGCGCACTGGTCGTGGTCGACCGGGGCCGGTTCGAGCACCACGAGCGGGACGTGTTCACGCCCGGTTGGGATGTCGTCCCCGTCAGCTACGGCTATCCCCGCCCGTCCGTCCCGTCCTCCCGGCCGGAGCACCTCGAGACAATGATTGCGGTCGCGGAGGCATTGGGCGCGGGGGTCGACTTCGTGCGCGTCGATCTGTACGACGTCGATGGCCGGATCGTCGTCGGGGAGCTCACCATCTACCCGCGGGCGGGAAAGAACGTCTCCTCATCCGCCAGCTTCGACCGGTGGCTTGCGGCGCAATGGACACTGCCCGGCGGCGGCTCCGAACTGCCGAGGGCCTGAGTCGGCCGCCTCTCCGAACGCGTGGGCCCCTCTGCCGGCCACCGTTGATGTCGAGAAGGTGTCTCCGCTCAGGCATTGCCGACGTTCTCCGAATGCCGCAACCCCGCGCGCACAGCGGCCCGCCCCTGCCACACTTGTGTGCATGGAGCTGACCGTCGACCGCTACCGAGCCCTTGCGCGGAGCTCACCCTGGCGGTGGCGGACCATCCACCTGAGCCGGGACGACTGGGACGTGGAAGCGTGGATCCGGCGCCCGGGGCAGATGGTGATCCGACGACGCGACGGGTCCGCCATGACGGAGTCCGGCCCGCCGCAGACCACGTCCCGCCTGCTCGTCAGCGCCGGCTGGAGCCCCGCGCCCCCCGAGGCGTTGGTTCCCGCACAGGCGCGCGCGGATGCGCTCACGCCCGACATGGTGACCCCGAAGCTCCGGCCCGACGGCCTCGTCGCCGTCAGGCCGGAGGACGGGAACATCGAATGGGGTGACCCATTCCACGAGAACTACACGTGGGTCGCGGCCCTGGACCCCGTCGAGCTCAGCCACCACACCCAGATCGACAACCTGCGCTCCGAGCCGCTGCACGGAAGGGAGACGTGGTGGGCCACCGTCAGGGCCGTCGAGGGATATGACCCGCGCTGCTCATGCTGCGCGCTGCTGTGGTCGGCCGAATCGGATCGGCTGGAGGGGCTCGCTCCCGGCGACGGCGACGACACCGGCGGGCGAATCTACCCCGACGGATACGTCATCGGCCTCGACGTGCAGACAGGCATCGTCGTGTCTCTCCGTTCGGCAGACGCCATCGCTGCGTTCACGACATTCACGATCACCATCCACGCAGTCGACGGGCCGGTGCCGCCGGTCGACGCCACCTTCGGCGACGGTGCGGCAGGTCACGTCATGCCCTGAGCGGGTCCACGCCGCTCAGGCGCCCCTCAGGCGCCGCGCGAAGTTTGTGACAGATTTGGTGTCAGTTGCGCGGGCGTTGCAAACGCCC
>JANMKR010000080.1:0-26818 GCA_031372145.1 Actinomycetota bacterium | reverse complement strand
TCTATGGCGGATGGATCACGAGCGACGTCGTCGGGCCCTTCAAGGGTGGGCCGGGCACCTGGGGCTGGTAGGTCCTGGGCGCGTCAGGCGACACACGCTTTTCGTGTCGGACGAATAGTGCCCTGTCACGGAAGTCTCTTTACGGTTTGGCGGCGGCAAAGCTCCGCCGGAGCCGATCCGCTGGCAGCAGGAACAATCGCCCCGGGAGCTGTGTCCTCGCCTGCACCCATATCCAACGATATGGCCACAGGCTGCGTCCTCGACAGGTGACCACCGGTCCCCGGCGTAGGGATATCGGACTCTCCGAGTCCAATATCCCTATCCGGCGGGCTTTTCACTCGCCAAACCGTCAAAGAACTTCCGTGACAGGACACGAGCTACTTGCGGCGTTTGTGCGAGCACCCGGTCTCCTCGAGCGGTTGATGCAGGGTGTCCGGACGCGTTCACGGTTCCACTCCGGTTTCGAGCCGGATGCGCACCATGACCAGGCGGCGCGGTGCTCGCGCCGAGCGGGCGGCGCGAGGGAAGCGCGTCACGTACTGGACGAGCGCGGCGCGGGCCTGCTCGTCGGTGATCGCCTCCGCGAGGCCGCGGGACGAGCGGCGTTGCACGAGCACCTCGACCGGCGCGCCGCCCTGGAGGTTCCTCCACCAGCGCTTGCGCTCGGCCATGCCGACGTTGACGAGCAAAGTCCCGTCGGCGGGCGCGTACATCACAGGGATCGTGCGGTGTTTGCCGCTTCGCCGGCCCGTGTAGGTGATCAGCATCACCGAGCCGGACAACAACCGATGCACCGGCGAGCGAAGGACAGCTCGCACGACCGGGTTGACGAGGTAGTTGAGGATGCCAATCACTTTGAGCCTGCTACGACGATCACGATCTTGCCGGACGCAAGGCTCACCCCGTTCAGGTCCACACTGCCGAGTACGGCACGAAGGTCATCCCTGCCACCTCCCGACCGAGCCCGATCCCCTGGGCGCCGGCACCTGCCTGGGGCTTCGCCGGCGTAGAGGAAGTAGTCCTCCGCCCCCCCGCGCAACCGACGCGAGGTAGTACCCTCACTCCCGGCCGCGAGCTTCCCGATACTGAGCACTGCCGGGACGCTACCACCACTACTCGCGGTCGAACCGCCAGATGGTCTCGCCGGTTGTCACGTAGAGGCGGCCGTCGGACCCTTCGCCGAAGCCGCGGACACCGGCTGCGGGGAGGCGGGTACCGAGGGAGTCGGAGATGTCCCGACGCCCACCCGGTATGGGGCCGGCCCGCATCGACCACACCTGTGAGCTGCAGAAGTCGCTGAAGATGTATCGCCCGTCGAGGTCGGGGATGCTCGGGCCGCGGTAGACGTGTCCACCGGTGATCGAGCAGCCCGGTCCGTGGTTGTACTGCGTGACCGGTTGGATCAGGTGGCCGGCCGAGAGCGGGACGTTGGAGAACCTGCTGCGCGCCTCGAAGCGATTCCATCCGAAGTTCGCGCCGCGCGCGCGCGCCGACGTGGCGAAGTCGACCTCTTCGATCCGGTTCTGACCGACATCGCCGATCCACAGGTCGCCGCGGGTGCGGTCGAACGAAAACCGCCATGGGTTACGCAGGCCCAACGCGAAGATCTCCGGCTGCGCGCCGCGGCGGAGGCGAAACGGATTCGATGCGGGGATCTTGTACGGCCTGCGCGCGCCGTGGCCGTTGACGTCGATCCGCAGCATCTTGCCCAGGAGCGTGCGGAGGTTCTGGGCGCGGTTGCCGGGGTCGCCGCCGCTGCCCCCGTCGCCCATGCCGACGTAGAGGAAGCCGTCGGGGCCGAACGCGACCATTCCGCCGTTGTGGTTCTCGAACGGCTGGGCGATCCGAAGCAGCCGACGCCGGCTTCCCGCGTTCACGACGTTGTGGTCACCCGAGACGCGGAACTCCGCGACGACGGTTGCGCCCTGCCGGTTCGTGTAGTTGACGAACAGCCGACCGTTCTGCGCATAGCGAGGGTGGAAGGCAAGACCCAAGAGTCCCTGCTCACCGCCTTGCGACACCAACGAGGAGATGTCGAGGAACGGGCGCGACACCAAGGTGCCGTCGGGTCGCACGACGCGGATCGTTCCCCCCTGCTCGACGACGAACAGCCGATCGTCGCCGGCGGGCGCGGTGATCAGCAGGGCGCGGTCGAAGCCGGTGGCCACTTGCGTGAGTCGGGCCCCCATCGCCGGGGCGGCGGCCGCGAGGGCCACGACGGCGACGACAACGATACGAAGCAAGGATGCGGGTCGGTTCATTCCATGACCTTATCGTCCGTCTGGTTGGGTGCGGTATTGCGCGCGGTACGCCTCTGCGAGCCCGCCGAGCGGGAGCGTCGTCCGTGACAAGCGCTCGTGCCCTGTCACGGAAGTCTCTTTGCGGTTTGGCGGCTGCAAGGCTCCGCCGGATTCGATCCGCTGGCAGCAGGAACAATCGCCTCTGGGGCTGTGTCCTCGCCTGCACCCATATCCAACGATATGGCCACAGGCTGCGTCCTCGACAGGTGGACCGGTGTGACCACCGGTCCCCGGATTGGGATATCGGACTCCCCGAGTCCAACATCCCAATCCGCCGGCTTTTCACTCGCCAAACCATCAAAGAACTTCCGTGACAGGACACTCGTCAACCGAATCCCGTCTGAGGCGGCGCCGTCCACATCGTCGGGGTCGTGCGTGGCGGACCGCGCCGCGCGATGAGGCTCCAGACGACGACGGCGACAAGTGCTGGGACGGTGCCCGGCACCTGTCGGGTGACCGCCAGGAGCAGGCCGAGCGCGAGCGCCGCCACAGCCGTCAGCACCGCCGCAGCGACGCGTTGGGGTGCGAACCCCGTCAGGAGCGTTGCCCCGAGGGCCGGGGCCAGGATGTCGAGCCAGCCGAAGAGCGCGTGTCCGAACGTGGCGTCCTGCAACGCGGGCAGCGGTGTGCCGCCCAGGACCGGTGGGACGACGGCATGCAGCGCCTGCGTGCCGGGACGGACCTGGTCGGAGAAGACCAGGACGGTGTCCACGATCGCGAGCGCCACAAGCCCGGCTGCGAGTGCCCACGGCGGCGTGAACGTCGCGATGATCGCGGCGAGGGTCAGGCACGCCCCGGCGATCAGCGCCACGCTCGCGGAATCGGCGACCAGGCCATCGGCTCGCCATGACACGACCCACAGCACCGGAGCCGCGAGCGTGTACAGCCACGGCTGGCGCCAGCCCCAGACGACGCCGACCGCCGCGGCGGCCACCGGCGTGCCAAACGTCGCCAGGTGTGAGACGGCGTGGTTGGCCCAGTCGCCGCCACGCGTCGCCGCGAGACCGATGACGAACACCACGACAGGGACCCCGAGGCCGATGAGTCGCGATCGGCCGAGTCGCAGCGGTCGCTGCCACGAGGACGCGACAATGACGCCCTGCAGCAGGCACAGCACCGCGAAGGTCGCGCCATACGGAACGTCCACGGTCTGTACCGTAGCCCGCCGTGGAGTGTGAACCGGCCGAGCGCGACTGATGGGCATCCTGTTTGGCCTGATTTCGGGTGTTTCGTGGGGACTCGCGGACTTCTTGGGCGGTTTCGCCAGTCGCCGTATGAGCGCGGCCGCCGTGGCCTTCGTCTCGCAGGTCATCGGGACCGTGCTGGTGCTTGTGGCGATCCTGATCGTCCGCCCAACGCTGCCGTCGTGGCCAGACCTCGGGTTGGGGGCGATCGGCGGGGTCTGCGGTGGCCTCGGCGTCTTCGCGTTCTACAAGGCGCTGGCGATGGGGACGATGAGTCTCGTCGCGCCGGTGTCCGCGCTCGGCGCCGGCGTGCCGATGGTGTTCGGGATCGCTGACGGTGAGCGGCCATCGACGCTGGCGCTGACCGGCGCATTGATCGCACTCGCGGGGGCGGTGCTCGCGAGTCGGGCTCCCGGCCACGCGTCGCGACGCGGACTCGGACTCGCGGCGCTTGCCGCCTTCGCATTCGGCGCGTTCTTCGTGCTGATCGCCCCCGCGGCCGATACGAGTGTGTTGTGGGCGGGACTCTCGACACGGGTGTCCAGCGTCCCGGTGCTGTTGGCCGTGTGCCTTGCGCTTCGGTCGAGCGTGCGCGTCGGCACGGGTCTGTGGCCGTTCATGATCGGCGCCGGCGTGCTCGACATCGCTGCGAACCTCGCCTATGCCGAGGCGACGCAGCACGGTCTTCTGAGCATCGTGGCCGTGCTCGCCGGGCTCTATCCGGTCGCAACGGTCATCCTCGCGCAGATCGTCCTCAAGGAACGGCTCTCGCACGGTCAGTCTGCAGGTGTCCTCGCTGCACTGGTCGGCGTCGGCTTCATCGCCGCCGGTTGATGAACCTCAGGCGGCGAGCACCGGCTCGATCGCCGGCTGCAACACCCGACTGACCGAAACCGGCAACAGGCGCACGAACGCGTTCAACTCCGCCACCGGCGCTCCGGTCGCGATGCCTTGCGCGAGCCGGTCCAGTACCGCGAGCTCACGCGGGCCCAGCTCAGGCGCGATCGGCTCGAGCGACTCCTTGAACCGGTCTTGAAGGTCGGCATCGAGGACCGAGATCGACTCGAGCAGTTCGGGCGGAAGAGCATTCGGCATGCAGGGATTATCGCACACGCAACGCGTCTTGCGCCGAACGCACAGGGATCTGTTCGCTCGGCGACGAAGACGTGCCTCCCGGATTCAAACTGGAGGCGTGACGAGATGATGTGGACAGCCCTGTGTGCCGGAGGAGCGATCTTCGCGGGACTCTCGTGTGCGGCGGGTGCGACGCGACGAGTCTGTCCGGATGCCGGGACTGCGGCGCTGAGGATGCTGGGGGCCTCGGGCATGTTCGCACTCGCGATCGCGACCACCGCTGGCGGAGCGGTGCTCGCGGCAGTTGTCGCCGCCGCCTGTGCCGTCGCGCTGACCCTTGACCCGTTGGGCGTGTGGCGACGGTGGACCGCGCGGTTGCCGCGGGCTCAAGCCGCGACGGTGACGCCCTTCCAGAACGCGACGTAGTCGGTGATCTCTGCCGCGGCGTCGCTTGGCTGCGTGTAGTACCAGGCGGCGTTGCCGTTGACCGCGTCTCCGACGACGACGTCGTAGTAGCTGGCGGTGCCCTTCCACGGGCACACGGTGCTGTGGGCACTCGATCGCACCAGTTCGGTCCGCACCGATGTCCGTGGGAAGTAGTGGTTGCCTTCGACGATGATCGTCGCGTCGCTCTCGGCGATCACCGTTCCGTTCCAACTCGCTGTTGCCATCGGTGTCTCCCCGGTCGCTGTGGTCTGATTGACGGTAGCGCATCGACCATGAGCGGCTGTATCAGCCGGTGCGGTGGCTGCTCGATGTCATGGAGACCCGAGATGATCCAACACCGGCGACGCGATTGGCGCGTCACGAAACCGGTCGAGCAGGATCACTCTCCGTACCGAGTGACCGTGAACCGAAAGGACCGACCATGAAAACCACCACCGGCCCGGCGTGCATGACGTTGCCATCCATCCAGGCGCTCCTCGATCGACTTGACCCTCCGGTCGACGGGATCTGCCCGGTGTCCGGCTGCGTTCACCGCACGGCCGGCGATCACCACGAGGCCACGTGGGTCGGCGATGCCCTGATCGCCGCCTGACCCCCGGCCGGCCGGGCGCCGGCAGCGCCTGATCTTGATCAGATGTCTGAGGCGATCCCCTGTGCGTGTGCCCAGAGCGCGGCCTGCGTGCGGTCGCTCACTTTGATCTGACGGAAGATGCTCGTCAGGTGCGCTTTGACGGTCTTCTCGCTGATGCCGAGGTGTCGCGCGATCTCCTTGTTCGCCATGCCGCGGGACAGGAGCGCAAGCACCTCGCGTTCGCGATCCGACACCACGGCCTGAGACGCCGGAACCTCACTGCGCGCGGCGATGACGGTCCCCGCCGCCCGGGGATCGAGTGGCGACTCCCCGCGTGCGGCGGCTGCGATGCCACGCGCAAGTTCGGCGGGCTCGGCATCCTTGAGCAGGTATCCGACCGCGCCGGCGTCGAGGGCCTTGAGGATCCGGTCACGATCGGAGAACGACGTCAGGATCACGACGCGTGTCTTGGGCGCCTGCTCGCGAATCCGTTGCGTCGCCTGGATGCCGTCCACACCGGGCATCTCGAGGTCCATGAGCACGATGTCCGGGTGGTGCTCAAGCGTCATCGTCACCGCTTCCTCGCCGCCGGTCGCGGCGCCGACGACTTCGACGTCGACGAACGTTCCCACGAGCTCGGTCAGTCCTGCCCGCACCAAGCCGTGGTCGTCTGCGATGAGCACTTTGATCATTGGAGTGGCACCACAATAGCCAGGGTCGTTCCCTGGCCGGGCGTGGAATCGATCTGCATGCTTCCTCCGGCGTGGGTCATGAGGTCGCGAAGGATGTCCAACCCGATGTGTCCTTCTGCTCGTCGCCGCGCGTGTTCGACGTGATCGAACCCGTGCCCGTCGTCGCGAACCTCAAGCCGTGCCGCGCTCAGGTCGGCGGTGACCTTGACGGTGACGTTGCGTGCCCCGCTGTGCTCGGTGACATTCCGGAGTGCCTCCTGCGCGGCGCGAAACAGCAGCGCCTCGGTCTCGGCCGTGAGTGGTGGCAGCACCGCGATGTCCAATGTGGTCGCGATGTCCTTTGCCGCGAGTGGCGCCGTCAGGTCCGAAAGCGCCGTGCTGAGCCCGGAGGCATGCAGACTCGGCGGGTGGATCCCGACGAGCAGGCCCCGTAACTGACGCATGACGCCACGGGTCGTGGCGGCGGCGGCGTGCAGGCTGCGCTGCACGTCGTCCTGCTCCGCGCGGTCGGCGGCGCCGGCAAGCGCAAACGACAACCCCGCCAGCTCCTGGACCGGCCCGTCGTGAACCTCGCCGGCGATGCGGCGGCGTTCGCGATCGGACGCATTGATCGCGGACAAGAGCAGTTGCTCGTGTTCGCGCTGGCCGTCGCGCAGGCGTCGGACCATCGACCAGGCCAGGGGAGCCTGCACCAGCGCGAGCACGAGCAGTGCCAGCAGGAAGATCGGCAGGAACTTCCCCAACACCTCGGAGCTGTCCGCTGCGATCGTCGAGTAGGGGTGATACGTCTGGAACAGAACGACGTCCCCCGTGGTCGTGGTGATCGGCAGGTAGACCTCGAGCAGCTTGCCTTCGGTCCGGTCGTACCGGTTCTCGGGTTTTGAGAGGTCGCTGACCTCGGCGTGAGACCTGTTGTCGCGCAGCGCCGCCTGTTCAGCCACGTCAAGCGGGAACCGCCGTCCTCGCAGCGCCGGTGCGTCGGAGTAGACGACCCGACCGTCCGGGGTCCAGATCTTTACGCGCACGATCGACTTGCCATCGCCGATGACACGGGCACGGATCCGTTCGTCGAACCACTTGATGGCATCGGGATCGCCCGTCAGCGTCTCCGGTCGCTCGTTCAGCAGCGGCTTTGCGATGTTCGTCGCGATGAGCGTCGTGACCCTGCGCGCCTCGAGGATCGACTCCTGCGTACTCTCGTGACGGAGCGCGACGAATGCGATTGCCCCGATGATCAACAGTGCGACCAGGCCGCTGATCGCAAATTGGATCAGGGCGCGCCGGGTTGGAGTCCGCTCGAGCACGCGGTGCGAATCGCCGGTCACCCCTGCAGTGTTGCGCGTTTGCGCGGTGGGCGGCAAGCGCGGGACGCCACACGCCGACTGGGGCGTAGTGTTCATGTGGAGATGCGCCGACGCTCAGACCGGGTGCTCGTCCAGCAGGCGCGGCGTGGCTCGCGGGCTGCCGCCGGGGAACTGTTCGAACGTCACTGGCCGGCGGCATGGCGGGCGGCCTACGCGATCACCGGCCGCCGAGACGTCGCGGAGGACGTGGCCCAGGACGGCTTCGAACGCGCGCTCAGGGCGCTCGATCGCTTCGACCCGCGCCGACCCTTCGCGCCGTGGCTGCACCGAATCGTCGTCAACCGGGCACTCGACGTCATTCGCAAGGACCGCCGGCTGGTTGCCCTGGACGACGTCCCCGAGACGCCGATGTGGGATGTCGCGGACGACGCGGACGGCGCGATGCTCGCCGCCCTGGCGGTGCTGACCCCGGAGCGACGCGCGGTGTGTCTGTTGCGCTACGGACTGGGATACGCCCCCGCTGAGATCGCCGACCTGCTGGACCTGCCGGTCGGGACGGTGCATTCCCGCCTGGCCCGCGCGCTCGCCGACCTGCGCACACAGATCGAGGCGACCGATGTCGTCTGATTGCGAAGCCCGGCTGATCCGGGCGCTTGCTGGTCTGACCCCACCCCCGACCGCCGCCGCGCGTGTCCGCGCAACCGTGCTGGCGAGCGTGATGCCGTCGCGTCGGCGCGGGCGGGCGCGCGCGGTGGGCGGGGGGCTGCTCGCTGCCGCGACGATCACGGCCGGGGCCGGAATGGCCGCCACCGGCAATCTGGTCCCAGGCATGCGTCAGTCAGCGGTCGCGCCGCCGGATCTGGTCGTTCCCGTGGGCGCGCCGGCGGTCACGGCGCTGGCGGGCGGCAGGGCGTGGGTGGCGACGATCGCGGGTGAAACGATCTCGCGGCCCGCGAGCGCGGTCGAGTTGTCCCCCGCCGGACTCTTCGTCGCGTTCGGCGAGCGGGGCGCGTTGGTCGCAGCCGAACTCGACGGTGTCGTGCGCTGGCGGACCCCGGTCGACGGCGAGGTGGTGCAGATCGCGTGGGCGCCATATCCCACGTACATCGCGTACGTCGTGCGCCGTGGCGGGCGTCACGACCTGCGGGTCATCTGGGCGAACGGTCGTCACGATCGTCGTGTGGCCCGCGACGTCGCCCCGACCAGACCGCACTGGAGGTCGGACACCGGAGCGCTCGACTACGTCGGCGCGGACGGCCGCGCCTGGACGTGGGAGCGCGAGCCGGACATCCTGCGACCACGCTCGGAGTAGTGCTACTGCTTGATCAGCAGCCGCAGATCGCCTTCGATGTCTGCGACGTCGAATCCCGTCGCCGGGTAGAACGTTGCGCGTCGACCGTGTGCGTCGACACCCCAGATGACACCGGTGTGCTCGATCAGGACGTGGTTCTGTTTGTCGACTCTGGCGCCGATGCCCCAGCGGGCCCAGGCGGCTTCGAGTTGCTGGGGCGATCCGATCAGGTAATCGACGTCCTTGAGCGCGCGGTGGGTGGTCAGGAAGCGCTTGATCGCGGCAGGCGTGTCACCGGTCGGATCGACCGAGACCGCCACGATTCGCACGCGCTTGCCGGCGGGACCCAGCCGATCCTTGGCCCTGATCAGGTTGTCGACGATCAACGGACAGATGTCGGGGCAGTGGACGTAGAGGAACGTCACGAGCACGGCCTTGCCCTTGTAGTCCGCCATCGTGACCCGGTGGCCGTCCCAGGTACGCAGTCCCAGTTCGGGGGCGGCCTTGACCGGGCTCACCGTTCCACCCGAGAACCCGGCGGCGACATCGACGGCGCCCGGGGGTGTCGAGGTGGCCGTGGTCGCCACGATCGCGGCGTCCTGTTCGCTGCGCGTCGTGGACGTGCCTCCGCACCCCCCGACGGCGAGGACTGCGATGATGCCAACGGCGACCGTGCGCCTCACGGAGCGAGCAACTCCGCGGGGTGGATGACCTGGACCGTCGATCCGATCTCGCGCAGACCCGCTTCGATTTGACCGGCACAGCCGGGGTTTGCGACCGCGACGATGGGGGCACCGGCCGCGTCGATGGCACGAGCTTTCTGGCGACGCAGCTCAGCCGACAGCTCGGGTTCGGTCATGCTGTAGAGGCCGGCGGCGCCGCAACAACGCCCGGCGTCGGCGACCTCGACGCACTCGGCGCCACCCGCGCGCAGCAGATCGCGCAGTTGGGGCCCGATCTTCTGGGCATGCAGGTGGTGGCAGGCGTCATGCACGGTCACGCGACCCAGGGTACGACGTTCCGGCCGAAGTTCGATCTCGAGCAGGTCTCGCACCCGGGTGGCAAACCGGGCGGCCCGGTCGGCCCACGCCGGGTCGTCTGCCAGCAACTCGCCGTAGGTCTTCATATGGGCGCTGCATCCGGCGCTGTTGACCACGACGACGTCCGCGGCTTCGAACTCCACGATACGTTCGCGTGCCATCCGCTGTGCGGCCTCGGGTTGGCCGTAGTGGGCGGCCAGCGCTCCGCAGCACCCTCCCGGCGCCGGGGTCGTGGCGCGGTATCCGGCCTGTGCCAGCAGGCGCATCGTCGCGCGATGGACCGGTCGGAACGCCACGTTCATCACACAGCCGGTCAGGAGCGCGGCCTCGGGTCCCGAGCCGAGCTCCGTCGGCACCGGCTCGCGCATTCCGCGCAATGACACACGTGGTGTTCCGGCAGTCAGCCGGCTGGGCAGGAGCTTGTCGATACGCAAGACCTGCGTGAGCCCCAGGCCGAGCGCCATCGTCTTGATGACCCAGCGACGTCGCAATGCGAACCCGAGTCCCACGCGCCGCACGATCCGCCCGCGGGCGGTGCGGTGCGGTTCGGCCATCGCCCTGGCGGCTTCGATCATCCGTCCGAATGGCACGCCGCTTGGGCACGCAGCCTCACAGGCACGGCAGGCCAGGCACTCGTCCATCATCGTGATGAACGATCCGTCGATCGCCGCGCCGTCCTCGACCACTGCGCGCATCGCCGCGATCCGCCCTCGGGGCGATGCGGTCTCGCGGCCGGTGATCCGGAAGGTCGGGCAGTGCGGCAGGCAGAGCCCGCAGGCCACGCACTGGCCGATGTCGGCCTCGGCGGGCCGGTGGTGGGTCGTGCTCACCGCACTCCGATGAAGCGACCCGGGTTGAGGACGCCGGCGGGATCGAAGGCCTGTTTGATGCGCCGCATGATCGCAAGGCCGGGTGGTGGGGTCCCCCACGGATCGGTCCGCAGGTCGTCGGGGCCATCGATCACGACGGCGTGTCCGTCGTGTGCGTGGGCGAGGGCGCGCAGGGTGTCCAGGTCGGCCGCGGTGTCGATCGCGACCCGACATCGCCCGACACCGAATTCGGCGATGTAGTCGCGTCCCAACCGTTCCAGCTCACGGGCCACCGAGGCGACTGCGACGGGTGCGACCCCCACGTCGACGAGGCCACGACCGGTCACCTCGGGCGGGGGGTCTGCGGGGCTCGTGCCGGCGGGCGCGGTCACGTCGGCCGTGGCGCCCACCAGATCGATCGACAGGCGCCCAGGTGCCAACAGGATCGCGGCGGGCCGCCACTGTTCACCGCGGATGCGCTCCGCGACGGCCATGCGTTCGTCGAGTGATCCCTCCATCGCGAACCAGCCGCGGGCGGGTGGTTTGGGCCACAGTTTGAGCGTGACCTGGGTGATGACCCCGAGCGTGCCCAGCGAGCCCACCGCCAGACGTGGGATGTCGTATCCGGCGACACCCTTGACCGTGCGTCCTCCGGCTTTGACGATGCGCCCGTCGCCGGTGACCAACACGACCTCGAGCAGCGAGTCGCGCACTGGTCCGTGACGCAGGCGCCCGCGTCCGCTCGCGGCGGTGGCGAGGATTCCGCCCACCGTCGATCCCGGCCTGACATCGGCCTGCGGCCACCATTGTCCGGCGGCGGCCAGGCGCTCGGCCAGTTCGGTCGCGGGCAACCCGGCCTCGAGCGTCACGGTCAGCTCCGCGGGCGTGTGTTCGATTACCTGGCGCAGGCCGGCGGTCGAGAGGATCACGCCGGGGTCCGCGGGCCGACCGTTGCGCGAGCGCGTGCCGCCCCCGGTCGTCGTCACGTGCCGGTGCTCGGCCGTCGCCGCGCGCAATGCGTCGGCGACCTCGTCGGCGGTGGTGGGGGTCAGACCCACGCGCCCTCGGGAAGCGCGGCGATGTCTCCGCCCAGCTCGCCGCAGCGGCTGCCGCGTGGCAGCACCTTGTCGGGGTTGATCCGTCCGGCCGGGTCGAATGCCGCCCGCGTGCAGGCCTGGGCCTCCAGGTCCACGGCACTGAACGTGAGCGGCATGAAGTCGCGCTTCTCGATGCCCACGCCGTGTTCACCGGTCAGCACGCCACCGACGGCCACGCATTTGCGGATGATCTCCTCGCCCGCCTGCATCACGCGTTCGGTCTGCGCGACGTCCCGGCGGTCGAACGCGATCAGTGGGTGCAGGTTGCCGTCGCCCGCGTGGAACACGTTGACGATGACCAGCTCGTGGCGCGTGCCGATCGCTGCGATCTCGTCCAGCACCTCGACCAGCCGTGTGCGCGGGACGACGCAGTCATGCAGGTAGTAGTTGGGGGCGATGCGTGCCATCGCGCCGAACGCGCTCTTGCGTGCCTTCCACAACAGGTCACGCTCGGCCTCGTTCTGGGCGATGCGGACGGTGCGCACGTTGTGGGCACGGGCGACGCGCTCGACGAGCGCCGCCTCTTCCGCGATCTGCGTCTGGGTGCCGTCGACCTCGACCAGCACGATGGCGGCGGCGTCCGTCGGCATGCCCGCGTGCGTGAATGCCTCGGCGGCGCGGATCATCCCCTGGTCCATCATCTCGATCGCTGCGGGCACCACGCCTGACGCGATGATCTCGCTGACGGTTTCGCCGCCGTCGGCGACGGTGGAGAAATCCAGCAGCATGGTTCGCACCGCGGGCGGGTTGGCCGTCAGACGCACGCAGATGCGCGTGGTGATCCCCATCGTGCCCTCACTGCCGACGAACAACCCGCGCAGGTCGTAGCCGGGGGCGTCGGGAGCCAGGCCACCGAGCATCACGACCTCGCCGTCGTACAGGACCACCTCGACGGCCAACACGTGCTGGGCGGTGACGCCGTAGCTCAGGCAGTGCGGACCACCGGCGTTGGTGCCGACGTTGCCACCGATCGAGCACGCCTGCTGGCTGGAGGGGTCTGGCGCATAGTGCAGACCCAGGTGCCGGACGTGGTTGGTCAGGTCCAGGTTGAGCACGCCCGGCTCGACCCACGCGCAGGGCGTGTGCTCGTCGATCTCGATGATGCGCCGCATCCGCGCGAGCGAGATGACGACGGCTCCATCGAGCGGTACCGCCGCACCCGCGAGCCCCGTCCCCGATCCGCGCGGGACGACCATGAGCTCGAGGTCGTTGGCCAGGCGCATGCAGGCGGACACCTCGGCCGTCGTCTCCGGCAGGACCACAAGCCCGCACTCGCCGCGTTGGATCGAGCCGTCGCGTGCGTAGATGCCGCGTTCGAGCGAGTGGTCCAGGACGCGATCGGCCCCCAGGATCGCGCGGAATTGCTCGGCTGCCGCCGTTCCCGGCGCCGTGATCTGTGCGTCGGTTGCCACGAGTACGAGGCTAGCGAATCCTGGCGGGCACACGGTGCGGCGTGGCCATCGCGCACGGTCCGCGCAGTTTGCGTCGCGTCTGAGCCCGGCTGTCAGGGGCGCCGACGCGTCGACGGAGGGTGGGACGTCGGCAACCGCTCAACGCGTCGCGGCGTGCTCTCCGGCTGCGATCGCCAGGATGACATCGCCTCCCTGGGCGACGGTCAGGCCGTCGATGGCCGCCAGCCAGTGGGCGGGTGCGAAGGCATCGTCTGTGTGGTCCACGTCGACCAGCGACCACGCGCGGGGCAGGCGGACGACCTGCAGGGGTTGGACCCGGCCGGGGTCGTCGAGCAGCCCGAGCGGGGCGACCAATGCCGTTGCGCATGCCTGGCTCAGCGCGGCGTTGGTCAGGCCCCACGCCGGGTCGTCCCGTTCGGGCGTGCAGTAGCACTCGCAGCCGATCACGGTGCGTCCGGCCGGGACCAGGCGATCGCTCCAGTTCTTGGCCTCGAACATCCTGGCGAACGGCACGCGTGGGTCGTCGATTTGGATCCACGGCTCGTCGGTCAGGCGATGCTTGTCGATCAACAAGTAGACGAGCGCGGCGGCCCGTGGCGCCAGGGTCGGGATGACGCCCGCGGGAGGGGCCGGATCGACGAGTCCGGCCACCAGCTGGGGCGGGAGGCCCGCGATCACACGCGATGCATCCAAGGTGACCGGGCCGTCCGCGGTCTCGGCGTCGATCCCTGCGACCCGCCCGGCCCGAGTCCGGATCCGTCGGACACGTGTCCCCAGCAGCACGTCGCCCCCGTGTCGGCGCACGTCGCCCGCCATCGCGTCCATCAGTTGGCCGACCCCGCCGGCGGCGTACCAAAACCCCTGCGGCGCGGCTTGTTCGAGCATCAGCTTGCGCGCACGGGCCGCAACGATGCGCTCCAGCGGCATTCCGTCGACCTTCTCCAAGTACCGGCGCATGACGCGGTCGACGAAGGCATCGCCGAAGCTGCCGCCGAGAAAGTCCCGTGCCGACGGGCCGTCGCCGTCCCCGGCGCGTTCGTCCGGCCGCTGGTCCAGGTAGCGGCCGCGGGTCAGGGTGCCCTGACGCACGCACACCACCGGACGATCGACCCAGACCGCGTCGTCGCCCAGCAATCCGCTGAGCCACTCACGGCGCGCCGCGTCGTGGACGAACAGGATGTGACCGCCCAGGTCGTAGGCCAGGCCGTCGTGGCGGATCGTCCGGCACAACCCTCCGACCTCGCTCCCCGCCTCGACCAGCACCACACGCTGTCCATCGCGAGCAAGCGCAAGGGCGGCCCCCAGACCGGCGGGACCGGCTCCCAACACGATGGCGTCGTACCTCACATCCAGAGCGTGTCCATCGACCCGCGTCATGTCAACGACGACCGAGAGGGACAATCGCCCATCGCCTGCGTGGACGCTGGGTTATGCTCGATTTTGAATGGCACTGATCGCGCTCATCATCGCGACCGCAATGGTCGTCGTCGCAGGTGGCCTGGTCGCGCGCGCCGACTGGGCCGTTGCGCCCAAGGGGCGTGGCGGTGTGTTCGAGCGCTTGTGGGTCGTGCTGCCGGCCGGATTCCTGGTGCTGCTGATCGTGCTCGCAGCGCGGCAGGTGGTGGCGTGACGACGGGGGTGGTGTCGGCGCCCGGCATCGGGCAGCGCCTGGCGGGGTTGCTGGCGGACTACGTGCGGCTGACCAAACCGCGGGTCATCTCGCTGCTCTTGTTGACGACGCTGCTCGCGATGATCATGGCCCGGCACGGGTGGCCGGCCGGCCGGACCGTCGTGTGGACGATGATCGGCGGCTACCTGGCGGCAGGCGGCGCCAACGCGATCAACCAGTGGTTTGACCGCGACATCGACGCGCGGATGCGACGCACGTCGAACCGTCCGATCGTCGCCGGGCGCATCGGACCGACGCACGCCTTGATCTACGCGGTGACGATCAGCGTGGCGAGCGCCCTGATCCTGGGGATCGCCGTCAACTGGTTGACCGCGGGCCTGGCCATGCTCGGGCTGCTGCTCTACGTCTTCCTCTACACGCTCTGGCTCAAGCGGACGACGACGCAGAACATCGTCATCGGCGGTGCCGCGGGTGCGATTCCACCGCTGGTGGGCTGGGCAGCTGCCGACGGCAGCATCGGCCTGGGCGCCCTGATCCTGTTCGCGATCGTGTTCTACTGGACGCCGCCCCATTTCTGGGCGCTGGCGCTGTTGCTCAAGAAGGACTACACGGAGGCCGGCATCCCGATGCTCCCGGTCGTTCGTGGGGTCGAGGAGACCGCTCGCCAGGTGCTGCTGTGGACCGTCGTGCTGGTCGGCGTGACGCTGCTGCCGGTCGCAGCCGGCGTGTCCGGTGGCCTGTACTTCGGGTCCGCGCTGGTGCTGGGCGGTCTGTTCCTGGCATCCGCGTGGCAACTCGCGCGACAGCCGGACGAACGCAGGGCGCGATCGACGTTCTCGTATTCGATGCTGTACCTGGCGCTGCTGTTTGCCGCGCTCGCGATCGACGCGGTGGTCTAGCCAGTGGTCCGACACGGAAAGAGCGCGGTGTTCTGGGTGAGCGAGACCGAGGAAGGCCAGGACGCAGTCTTGCCCGCATATTGGGCAATATGCGGGCAAGCGAGGACACCGCATGCCGACGGTCGCAGCCAGCGAGAACGCGCGGTTATTTCCGTGTCGGACCACTAGCCCGATGGCACGGCAGCGGGGCGGCCACGGCCGGGGCGGGTTCTTCCTCTCGCCGCTCGGGATCGTGTTCACGACGGTTGTGATCGACCTGATCGGGTTCGGCATCGTCATCCCGATCCTGCCGCTCTACGCCAAGGACCTGGGTGCATCGCCGACCGTGATCGGCGCACTGGCGGCGTCCTATGCGTTGATGCAGTTCCTGTTCGCGCCGTTGTGGGGCCGGCTTTCGGACCGCTACGGCCGCCGCCCGATCATCTTGGTGGCACTCGCCGGCAGCGCGATCTCGTCGTTGCTGATCGGGCTGGCGAGCTCGCTGATCTTCCTGTGGGTGTCGCGGATCTTGAACGGCATCTCGGGTGCCTCGTACTCGGCGGCGCAGGCCTACGTCGCGGACGTCACCACGCGTGAGGAGCGCGCACGGGGGATGGGACTGATCGGCGCCGCGTTCGGCCTGGGATTCGTGCTGGGCCCGGCGATCGGCGGTCTGTGCGCCATCGTCGATCCGAGGTTCCCGTTCTTCGTGGCAGCGGGCGTCGCGGCGCTCAACCTGGTGCTGGCCTGGCGGCGGCTGCCCGAGCCCGAGCGCCGGCCGGCCACGCGCTCGTCACAGCGGGAGCTCTTGCGCGCTGCGTTCCGCGACGGGCGCATCGCCCCGATGATCGCCATCACGTTCCTGGGGACATTTGCCTTCGTCGGCATGGAGCAGACGTTTGCGCTGCTGGGCGAGGCCCGATTCGACTTCGGCCTGGTTGAGACCGGCCTGGTGTTCACCTACATCGGGATCATCGTCGCGGTCGTACAGGGCAAGGCCATCGGCCCGCTCGTCGCGCGGCTCGGCGAGCGCCGGGTGATGCTGACGGGCCTCGTCTTGACCGGTCTGGCGTTGGGGCTCCTCGCGGTGACGACCCACCTGTGGGCGCTGTTCCCGGTGATGGCGTTGCTGGCCGCCTCGGGACTCGTGTTCCCCACGGTCACGTCCCTCGTGTCGAAGGCGGCCGGCGATGCCGACCAAGGCGGGATGCTGGGCCTGCTCGCGTCGTCGAGTGGGCTCGCGCGGGCCGCAGGGCCGCTGGCCGCAGGAGCGATGTTCGACTTTGACGTGCCGCTGCCCTACATCGTCGGGGCGGCCCTGTTCGGCGTCTGCCTGGTCATCGCGTTGCGCGGCTCGGGCCGCACCGCCCTGGAGCCCGCAGCGCCGTAGCGGCCAGTGCGTTCAGTGCGCCATATCCACCACGATCCGGCGGGGGGAGGCGAGCGTGAACGCCCGGAATCCGGCGCGCTTCGACAGGCCCGCGCCGAACGTGATGACCCCTTCGAAGTCACCGGCCCGCTTGATCTGTCGCAGCGTCGGGAACCGCGGTGTGATGACGGCAGGCGCGTTGCTCGACGAGCCGTTGACCGTCGGCTCGAAGCGGATCTGCAGGAATCGGTGGCCCAGCAGGGTCACCGGCAGTCCCGATCCGTCGTGGATGACCTGGGGCACGTACTGGATCCGGAAGCCCGGCGTCGAGCCGGTGAACCGGAACACGATCCGGTCGAACGCCGCGTGGCGTCCGACGGTGACCTGGGCGAGCGTTGCCTGCGGTGTGGTCGGGCTCACCGTTCTGCTCTTGGCTGCGGTGGTGAATGCCGGAAGCGCGGTTGCCGAGCCCACGGCACCTGCGGAGAGCGCCACGGCTCCCGCGATGATCGAGGTCGTTCGCGTGTTCATTCAATTCCCCTTTCGCTCAACGAGACGGTACTCCTGGAGAGCGCCTGGAACGCGTGGAGATACACGGAATCGACCTCACCCGCCCCGCATGCAAGAACGGCCGGTGCGCCCACCGAGCAGGGACGTCTGACCGGTCAGACACATGGCGTCGCAGTGTTCCGTGCGTGGTAGCGTCCGGCCCCAGATGGCCACGACCTCACGCAAGGAGCACGTCCTCCCGATCGCGATCATCACGCTCGTGATCGCGGCGGTTTCGGTGGTCGTCGCGCTGACGATCGACTGGCTTCCCGATCCGGCGTCGAAGGAGGCCGATCGCGTCGACCTGCTCGTCTGGTGGACCGTGTGGGCGAGCATCGGGATCTTCGCCATCGTCATGGCGTTCATGTTCTACTCGGTCTGGAAATTCCGGGCGAAGGACGGCGACGAGTCGGACGGCCCGCCGATCCACGGCCACACGATGCTCGAGATCGTGTGGACGGCGATACCGACCGTGCTGATCGGCATCACCGCAGCGTGGGCGGCAATCGTCTTGATCAAGAACGAGGACATCGCGCAGGCCGGGCCCGGTCCGCTGCGCGTCGAGGTCCTTGCGCAGCAGTTCGCCTGGGAGTTCACGTACCCGGACCTGGGCGTCACGACCGGGGACCTTCGGGTGCCTGCCGGCAGGCAGGTCGTGCTGAACCTGCACGCCAAGGATGTGATCCACAGCTTCTTCGTCTACGAGACCCGCATCAAGGGCGACGCGGTGCCGGGCCAGGTCAACGATCGCGTCCGGTTCACGATGAAGCCCGAATACGCCGGCAAGATCTACCCGATCGTCTGCACCGAGTTGTGTGGCGCGGGCCACGGCGTGATGCGCGCGCAGATGATCACGCTCACCGCCGGTGACTACGACACATGGGCACAGCAGGCCAAGGCCACGGCCGCCGAGGCCGCCGCGAAGGCCCCGCCGCCGCCTCCACCGACGACCACGACCACGACGCCGTAGCGAGGGACGATGGCGACCCACGCACCGATGCCCGGTCAGCAGATCCCCCACGGATCTGGTGGCGGTCACACACACCACACTGACTATCGGTCGATCCGCCACTGGTGGATCCGCGCTGCCTGGTGCTCGGCCGGCGGCGTCCTCTTCGGCTTGCTGTTGCCGTTTTTCCTTCGGTGGGTCTTTGGCCTCGACCCGCTGTGGAACGAGCAGGTCTACGTCACGACGACGAGCATCTTCAGCGTCATCGGTTTCCTGATCGGGATCGGGTGCTTCGACTGGTGGGGCCGTTGGATGGTCGGCAAGCACGTCGACTACGAGGATCACAGCTTCCACGGCGCATCGAGCTGGCGCGATTACCTGCGGGTCAACACCGACCACAAGGTGATCGGTGTCCAGTACCTGGTCATTGTCTTCAGCTTCATGGTCATCAGCGGCCTGCTCGCCGAGTTGGTGCGAACCGAGCTGGCGCGTCCGGGTTCGCAGATCACGAGCGGCGAGGGCTACAACACGCTCTTCAGCGGGCACGCCGCCCTGATGATCTTCTTGGTGATCATCCCGTCCTTCGCCGGGCTCGCCAACTACATCCTGCCGATCATGATCGGCGCCAAGGACATGGCGTTTCCCAAGCTCAACGCCCTGTCGGTGTGGATGCTGCCGCCGGCCGGTCTGATGATCCTGATGGGCATCATCCTGGGTGGGTACTCATCCGGTTGGACCGCCTACACGCCGCTCGCGACGCAGGCCGGCACCGGCACCACGCTCTTCGAGGTCGGGGTGCAGTTCGCCGGGGCGTCGTCGATCATGACCGCGGTCAACTTCCTGGTGACGATCATCACGATGCGTGCGCCGGGCATGACCGTCTGGCGCATGCCGCTGCTGGTGTGGGCGAACGCCACCACCTCCGCGCTCGTGGTCTTCGGCACACCGTTCATCGCCGGCTCGCAGTTCATGACGCTGTTCGACCGCGTCATGGGCACGCACTTCTTCGACTGGACCGCCGGCGGCGACGTCGTCAGCTACCAGCACATCTTCTGGTTCTACAGCCATCCGGCCGTCTACATCATGATGCTGCCCGGGTTCGGCATCATCAGCGAGGTCCTCGCCACCTTCTCGCGAAAACCGATCTTCGGATACCGGGCCGTCGCGTTCTCGACGGTTGCCATCGCGGTCCTGGGCTTTGGCGTGTGGGCCCACCACATGTTCGTGTCGGGCATGTCGCCGTGGCTGCGCATCCCGATGATGGTCACCACCGTCATCATCGCGATCCCGACCGGGGTCAAGGTGTTCTCGTGGGTGGCGACGCTGTGGCGCGGCAAGATCCATCTCAACACGCCGATGTTGTGGGCGCTCGGGTTCCTGTTCACGTTCGTGATCGGCGGGCTCTCGGGTGTCTTCCTGGGAACGCTCCCGGCCGACATCTTCGTCAGCGACACGTACTACATCGTCGCGCACATCCACTACGTGCTGTTCGGCGGCAGCGTCTTCACGGTGTTCGCCGGGGTGTACTACTGGTTCCCCAAGATGACCGGGCGCATGTACAACGAGAAGCTCGGCAAGTGGCACTTCTGGCTGACGTTCGTCGGGTTCAATGCGACGTTCCTGCCGATGCACTGGTTGGGTCTGCAGGGCATGCCCCGCCGCGTTGCCGACTATGACCCCCGGTTCGCGAACCTCAACCTGATCATCAGCCTGGCATCCATCTTGATGGTCGCCGGTACGGCGGTCTTCTTCTACAACGCGATCACCTCGTGGCGGTCGGGACCCAAGGCGCCCTGGAACCCATGGCGTGGACGGACGCTCGAGTGGCTCGTCTCGTCACCCCCGTCGATCTTCAACTTCGACGCGACGCCGCAGGTCGTCGGCGGCCCGTACCAGTACGGCGTCGCCGGTGCACGTCACGCGATCGTGTTCGCACCCGAGGAGATCGGTGGCGGCGAGCTGACCGAGACGACCCACCCGACGATTCTGGTCGTCGCCAAGGACACGGTCACGGGCAAGTCGCTCTTGGACGCCACGCGCGAGCTCGGCACCCACGGCCTCTGGCGATTCACGTTTGTCTCGCCGGCCGACACCGATGCCGAAAAGCAGGCGTTGGTGCGCCGTCACGCGCTGGCGGCGGCCGTGCTCGACAAGGCGGGGATCCAGGCGAGTGGCAAGGTTGTGACCGGAGACATCGTGCAGGCGATCGCGCGTGCCGCCCAGGACGAGCATGCACACGAGATCATGGTCGCGACGTACCCACTCGGCGAGTCGCAGTGGCTGCGACAGGACCTGGTCGACCGCATCCGCAAGGCCACGGGTCTTCCCGTCTCGCACGTCACGGTGTCGCACAAAGAGGCACGTGCGACGCTCGACGCACCGGGCCTGGCACACGTCATGGTGCTGGCCCACGACGCCGTCGGTGGCGGCGCCCTGCTCGACGAGATCCGTCGGCGTGCCGACCGCTCGCCTGCGCGCTTCACGCTGGTGCACCCCGCCGATCTTCCGAGCCCGGCCTGGGGTGACGAATCCAATGCATTGCGCGGTGACGCGGTCGAGCGTGTTCACCAGGCGATCGAGGAACTGCAGCAATCAGGGGTCGCCATTCAAGGCGAGGTCGTCGACGGAGGCATCGTTGCAGCCGCGCGCGAAACGGTCGGCGCCTACCGCCCCGACGAGATCCTTGTCGTCACCACCGCCGGCCAGGACCTGAATGCGCTGCGCGACGTTGCACGCGGCGCGATCATCGACGAGGTCGTGCTCGGAGCCGGAGCGACGAGCTGATGACGACGCACGCGCACGACACCAAGCCCGCAACGCACGGTGGCTCGGGCATGTCCCGCATGAACATCGGCGCGCTCGGCATGTCGATCTTCATCGGGTCCGAGATCATGTTGTTCGCCTCGTTCTTCACGGCGTACTTCATCGCGCGATCGAATGCAGTGCAGTGGCCGCCGGTCTTCGAGGGTTCGACGGCCTTCGAGGTTCCCAAGGTCATCACGGGGGTCAACACCGCGATCCTGGTGTTCTCGAGCTTCACGGTCTGGTGGGCGGAGAAACGCCTCGCCGCAGGCGATCGCAAGGGATTGATCCGCGGCTTGACCGTCACGATGATGCTGGGCGCGACGTTCTTGATCATCCAGATCAACGAGTACGTCCACCTCGGGTTCACGCCGCAGGACAAGATCTTCGGCACCGTGTTCTACTGCCTGACCGGTCTGCACGGCGCGCACGTGTTCGTCGGCCTCAACGCGTTGGGCTTTTCGCTCAACCGCGCCAAGCGGGGCGAGTTCAGCCATGGCAACTGCGGGCCGCTGACGGCTGCGTCGATCTACTGGCATTTCGTTGACGTCGTGTGGGTGTTCCTCTACGTCGTGGTGTACCTCGTCTGATGGCCGGCCGCTCGCACCCCCGCCGCTCGGCGGCACTGTTCGGCCTGGTCGCGCTCTGCGTGGCGGCGTTCGCGCTCGCCGCCTGCGGTGGAGGCACGCGAGACCTGGCGAACGGCAAGACCAAGTTCGCCGCATGTGGTGGGTGCCACACATTGGCCGATGCCGGGACCAAGGGAACGGTTGGCCCCAACCTGGATGACGCGTTCCGCGGCGCTCGGCGCCAGGGCTACGAGCACAGCTCGTTCGAGGGCGTCATTCGCTACTGGATCGACAAGCCCGAGCAGCGGAGCCAGCCGATCATGCCGCCTGACATCGTGACGGGTAAGGACGCCGATGACGTCGCCGCCTACGTCGCCTCGGTCGCGGGCTCCAAGGACGCCGAGAGCCCCGCTCGTCCGGCGGAGGAGTTCAAGTAACACCCGCTTCACGTCGCCGTGACACGACCTGAACAATCGCGCACGAGGATCGCGGTGAGACCGTGCCTGGAGCGTCAGCTTGGCGGCGCTGACCGCTACTTGATGAGCGCCAGGCGCCGCGCGTCCACGCCGGGGAGCACGCGGCCGGCTTCCACGCCCATCCAGGATTCGAGCAGTGTGGCGTACAGGTTGCGAAACTCGGTGGTGACGAGCAGGTTGCCGTCGGGGTCCAGATTGGTCAGACCGGGGAACTCGCTCTGGATGCCGCCGTTGGCGTGGTTGCCCACAAGCAGGACACAGCCGCCTGCACCGTGATCTGTGCCATTCGAGTCGTTGTCTTCCGCCCGGCGGCCGAACTCGCTCCAGACGAGCGTCATCACGCGATCGGACAGGTTGCGCGCGTCGAGGTCCGCCTGCCATGCCACGAGCGAATCGCCCAGTGTCTTGAGCAGTTGGGCGTGTTCGACGGGTTGCTGATCATGGGTGTCGAAGCCGCCATGGCTGATGGTGGCGAGGCGCGTGCCGAAGCCCGCGCCCAACATGCGCGCCAGGTTTCGCAGCCCGTTGCCCAGATGTTCGTCCGGGTATGCGATCGGGGTCGGGGGCACCTTGTCACCCTGCGCACGCAACGGCGCAAGCTGGTCGAAGACGCCGATCGCGCCGCGGAATGCCTGTTGGGCGGCCTTGCGCGCCTTGCTGCGGGCGCCTGAGGTCGCGCCGCGATATGGCCCGAGCGCGGCTTCGTCGCTCCAGACGTCCGGGATGGAGAACCCGAATCCGCCAGGATCGAACACGGTGGCGACCGGCGCCTGGCGACTCTGCAGGATCGGGTCGAGGTTCCATCCCATGCTGATCGCCTGCAGCGGGTTGTCAGTGCCGCCGAGCAGGTCGATTGTGCGGCCGAGCCATCCGCTGCGGTCGAAGGTCTGCCCGACAACGCCGGTGCGCCAAAAGATTTGCGAGTTGAAGTGCGACTGGTCGGGGTTGGCGTAGTCGACGGCGGGCATCACGGCGACCTTGCCGGCGTCAAAGAGCGTCTTGAGGCCGGTCAGCGACGGATGCCAACCGAACTCCGGGTGGCCGGCCACCGCGAGGGTCGTCGCAGGATCGATTCCGATCCGTGTGCGCAGCTGCCGGTAGCGCGGATCGCCGATCGGGACGAGAGTGTTGAGGCCGTCGTTGCCGCCGTCCAGGTAGATCGAGACGAGGATCCGGCCGTTGGGGTCCTCCGCGGCCTGCGCGGCGGCGGCCTCGAACAGCCCCTTGGCGCCGAATCGGGGCATGGCCGCGACGGCGAATGCCAGTCCTCCCGCTCCGACGAGCATGCGCTTGCGGGTGATCCCTCGCGAGCCGGTCAGCGCCGCGGCCGGGCCGTCAGCGAGCAACGCCTCGGGGATCCCGACGAGGTTGTCGGCGGCAGCTCCCAAGAGTGCGCGCCGGGAGACACGCCAGTCGTCACATCCACAGTTTCGATTCATCAGGACACCTGTGCGTCGGGGCCGGCGAGCAACATGTGACAGAGCACCCGCAAGCGCTCCGGCCAGTAGTGCTCCTCTTGCCAATCTGCGGTCTTGTCGGCAACGCTCGTACGCGCGTAGCGCGACAGTGCGGCGCGCGATTGTGCGCTCGTCCATGGCTTTCCGGTCATGCGCAGCGCAGCCGACAGCGCCTGGGCCGGGGTTTGCTTCTTGGCGATCGTCCCGTCCTTGATCTCCATCGCGCGCACCGCTTGGGACGCGGCTTCGTACCGGGCCCGGACGGACGCCGTCGTGAGCCAGGCCTCGTCCTGTTCCCAGCCGCTGACGTTGGGTGGATAGAACGGACGCTGGCCCATGTTGTCGAGCATCCAGGTCCAGCTGTCGGTGGTGACGACCTGGTTGGTCTTGCGCAGCATTCCCGCCACGTAAACGACCGGCGGTTTGACCTGGTCCGGCTCGCCGAGGTCCGCGAGCAGGGCGGGGTGGGTCAAGATGATCTGCAGCACGGGGCGGATCTGCGTGCCCGACGTCTTGTAGGCGGCCACCATCTTCTTGAGCGTTCCGGGCGGACAGGGGCGCGGGGTGAAGTATCCCCAAAGCTTCTTACACAGGTACGGCGCGTGTTTGGGATGGTTGATCGCCAGGTTGACGACGTCGTTCGGCGTGAACCGCCCGGTCTTGCCCAGAATCTTCTTGACGCCGTCGTCGTGCCGCTCGGAGTCATATCCGAACGCCTTGGCGTCGTAGTTGAACGTGAAGCCCGTCAGAGCGCGGGCGGCTTCGCGGATGTCCTGCTCGGTGTAGCCGTTGTTGACGCCGAGCGTAAACAGCTCGAGGAACTCGCGGGCGAAGTTCTCGTTGGGGTCGTCCTTGTCCGAGTTGTCCAGGTCGAGGAACCGCTGCATCGCGTGGTCGCGCAGGATCGCCTGAGCGAGCTTGCGGAAGCTGCCGACCGATCGCGAGCGGATCGTGAAGTACTGCTGCTGCATCAACCGCGCGTCACTGACCTTCTCGTTGCTCGTCGCAAAATGGTCGTGCCAGTTGAGGGTCATCCGCTCGACGAGTTGGTGGCGGCCGCGAACCATGCGGTCGAGCCACCAGAGCACGTCGTGGCCGTACACGTTGACCGGATCGATCGGCTGGCCGTCGACGGTCGGTTCAGGCGCTTTGCGAAGCTGTGGCCCCCGGGGAAACAGCAGCTCGTGGACGGCGACGTCCATACCCGCGCGTGCCAGGCGATCGACATCGCCCGGGACCGCCCCGAAGCCTGCGCGCCACATGAGGCGCTCGACCCTGGCACGGGCGATCCGGGTTGGCGGGCGCGCAATGGTTGTGCTCATGGAGCGGTTGTCCTCACTTTCGGCACGCGGACGATGAGTTGCCACCACATTCCAAGGGCCTCGTGGTCGGCGACCCCGCAGAACAGCCGGTAGGTGCCGGGTCTCAGGCGGACCTTGACCGACCCCAGCCCGTTCGCGTCGACGATCCCCATCCGTGCGATGACCCGGCCGTCGGCACGGCGGATCCCGAGGTCGTGGAGGTCCTCACCATTGTTGCGAAGCTGAATCCGCCATCGCCCTGACGGCCCCGCCCTGCGGGAGCCATTCAGCAGGAATTCATCGGCGTTGACCAGCATCCGCGCTGGCGGTGGTGGAAGGTCGGCTGCGGGCATCTGCCTCCCTATCGGCAGGAACCACCCTGCGACTGTAGTGGCTACCCTACCCCGGATGACATTTGCGAAGCAGGGGGAGCGGTTTGGGGATACGCCGGCGGGCGGGCGACCCCTGCCTGCCCTGCGCGATCCGGGTCCGTGGCGCGCAGTGCCGATCGAACCGGTGGACGAGCCCCTGGTCGAGGTCGCGGCGATCGGTGCGGCCGTGCGCGATGACCCGCGCTATCACGCGATGGGGCTGCCGGGAGCCCGTGCGCACAACAGCGTGCGCGAGGGCGTCGCCGAGCGGCTCGCACGTGTGGGGCAGTCCCTCCCCGACGGGTTGACGCTGATCGTGTGGGACGGATGGCGGGCGTTCGAGACCCAGCGGGCGCTCTACGAGGGGTGGGCCGGGCAGCTCAGGCGTGAACATCCCGACTGGACCCGCGAGACGCTCGAACGCGAGACGGCGCGCTACGTCAGCGTCCCGAGCGCCGACCCCGTCTGCCCTGCCCCGCACATCACCGGTGGTGCCGTTGACCTGACGCTGGGGGACGGTGACGGAACGCCACTCGATCTGGGAACGGGGTTCGACGCATTCGTGCCCGAAGCGGGTGCGACGGCGTTGGAGGGTGTCCCCGGCCGACCACGAGAGTTGCGGCGCCGGTTGTTCTGGGCGATGGCCGACCAAGGCTTCACCGCGTTCTTCGAGGAGTGGTGGCACTTCGATTTCGGCGATCAGTTCTGGGGATCGATCACCGGCCAGCCCGCTCGATACGGCCCGATCGCGGCGACTTATACGCCGCCCTCAGCACGGCTCTTGGGTGGCCTATGAGCCCCTGCGGGGCTCAAACGCTGATGGCGGCTGGATTTCATGCGCCGCCGGCGGGGCCCAAATGCTTGTGGCGGCTGGGATTTCATACGCCGCCCTTTGGCACGAATCTTGGGGACATCTCGACAAAGAGCCGGTGGGACTGAGTGAGCAGGCTCGCGCCGGCGCAGCGGCGGTTGCTGATCTTGGCGGCGTCGTCGCAGGCGTCGATCTTGATCGCGTCGTGGGGACTCGGAGCGCTTGGTCCGGAGTTTCGGTCGGAGTTCGGGTTGTCGGCCGCTGCGCTTGGGGCGTTGCTGGCGGCGGGGTTCGTCGGGAATGCGGTGATCCTGATCCCGGCCGGAACCCTTGTCGATCGGATCGGCCCCCGCAGGCCGCTGATCGTCGGTGGGCTGCTGTCGGGTGTCGCGCTCGTCGCGGCGGGCCTCGCGCCCAACCCGGTGTTGGTGGGAG
>JANMKR010000055.1:0-5571 GCA_031372145.1 Actinomycetota bacterium | reverse complement strand
TGCGCGCGGACCATTGCGACCTTGATGATGTCGGCAGCCGAGCCCTGGATGACGGTGTTGACGGCGAGACGCTCGCCCAGTTGGCGCTGCTGGACGGTGTGGCCCAAAAGCTCGGGGATCGGACGGCGACGACCGAGCAGGGTCGTGACGTAGCCGTCCTGCGCCGCGGCGGCGATCGTCGAGTCGATGAAGCTCCGGATGCGCGGGTACCGGGCCAGATATGTGTCGATGTACGCCTGGGCCTCCTCGCGATCGATGTTGAGCTGCTCCGAGAGCCCGAACGCGCTGATGCCGTAGACGATCCCGAAGTTGACCGCCTTGGCCCGGTCCCGCGTGGTCCGGTCGACGTCGGCTGGATCCATGCCGAAGACCTCAGCGGCAGTCGCACGATGCACGTCCTCGCCGGCACGAAACGCGGCGGCCAGCGCCGGCTCGCCAGAGCAGTGGGCCAGGATCCGCAGCTCGACCTGGCTGTAGTCGAAGCTCGCCAGCTTCCATCCCTCGGGTGCGACGAACGCGCCGCGGATCTCCCGCCCGATCGCGGTGCGCACCGGGATGTTCTGCAGGTTGGGGTTGACCGAGGAGAGCCGCCCGGTCTCGGCCACGGTCTGGTTGAACGTGGTGTGCAGACGGTTGCCGGCATCGACGAGCAGCGGCAACGCAGACAGGTACGTGCCGTCGAGCTTGGTCAGCTCCCGGTACTCACCGATCAGCGCGATGATGGGGTGTCGGCTCTCGAGGAGTTTGAGGACGCGCCGGTCGGTCGAGAATCCCGTCTTGCCCTTGCGAAATGTCGGCAGCCCCAGCTTCTCGAACAACACGTGGCCGAGCTGCTTGGGTGAGTCGATGACGAACTCCCCACCGGCCAGCTCCCAGATCTGGTCGCGCAGCTCGTCCGCCCGGTCGCGGACGCGGTGGGCGATCTCGCCGAGCCGATGGGTGTCGAGCGCGATGCCCACGCGCTCCATGTCGGCCAGCACCGAGACCAACGGCAGCTCAACCTCGCGAAACAACGGGTCGAGGCCTTCGCGGCGCATCGCCTCGGCCTGGCGTTCGGCCACCTCGTGGGTCAGCACCGCGGCGCGAACCGCGGCGTCGTCTGTTCCCAAGACGCCGATGCCGGCCTCGGCCGCCAGTTCGTCCAGGTCATACCCGCGGCGGCGAGGTTCGAGCAGGTACCCAGCCACCATGGTGTCGTGTGACGGCACAAGCCCGGCGGACACGTCGTGCGGCAGGCTCTTGAAGTCGTGACACACCAGCGCCATGCGCCTGAGCGCCGATGCCAGGGCGGCCGGGTGGTCCAGATCCCCCACCATCACCGTCGGTGGAGTGACACACACCGCCCAACGATCCTGGACGATCGCGAGCGCCACCGGCTGGGTGGTGTCCAGGAGTCGCATCGCCAACGCCTCGGGACCGCACTCCACAGGCGCGACCTCGATTCCGACGGCCACCGGCGCCGCCGCCACCGGACCCGAGGTCAGCTCGTCCAGGCGGCGGGCGAGGCTGCCGAACTCGAACCGATTGAAGATCTCCTCGAGCACCGCCCGCCGCTCCGGGCCAAGGTCGAGGGCCGGCACATCGTCCAGCTCCAAGTCCATCGGCACTGCGGTCTCGATGACCGAAAGATCACGTGTCTGGCGCGCATCGTCAGCGGCGGCGATCAGGTTTTCTTTGCGTTTGGGCGACTGTTCGTCGGCATGTGCGAGCACCGCATCCAGATCGCCGTACTTGACGATCAGCTGCGTGGCCGTCTTCTCGCCGATGCCGGGAACGCCTTTGAGGTTGTCCGAGTTGTCGCCCACCAGGCCGCGATAGTCGGTCATCAGCTGCGGACCGATCCCGTAGCGCTCCATGACCTTCTCGGGTGTGTAGCGCGTGGTGTCGGTGACGCCGCGCCCCGTGGCCAGGACGCTCACATGGTCGGTGACGAGCTGAAACGTGTCGCGGTCACTGGTCAGGATCGTGACCCGCTCCCCCGCCTCTTCGGCCCGGCGCGCCAGGGTGCCGATCAGGTCGTCCGCCTCGAAGCCCGTCAGCTCGGTGTTGACGAACCCGAACGCCTCCATCAGCGGACGGAAGTGCACCGACTGCTCGCGAAACAGATCCGGCGTCGCGGCGCGTCCGGCCTTGTACTCGGGGTACTGCTCGTGCCGGAACGTCTTGCCCGGTGCATCCCAGCAGACCACAACCCGGCTGGGTTGCTCCTCGGTGACGACCTTCATCATCATCGCAGCCAGGCCGTAGAGCGCATTGGTCGGGAAGCCGTCGGCCGTCGAGATCGTGTCCGGCAACGCGAAGAACGCCCGGTAGGCCAGGCTGTTGCCGTCCACGAGCATTAACTCGCCCGCGGTCGGCGGCGCGGCTGTTTCGGCGGGCGCCTCGATCGGGGCATCAGACACAGCGCGAGGATACTCATGGAGGTGCGCTCGATATGCTCCCGCCTCGCAATTCTCCAGCAAGGAGCGGCCTTGTCCACCAGGACCACACCGAGTGCCCAATACAGCGTCACGATCCGCGTCGAGTACGCCGCAGGCCAGTCCAGCCTGTTCGGCGCACTCGGCACCGCGATCAACGCAGTAGGTGGCGACATCGGCGCGGTGGACATCGTCTCGTCCGACGAGCAGACCGTCGTCCGGGACATCGTCGTCAACGCATCCGATCCCGATCACGCCGACGAGATCGTCGCTGCCGCGGGCAGGGTCGACGGAGTGACCGTGGCGTCGTCGTACGACCGCACGTACAAACTCCACCACGGCGGCAAGATCGAGATGGCGAGCCGTCTGCCGCTCGCAACGCGCGAGGACCTGGCGGCCGTCGAGGCCCCGGGCATCGCCAGCGTGTGTCGCGCCATCGCCGACGATCCGGCCAAGGCGTTCGACCTGACCCTCAAGCGCAACATGGTCGTCGTCATCACCAACGGCACCGCGGTGCTCGGTCTGGGTGACATCGGCGCGGCCGCAGGCATGCCGGTCATGGAAGGCAAGGCGATGCTCTTCAAGGAGTTCGGCGGCGTCGACAGCTACGCGCTGTGCGTGGACTCCAAGGACCCGCAGGAGCTGATCGACATCTGCACCGCGGTCGCCCCCGCGTTCGGCGGCATCAACCTGGAGGACATCTCCGCGCCGGTGTGCTTCGAAGTCGAGGACCGCCTCAAGGAGACGCTCGACATCCCCGTGTTCCACGACGACCAGCACGGTACGGCGATCGTCGTGCTCGCGGCCCTCATCAACGCGCTCAAGCTGACCGGCGGCACGATGGCCGAGCAGAAGGTCGTGGTCAGCGGCGTCGGTGCGTCCGGTGTCGCGTGTTCGAAGATCCTGATGAACGCGGGCGTCACCAACATCATCGGCTGCGATACGCGCGGAGCGATCTTCAACGGCCGCACCGAGAACATGAACTACATGAAGGACTGGTACGCCGAGCACACCAACCCCGAGCGACTCCAGGGCTCGCTCGACGACGTCATCGAAGGCGCGACCCTGTTTCTGGGCCTGTCCGGTCCCGACACGTTCAAGGTCGACCAGCTCAAGCGCATGGCGAAGGACCCGGTGGTGTTCGCGATGGCCAACCCGACCCCCGAGATCATGCCCGAGGTCGCCGCGCCTTACGTGCGGATCATGGCGACGGGCCGCTCAGATTACCCCAACCAGATCAACAACGTGCTGGCGTTCCCCGGCGTGTTTCGCGGCGCCCTCGACTGCCGCGCTCGGCAGATCAGCGAGGGCATGAAGGTCGCCGCCGCCGAGGCCATCGCCAACACAATCACCGAGGACGAACTCCACGAGGAGTACATCATCCCGAGCGTCTTCAACCGCCAGGTCGCCCCCCTCGTCGCGAAGGCCGTGATGATGAAGGCCAAGGAAGAGGGCCTCGCCCGGATCGACGTGCCGGCCGGCGCGTAGTCGGTCGGCGCTAAACTGCGGTCGCCACGGGGGCGTGGCGGAACGGTAGACGCGACGGTCTCAAACACCGTTGAGGGCAACCTCGTGTGGGTTCGACTCCCACCGCCCCCATGCAGGGGTTTCCCTGTTCCCGGCCATTTTCGGCGCTCCATGAAGCAACGTCGTTCGCCGTTCAAGACCGCCCGAAATGTGGGTGGACTGTCCCGCAGATGTCCGCTCTCGCCCCAAGCGCGGATGCGCTTGGCGAGCGTCGGCGCGATCTAATACCTCCACCGAGGTGGACTCCCTCGGCGCGCTTCTGCGCGCGTGGTTTCCTGGTGCGCTGCCCCGATCAATGAGCATTCGAACTCCGCCCGGACCAGCTCGGCGAAATGCCGATCCCTAACGGAGGAAAGGGGCGGTACTGGGCTCGACGATCCGGACATCGGTGACTGAGCGAAGCCCCTGTCGCCGGCAGAGAGCAAATGCGAGGAATGCGCCGATGCCAACTGCGTGATGCCTCGGTCGCCCGTGGGCGGACCCGAGGCCGGCGCCGCTACTGCGGCCGCAGCGCGGTCAGCCAGCCGGCCCACGTACGGGACGCGTTGAACGTCCACGTCTTGCCGCCACTTGCCCCTGCGGTGGCTTGGAGGCCGTCGGCGAGCTCGTGGCGCTTGCCGCCGATGTCCCACGCCTGCGTCATGCCCGCGGGGGACGTTATCGTGACGGTGGTCGGCGACGAGTTGACGCCCATGCAACCGACGAGCATCGCGTTCGGCGTCGCGGTGGTCACTCCCGGAACGCCACCGGACGTGGCCGCCGCCGCCCCGGTCGCCGTGCTCACCGTCGCGGCGAGCGGCGTTGTGGCGTTGACGCCGGTGTAGCGGGCGATCCCGCCGCCGTTCGCGACGGCGCTGGTGAGCGTCCAGCTGTAGCTGGCCGGCTCGGACGCTCCGGCGACCCTGAAGTAGCCGAAGACGTGGGGATTGGCGATCGCGGTCACGCTCGCCAGGAGCGTCCAACCCGACGGGACCCCGCTCGCCGCAACGCCTCCGCCGTTCAGCGCGAAACAGGCGACGAGGACGTCCCCCTGCTGGGTCTGGGAGGGCTTCGCCACGCTCAGGACGTTGGTCGCTGTGGTGTTGACGACGGTGCTCGTGGCTCCCCGCGCGATGCCGGCGGCGGGCGCAAGCACAGTGGCTGTCGCAAGCGATGCGGCGGCACTCGGCCCGCCCGCGTTGGACGCCGTCTCGACGACACGCAGGAACAACCCGACATCCGCGGACTGCGGGGTGTAGCTGAGGGTCGCCGCCCCCGCCCCACCCGCCGAGCTCCACACGCCGTTCGGATCGCTGCCCACGCTCGTCTGCCACTGGTAGGCGAAACCACCGGTCGCCCCGCTCCACACCCCAGCCGTTCCAGGGCACACCACCCCAACCGTCGGCGCCCCACACACCGACGGGGCCGTGACGAGCGTCGGCGGCGGCGGCGGCGCAAGCACAGCCGGACTCGCCGACGACTGGGCGGAGACGGGCCCGCCCGTGGTGGACGCGGTCACCACGAGCCGCAGGAACAACCCGACATCGGCGGGCGGAACCGCGTAGGTGAGGGTGACAGCGGTCGGCCCGGTCGCCGGGCTCCATACGCTGTCCGGGTCACTGCCCGTGCTCGTCTGCCACTGGTACGT
>JANMKR010000031.1:0-5026 GCA_031372145.1 Actinomycetota bacterium | reverse complement strand
CCGGCCAGGGGCCGCGAAGCTCCTCCAGTGCGGCCACCGTATCGAGGCGCTCAGCCGTGGTGGTACGGCGCCGCGTCCGAGCGATCCATTCATTGACGGTCAGCCGTGCCGCGAGGCGTTCCGCCTCCCTGCGCAGATACTCGGGGACGGAGAGGCCAAACTCAGCCGCACGCCGCCTGAGCGCGTCGTACACGTCGTCGTCGATGTCGCGGATCTGAACAGTTCTAGGCATGCGCGCATCTTAGCATGCAACTTTGCATGACACGTATCCGTCCCGTCGGAATCCTCGACGGAGCGGACGCTCCGGTGGCCGGTCGCTCGTTGGTAGTACGCGGACGCCGACCCGCCCAGGACCCTGCAGATGGGCTCGACGCCGAAACGACCGCGACGCTCGTTGATGAACGCGGTCGCCTCGTTCGCTCTGCGTCGAGCTCCGTCGCGAAAAACACGCTGGCGGCCTTCAGGATCTCGTTCGCACGGCGAAGCTCGAACACCTCTTTGCGCAGTGCTTTGATCTCCTCGCGCTCAGCCGCAGTCGGCAGATCCGGACGCAGGCCCTCATTCGCTTCGACCTGACGCACGTACCTACGAAGCGACTCCGCCGCCACCCCGAGATCCCGGGCGACACTCGCGATCGGCCGACCGGATTCCAGCACCACCCTGGCGCCGCGTTCTAACAACTCTTGAGGGTACTTCCTGGGACGTGACATACGAGAGACCTTCCTTCCTCGAGGAACAAACCCTCGAAACACGGTCTCCGTCAAACCCAGCCTGCCTCACCCGTCGAACCCAGCAAACCATCGTTATGTCCGTTCTACAGGGACTGAACAGCTCGCCCGACTGCACTGCACCCGAGCAGGTCGTGGTCAAACGGCGGCCCTACTGGAGTTCGGGAACGACGATGAGCCGATCAGCGGTAGCCGCGACGGCGCGCACGTGCGGGTGGAAGGTCAAGATCACCGGCACGAGTTGTGCAGGAGCCATGACGGCTTCGGCGACGACAAGCGCATCGACAGGGCTCGCGTCGGGCGTCCTTGCTCGAAGACCCGCGGCCAGCCGACAGCGCTGTTCGTCTGATGCAGGCATCTCTGCTGCGCGTTTGATGATCTGGTTGATCGGCTCGTCTCCGCGTTTGCCAGAGAGCGCCTCGACGAGCACGACAGCCGGAATCACCACCCGGTAGTGCTCGCGGCGCAACTCCTCAAGAATGGCGTTGACCGCCGACCGCCGATCCACCAACTCGGTCAGCGCCCCTGAATCGAGGATCACCGGCGAGCCGGGCACCGCCCGCTGGCGACGGCGCTTGGTCGGCGTCATCCCTGAGCGGACAGTTCGAGCCCTGCGCGCCGGAGCGCATCACGCGCCACCACACGCTCGTTTGGAGTGACCGCACCATGCCGCTGCCCCATATCGTCGAGCAGCGAGTCGAATCGAACGCGCTCCAGTTCCTTCGTCAGGGCTCGATCGACGAACGCAGAAAACTCACCCCTCCCGACGATCTCCTCAACAGCCTCGACATTCCGCGCAGCCAAAGTGACCGACCGTTTGACAACACCACCTCCGGCCTGAAGCATCGCGGTTGGCGTCGCTGCACGCTTCCCAGCCGAACGCGACTGCCCGACGCCGGACTTTGTTTGCGTCGAAGAAGCTGCGGCCATCTCGCTCTCCTGCCTACGTTGAGTCTTCATTGAGAGTCATCCTACCACGTATCCTACCGCACGCGAACAACGGCGGTCCACCAGGGGCGGCCCCGTTGCGAGTGGCTTTTGGGACGGACGCAAGCCCAGATCATGTTTCTCTGCACGCCTTACGACATCTCGGCCGGCACCCCGCAGTTCGACCGCGAGGGCATCGGCAAAGATTGTCTTGCCGGCACAGTTCACTCCGTCGCGCTGACGCTCACGAAGTCCGGTCGGAGCGGCACCCGCTGGTAGCTCGCGGGTCACATTCGCCCGCGCCGCCATCGAACGCAGTCGGAGCAGATCCCGAAGGTGGGACCTCCCTGACTTGTGGCATCAGATGATGCGGGTGCGGGAGCTGAGGCGCGTCCATTTGCGATCCGCTGTGAGCACTCCGTCTGCGCCGAGGTGGTCGCCTGTCGCGATGACGAGGGCGTCCGACAGACGCAGCGTTCGATGCGCGGCACGAAGCCCAGCGGCGCCCTCGGCAATCGTGTCGGTCAGAGGTTCAATGCGGATCAGCAGCGAGTCGATCGCAGCCCGGGGCGTCGACCAGGCGCCCGCGCCTGGCGGGAGCGACGAGCGTCTCCGCGAGTGCCGACGCCGGCACGACAAGGTCGTCCCCGCTGACGACAGTCAGGGCGCTCACCGCGCGAGCGTGTAGCGCGTCGGCGGGATCGAGATGCGCGATGACGACGCTCGCGTCGAGGACGATCAGCGCCACTCGTCGCGCAGACGATCGAGGTCCCCGGGACGCCAGACGCCTTTGAGGCTCCCGGCGGTCTGGTCGATTGCCCGCAGCCGCCGTGTCCGGAGGTCGTCGACCGGATGAAGCACGGTCCGCCCGTCAGACTCAGCACGTACGGCAAACTCGGTGCCGACCTCCACACCAGTTTCAACGACCACGCCTGCGGGGATCGTGACCTGGTGCTTCGGGGACAGACGCGTGTACCCGGCCCGACGCGGCTTTACTCGGTCCATACGAGTAAAGGCACCACACGTGCCCCCTTCTCAGCATGCGTTTTTGACGCTACGCGTCGTCGCGGCCGTACACCTGTACGTCTTCTGGTTCTCGCGGGAGGGGGAGTGAACTCGCCCCACTGAGCATGGGCGGGTGCGGGTTGCGAGGCTCGCGGGTACCGGTCCCGCCCCCGTCTCCGGTATCGTCGTCGGTTTTCCAAGTCCCGCCGCCGTCTTCGGTATCGTCGTCCTGTTCCCAACGCGGGGAGGTGGCGCCGAAGATCTCCCGGACGCGCCTGGCGAGGCGGGGGAAGAGCCCGCCACGTCGCGCTGGCCGGGACTCCCGTCGATCCGGTCGGGTACCCACCAAAGTTATGATGAGGCACGCCCGTGACCGGTGCAAGCTATGCGGCCACTCCCGAAGTCAGACTTGCGTTCCGTATCGGCTGAGCCGAACTGGGAGACGAAGACGCCGTCTGCTGTATGCCGCTGGACTTGAATGCGGGGATCTGACCGCTACCCGGTGTCAGGCAGCGACAGCTCGTTCAGGCGACGACGCTCCTCGCGCAGGAACTCATAGGCCCCGAAGTACGGGCCGAACAGGCCGACGATGACCACGACCAGGGCCGTCGTCACGGACACGATCCGAAGACGCGCGGCGACGACGCACGCCACGGTCATCACCATGTACAAGACACCGTGCGTGAAGCCGAAGAAGAACGTGGCCGGCTGGGGCTTGCCGAGCACGAATGCACAGAGAACGAGCCCCGTGAACAGCACTGAATGGAAGATGCTGAACACCGCGAAGTTGCGCACGGTCAGGATCCGACGAATGATCGCATTCTTCGGGGAGCCCACAGGAGCGGCTGCTTCCTCACGTCGTTCGGTCATCATCGACCAATGAGGATAGCTCGTGGCTGGTCGTGCGAACCGGACATGTGCCACGCGCCACCGTGAGGCACTCCCGTTGTGGCGAGCAGGCTCGGACCGACTGACGTACGTCTGGACGCGCTACGTCGAAGCGGCGAGGCCCTGAATG
Source organism: Actinomycetota bacterium (assembly GCA_031372145.1). Taxonomy (GTDB): domain Bacteria; phylum Actinomycetota; class Thermoleophilia; order Miltoncostaeales; family Miltoncostaeaceae; genus CALMEC01. The sequence continues at coordinate 1,348 of JANMKR010000031.1, read as the reverse complement.
CAGATCTACAGCTCTTCCTCCGGATTGCGATCGAGCATCTCGATGCGGTAGCCGTCGGGGTCGCGGAAGAAGCAGATCTGGGGTCCGCCGGGGTACGGCGCATACGGCGGTTTCTCGGGAGCGACGCCGAGCGGCGCGAGACGGGTGATCTCGGCGTCGACACCACCATCGGCGACGATCGCGATGTGTCCGTAGCCCTCCCCCACCTCGTACGGCTCCGTGCGGCCGTCGTTGAGCGTCAGCTCGAGTCGCGCTCCGTCTCCCGGCAGCGCCAGGAAGATCACGGTCGCGGTGTCCCCACCCACGCGCTTGCGGCCACGTTCGGCGAAACCCAACGCGTTGTAGAACGCGAGCGAGCGCTCCTCGTCGAGCACCCGGATCATCGTGTGGACCAGCTCCGTCGGCATGCGCTCCTCCTTCGTGGACGTCGACCCGATCGTACCGGGCGGCCGGCCACCACCGCCGCGCCGATCGTGTTGAAACCGCGAGACGATCGTGGCGGTCGACGTCGCGGAAAGCGGCCACAGAGGCCTTCGATACCAAGCAGTCAGGCGAACGGGACGGTGCCCTGGCCCTTCCACGCCGCAAGTTCGACCAACGTGGCCTGGGGCACTCCGACGGCTGAGACGACGCACGTGTGCCCGTGACGATCGAACACGACGATCGTCCGGCCACCCCGGGTGATGACCCGCACAGTGCTTCCCTCCTGCACCACCGACGTGGCCCCTGTCGGTGCGTTCAAGCCTGTGCCTGAGATGACGCTGTAGCCGATCGCGTTGCCATCCTTGCGATAGAGCACGGTCGCGATGTCGCGCCCTTCGGCCCGATCGGCCCGCTCACCCACCGCGTCCCACCGGAACGTGGTTCGCCAGGCCGGAAACGTCACGCCGACGCGCTCGAATGCCAGCAACGTGGGGCTTTGCTCCTGCGGCGCGGGGCGCTCGACCGGTTTGGCATGCGCCGCCGCGGCCTGGGCGATGATCTGGTCGCCGGGGACACTCCGGGACACCACCAGCATGATCACCACAAGCACAACGGCGACCAGGGCCACGCCACCCGCCGCGAATCCCATTCGACCGAATGAGAGCGGCCGGCGCCCCACCCGTCCGGCGAGCCCAGTGACGTCCTGCAGGTCGTGCTCGGAGTGTTGAGACTGGTCAGACATTGGTCGGCACTGACACAGACTCCATTCGACGGCGGGCTCTTGCCACCGATCGGGACATTCGGCTGGCGTGATCACCACCGAACGTCACGCAAGCCGTTCTAGGATAACCGGCATGAGATCGGATGGCCTCTTGACGGGACGCTGGCGCCCGCAACCACGCACGTTCCTTCGCATCTCGCTTGT
>JANMKR010000003.1:0-3581 GCA_031372145.1 Actinomycetota bacterium | reverse complement strand
GAAGGAGTTGACGGAACTCGTCGATGTCGCGGCCGGTCGTTGGGGTCTGCCCAAGGGCTACGAGGCGCTCATCGAAGGTGCCGAAGGTTGGACCACGGACCCGTTCAAGGTGCTCGGCATCACTCGGGCGCCGCGGGCGTTCCGCAATCTTTCCGAGGTCATCTACGCGCTCGACACGAACGTCATCGAGCTGCAGGACGTCATCGACTTCCGCGAAGACGGCACCAGCCTGGTGACGACCGCAGGGCGCATCGTGTTCAACCAAGAGATTCGTCGTGCGCTCGTCGAAGCCATCGGTGAAGAAGAGCTCGAGCGGCTTCCGTTCGAGTTCCAGAACACGGTCTTCGTCAAGCGCAACCTCGGCGAGTTCATCGAGCAGCTGGTCAACCTGTACGGGCCGACCGCCGTCTCCGCAACGCTCGACGCGTTCAAGGCGCTGGGCTTCCGCTACGCGAGTCGCTCCGGCATCACGATCTCCAAGAACGACGTGGTGATTCCTCCCACCAAAGAGGCGATCATCAACAAGTACGAGGGTCAGGTCGACGAGATCCAGGGCTACTTCGACCGCGGCGAGATGAGCGAGGAGGAGCGCAAGCAGGCGGTCGTGGACCTGTGGGAGAAGGCGACCGACGAAGTTGCCGACGCGATGCGCGACCACCTGTTCCGTCTCAATCCGATCTACATGATGGCCAACTCAGGGGCACGTGGCTCGTTCAAGCAGATCCGTCAGCTGGCCGGCATGCGTGGTTGCATGACCAACCCGAAGGGCGAGACGATCGAGCGCCCGATCAAGAGCAACTTCATGGAGGGGCTCTCGGTCCTCGAGTACTTCATCTCGACGCACGGTGCGCGGAAGGGTCTGGCGGACACCGCCCTCAAGACCGCAGACTCCGGATACCTGACGCGGCGCCTCGTCGACGTCTCACAGGACGTGATCGTCCGCGAGCGTGACTGTGGCACCGAGGAGGGCATCGAGCTGGGCCTGCTGCGCGACGATTCCGTCAACCCCAACCTGTCCGGACGCCTCGTGGCCGGGCCGGTCGTGGACGGGGTCACCGGCGAGGTGCTGGGTGACGTGCGTGGCAAGCGTCCCTCGGAGGACGACCCCGAAGCCGTCACCGAGTGGGCAAGCAAGATGATCGGGCTCGACGAGGTCATCGAACTTGCCGCCCTTGGCAAGGCACACCCCAAGGCGCTCATCACCGTGCGCTCCCCGATGAAGTGCCGGAGTGCCGTCGGCATCTGTGCCCACTGCTACGGACGCAACCTCGGTTCGGGCGAGTTGTGCGAGCCGGGTGACGCGCTCGGCATCATCGCGGCGCAGTCCATCGGTGAGCCGGGCACCCAGTTGACGATGCGTACGTTCCACACCGGTGGTGTGGCCGGCGCCGACATCACGCAGGGTCTGCCACGTGTCGTGGAGCTCTTCGAGGCACGTCGTCCCAAGGCCCTCGCGCAGGTCGCGAAGGTCGACGGGTGGGTGCGACTCGAGGACGACGAGACCCGTCCGGGCACCGCGCGGATCGTCATCGTCGAGCCGGTGTTCATGGAGACCGACGACGCCGGGACCGGCAAGCAGCGCTCGTCGGTCGGGGAGCATGTCTACGACTACATCAAGCGGACGCAGATCATCGTCAGCAACGGCCAGTGGGTCGATGCCGGTGACCTGATCACGATCGGATCGGCGTTCCCGCCGGACATCCTTGAGGCGACCTCGGGTGTGTTCCCGCGCGTGAGCGGTCGGGTCAAGAAGGTCACCTCCGAGAAGGGCTCCGACGGTTGGTTCAAGATCGACGTCGACACGGCGGACGGCAAGGAGACGCGCTGGGCGCACATTCCACCGAGCCGCGCGCCGTGGCTGCCCGAAGCCGGCATGGAGGTTCACGAGGACCACGCGGTGCTTCCGGCGGGGATCAAGCGGGAGCGCTCCACCAAGACCGAGCTGTACCTGGTCTCGGAGGTGCAGCACGTGTACCGGTCGCAGGGTGTGGACATCAACGACAAGCACATCGAGCTGATCGTTCGTCAGATGTTGCGCAAGGTCAAGGTCATGGATTCCGGGGGCACGCAGTTCCTGCCCGGTCAGCTGGTGGACAAGCCGGTGCTCTACCGCGAGAACGCACGCATCGGCTTGGAGGTCCGCGAGCGGCTGATCGCCGAGAAGTTCTCGGGCTCTGAGCGCGAGATGGAGGTGCTGATCGAGCAGGCGCAGGCGCAATTCGATCCGCTCATCCTCGGTATCACCAAGGCCTCGCTGGCCGTTGAGTCGTTCCTGTCGGCGGCATCGTTCCAGGAGACGACCAAGGTGCTGACCGACGCGGCGCTCGAAGGCAAGGTCGACTACCTGCGCGGCCTCAAGGAGAACGTGATCATCGGCAAGCTCATCCCCGCTGCGACCGGCCTGCGCCGGTACCGTCAGCTGGAGATCGAGCCGGTGCGTCGCGCGCCTGCCCTGCTCGAGTTCGATCTGGATGCACCGTTCTCGATGATCGATGACGGGGACGACGACTTCCTGATCGGCGACGGCGACGGCGGTACGTACACGTTCGAGCCCGACTTCGGTCCTGATCCGGAAGATCAGGACTGAAGGATGTTGGGGGGCTCATCGGCGTGAGCCGGTGAGCCGATGCCCCCAACGCTTCGGTCCTGATCGGGAAGACAGGACTCACGGAGGCTGGGGGCTCATCGGCGTGAGCCGGTGAGCCGATGCCCCCAACGCTTCGGTCCTGGCCCCGAAGATCAAGACCGACGGAGGCTGGGGCTCATCGGCGGGTGCCGGTGAGCCGTCACACCCCGGGCGACCGCGTCACCGCTCCGCAAGAAGCCTTCCCGACACGCCGCGATGATTCGTGCGTTGTGACGTCATCGCGTGGAACGAGGCGCTCCCGCTCAGTTGACGTCTGGCTCGGTTCCGGCCTGCTCCAAGCCCTTGGCGATCAGGAAGCCGCGGGCGCGTTCAGTCAGCGGGTACCGGTTGACGAGATCCCAGAACGCCGTTCCGTGGCCATGGATACGAAGATGGGCGAGTTCGTGGACGATCACGTAGTCGAGCACCCATGCGGGAAACGGCGCGAGGGTGCGCGAGAGCCTGATCGTTCCGGTCGACGGGCTGCATGATCCCCATCGGCTGGTCTGGTTGTCGACCCACCTGATCTCGGCCGGCACGGGCAGGCCGTAGCGTGCGGCCAAAGCCGTCGCGCGGACGGGCAGGTCGATCTCACGACCGTGGCGGCGGGCGGTCACCCGCCGGACGAGCCGGGCGACGATCTGCGCTTCGTCGTCGGCGCCAAGCCCTGCGGGTACGCGCACTTCGATCACGTCGCCCACATCCCGCGCGGCCGCCGTGCGGCGGCGGCGTTGGCTTCGAATGATCCGCACCTCCGACACGCGGTTACGCTACTGCCAATTGGCCGCGTCTGCGACGGCCACTTGTGACGCCGGTGAGTGAGTTTCGTGACGTTCCGACACACATTGGGTCGGTGCGCCCTGGTCGGGTGGACGTTCGCAATCGTTGCACTGGCGCCACTTTGATCGGTTTGGCGCGTCCGGCGACCTCATCACGTGACGGCCAATTGGCCGCG
>JANMKR010000219.1:0-16421 GCA_031372145.1 Actinomycetota bacterium | reverse complement strand
TCGGGAATGCGGTGATCCTGATCCCGGCCGGAACCCTTGTCGATCGGATCGGCCCCCGCAGGCCGCTGATCGTCGGTGGGCTGCTGTCGGGTGTCGCGCTCGTCGCGGCGGGCCTCGCGCCCAACCCGGTGTTGGTGGGAGTTGGCTTGTTCCTCTTCGGCATCGTCGCGGCGTTCGTCGCCGTCGCGGGGACGGTTTCGGTGTTCCACGGTTTCGATGCCGAGCGCCGCGGCATGGCCCTGGGTGTCCGTCAGATGTCGGTTTCGGCAGGCGGGCTGGTCGCCGCCGGTCTCCTGCCGGGGCTGGCGGCGATCGGTGGGGTCCGGCTGGCGCTCATCGCAAGCGGGGTCTTGGCTGCGGTGTTCGCGACCGGATTCGGTCTGGCGAGCCCGTCCGGAGCGCTCCACGTCCAGGCGTCGACGCGCCGCCGGATCGACCTTGCCGGGTTGTTCGGCACCCCTGGGATGTTGCGGGTGGTGGCGATCTCGGCGGTGCACGTGACGGTCCTTGCCGCCGCGCTCAACTTCTCGGTGCCGGCGATTCGCGACGAAGGCGCCTCAGCGCCGATCGGCGCTGCGTTGTTCGCCGTCGTGAGCGCGTCGGCGATGGTCGCGCGGCTGCTGTGGGGACGTCTCGCCGATCACGGTGACGGCACGCGCAGGCGCGCCACGCTCCGCGACGTCGGCATGGTGACGCTCGTCGGAGCGCTGCTGTACTGGGCCGCGGGGCCGGTTGGGCCTGCGGCGCAGCTGCCGGCGATGTTCGTGTTCTCGTTCGGCGCGATGGGGGCCAACGGAATCCTGTACCTCATCGCCGGCGAGCTGACCGGCCCGGCCCGGGCAGGGCAGGCCGTGGGGCTCGTGTCGATGGTGCTGTTCGGCTGGAGCGCGCTGATGTCACCCCTGCTGGGCCGGATCGCCGATGTCGCGGGATTCGATGCCCTCTGGCCAATCTCAGCCGGCCTCGCCTGCCTCAGCATCGCCCTGACCTTGGGGCTCCCGAAGATCTCCAGGAGCGCATCTCACGCCCCGGGAACGCCCCGCCCCCCAGGTTCTCCATGAGCCTTCGCGGCGGTGCTTCGTGCAATTGGTGCCCGGCACCGAGGTCTTGACAACGGTACCGAGGGCGATCGTTTTGCCTGGCACCGAAATTGCACGATCGGCCGACTACCGCTTGAGGTCGTCGTAGGCGGAGCGGCGGAGACGCCGACTGATCGTCGCCTCGCTCACTCCGAGGGCGTTCGCGATCTCCCGTCGCAGATACCCATACTCGAGACACGCGCGGATTCCATCACGATCTCCCAGCGACGTCAGCAGCTCCTGGATGCTCTTCGACGCGAGGCCGATGATCGTCGGTCGCGACACATTCAACGTGGATGCCCAGACCACGCCAGGGGTCGCAGGCTCGGCGAGCGCCGATGCGACGTACCGCTCCAGACGGTCCCTCGCAAACGTTTGGTTGAGCGCGAAGGTCTGCAAGAGATGGTCCGCGAAGATGCACCCAGGGTCCTCAATCCCAAGGGTTGCCCGGAGGCTGCTCCACCTCCATGACACGGCGGAATCGACGATCCCGGCGTCGATCGGCGCCCGGAAGATGCCGTGTGCAGACGCCTGCAACTGCCGTCTCGTGTGTACCTGGAACGTTCGATGCCGGTCACGAAACACGTGACCGCGTCTGCGGTGGCGACGATTGAACAGGCGGGCGTATCGTCCCAGAAGATCCCGCATGCCGTTCGCGAGACGCGTGGACGACCCGGTGACCAAGAGGTGGACGTGCGTGTCCAGCACGCAGTAGGCATGGCATGTCCAGCGCTGCTCAATCGCGATGCGATCGAGAATCTCGAGAAACTCGGCGCGGTCGTCGTCGTCTGTGAACGGTTGCGGCTGCGAGTTGCCGCACGCGACGACGTGGCAAGTGATCTCCTCACCGACTGGTCGTGGTCGCCGTCCCATCTCTGCCCTTTCTGTTGGAAGTCCTCAATAAGGCAAAGCGCTGGGGGCCAGATTCCGGCCCCCCTTCTGAGGTCTCCTTCGATGCAAATGTTCGCTCGTTGCGCAGAAAATCGTTCCCCGAATGATGCAAAAGGTGCCGGGCACCGGCGATCAACAACCCTCCAGGATTGGGCGGGAGTCGGCGTGCGGGGAGGGGGAGTCGGTGGGTTAGGTCGTCGGTGACGCGCTGGCGGCGCGGAGCTGGCGCTCGACTTCGACGAGGGCGCCGATGCGGTTGGTGACGATGCCGTTGACACCCAGGCCGATCAGGCGGCGCATCTCGGCATCGTCATCCACCGTCCATGCGAACACGCCCTGGCCGTGGCGATGCATCCGCTCGACGAGGCCTTCGGTGACGATCGCGGCGGGCACACCGACTCCTGCCATGTGACTCTGGGTCCCGACGTCGCCCATCGCCATGCTGGCGAGGCCGGCGGCGGAATCCACCAGTTGGATGACCGGGCACCCCGGGTTGACGTCTTCGAGGGCCTCCCAGACTTCGGGAAGGAACGAAATGAACGAGACGGACCCCGCCATGTCAAGCGAGGTCACCGCCGCCGCCGCGGGACCCACCGCCTCGATCTCCTTGATGTCCAGGTTGACCCGTGCGTGTCCCCGCGCAGTCTCCAAGACCTCGATCAGGGTCGGGATGTGCGCGCCGCCGCCGGCGTCCAGAGCATGCGCCTTCGCCGCATTGATGGCGCGCAACGGTCCCGAACCCGAGGTTGTGCGGTCCAACGTCGCGTCATGCAGGATCACCGCCGCGCCGTCCTTGGTCAACCGGACGTCGGCCTCGATCACATCGGCACCGAGTTCGATCGCGCGGCTGAATGCGGGCAGCGTGTTTTCGGGAAGCTCTGCCGAGGCCCCTCGGTGCGCGACTTTCCACAGTCGGGCGATCACGAGATGAGTGTACGCCGTTCAGTCATCCGGTCGGGCCGAATGACCACGTCGGTCGGGGCAAACCGCCGGTAGCATTCGTCCCGTGGTGACCTCACCCGCCGCTCGGCCGGCTCAGGGGCTGGCTCTGGTGCCGGCCCTGCTCAGCTTCGTTCGGTTCGCCCACACGGTGTTCGCGTTGCCGTTCGCGCTGGCCGGGGCGTTCTTGGCGCGCATGGAGGTACCGGCCGCGTCGCTCCTGGGGTGGATTCTGCTGGCGATGGCCGGCGCCCGCTCGCTTGCGATGGCGCTCAACCGTCTGATCGATGTCGAGATCGACGCCCGGAACCCGCGCACCGCCGCACGCGAGCTTCCGAGCGGACGGCTGACGCGCCCCCAAGTCGTGTGGTTCTGCGCCGCGAGCCTGGCCGCGTTGATCGTCGCGGTCAGCCGGCTTCCGTCCATCACGTGGTACCTGTGTCCGGTTCCGGTCGTCCTGTTCGTCCTCTACCCCTATGCCAAGCGCGTCACGTGGGCCTGCCACCTGTTGCTCGGCATCACGATCGGCATCGCGCCGGTTGGCGGCTGGCTGGCGGTGACCGGGGAGTTCGCCGCGGCGCCATTGCTGTTGTGGGGAGCGGTCGCCACGTGGATCGCCGGGTTCGACATCATCTACGCCCTGCTCGACGAGGAGTTTGACCGCGCGCACGCGGTGCGGTCCATGCCAGCGCGGTTCGGCCGTGTCGGGGCCTTGCGGATCACGCGGGGGTTGCACATCGCGACCGTGGCGTTCCTGATCGCCGCAGGGATCATGGCGGCAACCGGCGTCATCTACTTCGTCGGCGTCGGCGTCTGCGCCGGGGTCCTCCTCTACGAGAACATCGTCGTCGCCGACGGCTCCCCCGATCGGATCAAGACCGCGTTCGGTGCGGCCAACGGCGTGCTCGCGGTCGTGTTCTTCGCGTTCGTCCTGGCCGAGGTGGCGTTCTCCTGATCACCGGACGCGGACTCGTCAAGGCGTACGGTGAACGCCGCGCCCTGGACGGGATCGACATTGACCTGGACACCGGCGAGACGCTCGCCATCGTGGGGCCGAACGGCGCCGGCAAGACCACCTTGCTGCGGATGCTCGCAACCTTGCACCGCCCCACGGCGGGCACCCTCGTGGTGATGGGACACGACCTGCCCGCCCAGGCGCAGTTGGTGCGCCCGCACCTGGGATACCTCGGTCACGATCCGCTCGTCTACCTGGATCTGACCCCCCTGCAGAACCTGGAGTTCTTCGCCGACCTCTACGGCATCAACCGGCCCCGTGAGCGCATCGAGGAGTTGTTGGAACAGGTCGGGTTGCTGGCACGCGCGTTCGAACCCGTACGCACGTTCAGCCGTGGCATGGCGCAGCGGCTCGGAATCGCCCGCCTCCTCTTGCATCACCCATCGCTCCTCCTGCTCGACGAGCCGACATCGGGGCTCGACGCGTCCGGCGCGGCCTTGCTGGATCGGGTTGTGGCGGACGGCGCGAGCGTGGTGCTCGTGACCCATGATGTGGAGCGTGCGGTGCAGGTCGCCGATCGGGTCATGGTCCTGCGGTCCGGCCGGGTGCGTCTGGAGTGCGCCACCCGCGGCCTCGACCCCGCCGCGTTTCGCGTCGAGTACGAACGGCAGATCGCGTGAGCGCGAGGCGGCAATTCCGTGCGTTGGTGCTCAAGGACCTCCGGTTGGAGCTTCGTACACGCGACACGGCGGTCGCGATGACGCTGTTCGTCGTGATCGCGATGGTTGTCTTGCAGTTCGGTTTCGGGACACGTGAGAGCGACCTGACGCGGTTCGCGGGAGGTCTGCTGTGGGTGCCCCTCGCATTCGCGGCGGTGCTCGGTGTCGGGCGCAGCTACGTCGCCGAACGCGAGCAGCGCGTGTTGGACGGGCTGCTCGTTGCACCGGTGTCGCGGTTCGTGATGCTGCTGGCCCGCGCCGTGGCGATCGTGGGGTACTTGCTGGCCGTCCAGGTCGTCGCGGTGCCGCTCCTTGGGATCTTCTTCGTCAAGGGCCCGTATTGGGGAGACATCGGCTGGCTGATGTTGGCCTGCCTGCTCGCCGACATCGCGATCGGCGTGCTCGGCACCCTCGTCGCGGCCATGGCGGTGTTCACCCGCGCCCGTGAACTCGTCCTGCCGGTCATCTTCCTGCCGCTGCTCGTGCCCGTGGTCATCGCGGCGGCGGGCGCGACGCACGCCGTGGTCGGGCCGAATGACATGGCCCAGTACCGCAACTACTGCCTGTTCCTCGCAGGGATTGCGGTAACGTTTGGCCTCGTGGCATATGCGACCTTCGACGCGGTGTTCGATGACTGACAGCGGCAGCGAGCCACGAGCGCCGGGCCGCGGGATTGCCGCTTGGGCCATCGCCAGCGCTGTCCTGATGGCGGTCGCGATCATCGGCGCGTTCTTCGTCGCGCCCGAGAACGCCGATGGTGACATTCAGAGCATCCTGTACCTGCACGTCCCCCTGGCGATGATGTCGCTCGGCGCGTTCCTGGTCGCATGTGTCGCCGGGATCCTCTACCTGCGCCGTCGCGACGAGCGCTACGACGAGGTCGTCGCGGTGTCGGTCGGATTGGGTTTGCTGTTCGTGATCCTCACGATCATCTCGGGGTCGATCTGGGCGCGCGGATATTGGGGGACGTGGTGGCGCTGGCAGGATCCCCGCCTCGTGACCTACCTGATCATCGCGCTGATCTACGCCGCATTCTTCGTGCTGCGCAACTCGTCCGAGGACGACAGCCGTGCCCGCTTCTCCGCCGTGTTCGCGGTGGTGGGGTTCGTCTCGGTGCCGCTCTCGTTCTATGCCGTTCGCCGTGCGCAGGACGCGGTGCATCCGACCCCCATCGACAGCAACGGCATCCACATCGACTCCGGGATCCTGCTGTGGCTGGTGGTCGCACAGGTCGCCGTCGCCGTGGTGTTCGTCACGTTGCTCAAGCTCGAACTCCTGCAGCGGCGGACCGATCGCGCGCTCGGCAGGCTGCGACGCGTGCTGGAGGACACGGCATGAGCGACTACGTCGTCGCGGCGTTTGCGGTGGTGTGGTTCGTGCTGCTCGTCTATGTGGCCGTGGTGGGACTGCGCACAGCACGCATTGCGCGCGAGGTTGAGCTGCTGACGCGATTGGTCGAGCGTCGTCAGGCCGACCCACCCGCGTAGTCATCGCATCGGGGACGGTCGCACCTGCATTTGCGCCTGATTTGGGGCGGTCTGACGCGGGCTGTCGGATACCATCGGAACGATGCATCTGATCGTCGTTGGCCTGTCTCACAGGACCGCACCAGTCGAGCAGCGCGAAAAGGCCGCGCTGACCGATGCCGCGGCCCGGGGCCTGCTGCGCAGCCTGCTCGCCGAACCTGGCATCAGTGAGGCCGTGACGATCTCGACGTGCAACCGCACCGAAGTGTACGTCCGGGCCGATGAGAACGCCGCGGCTGAGGAAGCGGTGTGCCAGGCACTCGTCGCGCACACGGACATCAATCGCCACGAGCTCGACTGTGCCAGATATGCCCACCGCGATGAGCGCGTCGCGGTCCACCTGTTGCGCGTCGCGTCCAGTTTGGACGCGATGATCGTCGGCGAGAGCGAGATCCAGGGGCAGGTGCGTCACGCCTTCGAGCGCGCTCAGGAAGAAGACACCGTCGGACCGGTCCTCGACAACCTCTTCCGCAAGGCGCTCGAGACCGGAAAACGCGTGCGCAGCGAGACCGGGATCGGTGCCGGTGCCGTCTCAGTGGCGAGCGTCGCAGTGGAGCTCGCACGCGAGGCCGTCGCCGATCTGAAGGAACGACGGGCGTTGCTGATCGGGGCGGGCGACGTGGCCGAGACGACGGCAAGCGCGCTGGTGGAGTCAGGGGTCGGTTCCCTGGTCGTCGCGAACCGGACGGTTTCGACCGCCCGCGGCCTGGCCGAACGCATCGGGGGCGAAGGGGTCGGCTTCGACCGGCTCGCGCCGGAGCTCGCGGTGGCCGACATCGTGATCTCGTCGACCGATGCGCCACATCCGCTCTTGGGACACGATGACGTCGAACGCGCGATGCGCGAGCGACCGGGCCGGCCGATGGTCCTCATCGACATCGCCGTGCCCAGAGACCTCGAGGGCGAGATCGCGTCGGTGCCCGGTGTGCGGCTCTATGACATCGACGATCTGGAGCGCGTCGTCGAGGTCAACCTCAACGGCCGCATGCGCGAGGCCGAACTTGCGGAGGCGATCGTCACCGACGAGGCGCGACGCTTTACCGAGTGGCGTCGCGCGCTCGCCGTGGCGCCCACCATTGGATCGCTCCGCGAGATGGCCGAGCAGATTCGGGTCGGCGAGGTCGCGCGCGCCGCGGGTCAGTGGGAGTCGATGACCGACGCCGATCGGGACCGCGTCGAGCAGCTCACCAGGGCGATCGTCAACAAGTTGCTCCACGAGCCCACGGTGCGGTTACGCGCCGCGGTTGCCGAGGGTGATGGCGTGGCGCATCTGGAGAGCATTCGGCACCTGTTCGGTGTCGAGCCCGACCAATCGACCTGACCCTCGCAACCCGTCGTTCCCCGCTTGCACTCGTGCAATCCGAGTGGGTTGCGGGTCGTCTGCGCGCCGCCGGTCATCACGTCGAGCTGCTGCAGGTCGTCACCAGCGGCGACCGGTGGAGCGCGGCCGGTGGCGCCGACGCCACGCGCGGGCTGTTCGTCAAGGAACTCGAAGAGGCGTTGCTTGACGGACGTGCCGACCTGGCGGTCCATTCGGCCAAGGACCTGCCGGGTCAGCTGCCGCCTGGGCTGGCGATCCTGGCGATCCCTGAGCGCGAGGACCCGCGCGACGTCGTGATCGGACCGTCCGGTGGGCTTGCGGGTTTGGCCCCGGGTGCACGGGTCGGCACCGGCAGCCCTCGACGGGCGGCACAGATTCGACTTGCTCGACCCGACATCACGTGCGTCGAGATCCGTGGCAACGTCGGCACCCGGCTCGACAAGCTCGCGCGTGGCGAGGGTGTGGATGCGTTGATGCTGGCTGCGGCCGGTCTCGCGCGCCTGGGACTGGCGCCCCAGGGGGTGACGCCCGTCGACGTCGCGCTCTGCGTCCCGGCGCCCGGTCAGGGGGCGCTTGCGATCGAAGGACGCGCAGACCGGAGCGAGCTCGCGGAGGTCATGGCGCTCATCGACGATCCGGCCACGGCTGCCTGCGTCCGCGCCGAACGGGCACTTCTGGCCGCCCTGGGCGGTGGATGCCGTGAGCCGATCGGAGCGCTCGCAACGATCGAGGACGGCGTGCTGCGTCTGATCGGGTTCGCGGCATCCGAGGACGGGGTTGCTCATGCCCGAGGTCAACTCGTGGGCGCCGCGTCCGACGCGCAGCAGCTCGGTGAGGGGTTGGCCGCGACACTGAAACTGGCCATCACTCCGGCATGAGCCGTCCCCTCACCGGTCGGCGCGTGGTGGTCACGCGGCCCGCGACGCAGGCGCGTGAGCTGGTCGATCGGTTGACGGCGCTCGGCGCGGACGTTGTGGCGCTGCCGTTGACCAGGATCGTGCCGATCATCGAGGACGCCCAGATTGATGAGGCGCTCGGCCAGATCACGACGTACGACATCATCGTGGTGACGAGCGTCAACGGTGCCGACTGCTTTGCTGATCGGCTGGCGGCGGGCGGGACCGCACCGGCTGCGACGACGACGATCATCGCGGTCGGCGCCGCCACGGCAGCGGCCCTGCAGGGACGGGGGATCGCGGTCAATCGGATTCCCCAGCGCGCAACGGGCGAGGCGATCGTCGCGGAACTCGCAGACGGCGATCTGGCCGGCATGCGGATCCTGCTGCCACGGGCCCGCGAGGGGCGGCCCGAGCTCCCCGCCGGACTCCGACGCGCGGGTGCCATCGTCGATGATGTCGCGTTCTACGACACCGTGCGGTGTGCGGTGGAGCCCGCGGCGGTCGAAGCGGCACTGGCGGCCCACGACATCGTCCTGACGGCCCCGTCCGGTGTGGATGCGTTCGCCGCGCTGGTGGGGCAGCGGCCCCTGACGATCCGCCTCGTCACGATCGGCCCCACCACCAGCGTCGCGGCGCGAAACCGGGGATTGACCGTGTCCGCCGAATCACTCGAGCAGTCCGCCGCCGGTCTGATCGCCGCGATCCTGGCGCTGCCGGATCCGTGAGCGACACCCGTGGGTCCGACTCGACGAGCCGCGCTGGCCGGCAATCACGCGACGTCGGACCAGGGCTCTTGCGGATATGGCGGGACCCAGATTCGAACTGGGGACACCACGATTTTCAGTCGTGTGCTCTACCAACTGAGCTATCCCGCCGAGGCCACGGAACGGTAGGGGCTCGGGGCCGCCGAATCAACTCCCGTTCGTGACACCTGTGATACTGCCGGATGGATGGCAAGCCGTGGCCACATCTTGGTCGTCGATGATGAGAAATCGATTCGGGCGCTCCTGCGCCTGTATCTGACCGAGGCCGGATACACCGTGGCCGAGGCGGCTGACGGCCAAACCGCGCTGAGCCAGGTGCGCCAGGGCGGGATCGACCTGGTGCTGCTCGACCTCATGCTCCCGGAGATCGACGGACTCGACGTCTGCCGCCGGCTGCGGGAGTCGAACGGGCACGTTCCGATCATCATGGTGACGGCCCGTGACGACGAGGCCAGCCGCGTGGCCGGGCTCGAACTGGGCGCAGACGACTACGTCACCAAGCCGTTCTCACCCCGCGAGATCGTCGCCCGTGTGCGTGCGGTGCTCCGGCGGATCGCGATGCCGTCCGAGCTGACCGGCCCGTTGTCGGCCGGGCCTGTGACGCTCGATCCGAGCAGTCGTGAGTGCGTCATCGGCGGCACACCGGTCGAGCTGACCCGGCTTGAGTTCGATCTGCTGGCCGAGCTCATCTCCCACCCGCGGATCGTCTACACCCGGGAGCGCCTGCTCGAGAAGGTGTGGGGTCACCAGACACCCGTCGGCGGAAAGACGATCGATGTCCACGTCGCGAACCTCAGGCGGAAGCTCGACGGGTGGCCCGGCATCGTCGCGGTCCGGGGTATCGGCTACAAGCTCGATGCCGACGAGTCTTAGTGCCCTGTCACGGAAGTCTCTTTGCGGTTTGGCGGCTGCAAAGCTCCGCCGGATCCGATCCGCTGGCAGCAGGAACAATCGCCCCTGGGGCTGTGTCCTCGCCTGCACCCATATCCAACGATATGGCCACAGGCTGCGTCCTCGTCCAACGGGCTTTTCACTCGCCAAACCATCAAAGAACTTCCGTGACAGGACACTGATGCTCCGTCGGCGCGGACGGCTCAGCGCCTGGCCGTCGAGCTACCGGGGGCGCATCGCGCTGATGATCGCGCTCGCCCTGATCGTCGTCGTCGGGGCACAGGGGGTGATTCGGGGGGTCGTCAACGATCGCGTCAGGTCCGCTGCCGAGCGCACATTGCAACGGCAAGCGGTCGCGATCGCCGATGCGGTCGATGCCAAGCCGGATTCGGCGCGAGGGGATCGCGCGGCCGATGCGGCCCGGTTTCTGCCCGGCACGCGCATCGAGGTGACGTGGCCGGCTCCCGGCGGTTTCTACTACAACCTCGTGCCGTTGGAGCACCTGGACATCCAAGCGATCGCACGCTCCGGCGACGTCGAGGTTCGGTTGCAACGTGGGTCGGCCGTCAGCGGTCTGGCGGACTGGTTGGTGGTCGCGTTGTTCCTGGCGGGTCTCGCGGTTGCCGCGGGGCTGGTCTGGGGTTTCGCGACCGCCGTGGCGCGTCGGTTGCGCCACCAGGCCGCCGACCTGGCGTCGTCGGCTGAGGCCGTGGCCTCGGGCGACCTGACCGTACGGGCCAACGTGCCCGCCGACGAGCTGGGCCGGGCGGCGGGTGCGTTCAACCGCATGACCGAGCGTCTGGCCGAGGCCGATGCCCGCCAGCGGCGGTTCCTGGCGGACGTGGCACACGAGCTTCGCACCCCGGTCACGGTGATCGACGGGTTCGCGGCAGCGCTCGTGGACGGCACCGCCGCAACACCGGAGGCCCGCGAGGAGGCCGTGGGCTTCATCAGGGACGAGGCGGTGCGCCTGCGGGAGCTGATCGGTGACCTGCGGGAGCTGACCCGCCTTGATCTGGAACCTCCACCCGATGTCGAGCGCTTCGACCTGGCACAGGCGGCGCGGGAGGCCGTCGCCAGGTTCACCCAGGGCGCCGCGGATGCGCGCGTGGCGCTGGACGGGCCGGACGGCTCGCTGCCCTTCGACACCGACCCGGGGTACGTCGAGACGATCCTCGCCAACCTCATCCAGAACGCGATCGCGGCGACCCCGCCCGGCGGCCGCGTCGGTGTTCAGGTGCGATCGGAGGGAGCCGTTGCCGTCGTGACGGTGAGCGATTCCGGCGTCGGGATCGCGGCGGAGCATCTGGCGCACATCTTCGACCGCCTCTATCGGGTCGATACGGCCAGAGCACGCGATCGCGGTGGATCGGGGTTGGGCCTGGCCATCGTCAAACAGCTCGTCGAGTCCTTGGGAGGCACCGTCACCGTGGCGAGTTCGCCAGGTGCGGGCAGCACGTTCACGGTGCGCCTCCCCGCCTTCCGCAGCTCCCCGTCGCCGATGCCCGAGTCCGCCGGCGACCGTTAAGGGTCCGCGCAGAAATAACTGCTGTGCCGGATGGCGAGCGAAAACCGAGGCAGGCGGTGTCGCCGAGCCTCGCTGCGACTGGTGGTAACGGCGATCTCGGCGACGCCGCATGGCGACGGTTTGCAGCCGCCAAACGGTGCAGTAGTTTCTGCGCGGTCCCTGAGGCTGGGACTCGTTCGACGTCCTGGGAGGGTTCGTGGAAGACAAGCAGATTCTCGCCAGCGGGACAGACGAGATCGAGGAGAAGGTCGCGTTCATCGCGGACGAGTTCCGTCGCGGCTTCCAGACCGTGGCACTGATCGGCCGTCCCGCCGTGACCGTCTTCGGCTCCGCCCGGGTACGCGAGGGCGACCCGGTGTACGAGGGTGCGCGCGAGTGCGGACGCCACCTGGCGCGCGAGGGCTTTGCGGTCATCACCGGCGGGGGGCCCGGTGTGATGGAGGCCGCCAATCGCGGCTGTCGCGAGGAGGGCGGCGTCTCGGTCGGGTTCAACATCATCCTGCCCCATGAGCAGCGCGCGAACCCCTACGTCGACATCTCGCTCGATTTCAAGCATTTCTACGCCCGCAAGGTGATGATGGTCAAAGCCGCCGAGGGGTTCGTCATCTATCCCGGTGGATTCGGCACGTTGGACGAGCTGTTCGAGTCGCTGACGCTCATCCAGACGGGCAAGGTGGAGCACTTCCCCGTTGTGCTCGTCGGTCGCGACTTCTGGGAGCCGCTGGTCGGTTGGGTCACGCGGGCGCTCGTCGGGCCGTACGTCCACAGCGAGGACCTGGACCTGCTGGCGGTCGTCGATCCCGCCGCAGCGGCCGTCGCGCAGATCGCCGCGTGCTTCCGACGTGAATGCGCTCACGAGCTTGGTGCGACCCGCGCCGTCGGCTAGCCGCCCGCCGAATGCCGTTGCAGTTGCCGTACGCCCGAGCCACAGGGCATGCTCCGCAGGTCCCGGAGGTTGTACGAAAGGAGCGTGTTGCGCATGGGTTGGGCAAAGGAGTTCAAAGATTGGATTCTGAAGGGCAACCTGATCGAGATCGCCGTCGGTCTGATCATCGCGTTGGCGTTTGCGGATCTCGTGACGAGCTTCACCAAGAACATCATCACCCCGATCATCGGGGCGATCGGCGGGACTCCGGACTTCAGCGCCAAGACGTTCACGATCAACGGCTCCGTGTTCACCTACGGCGCGTTCATCAACCAAGTCATCACGTTCCTGATCGTCGCGCTGGTCATGTTCTTCGTCGTCAAGGCATCGCTCAGGCTCGTCAAGGCGAAGGCGTCTGAGCCCACGCAGTATGTCGTCGAGGCGTTCGACGACGCGGCCATCAACGCCCGTTCGGCGGACGGCTGGGAGGTCGTCTCGGCCGGTGACGGCGGCGTCGTGATGAAGAAGTAGCGGCCGCGGGGGCGTCAGTGCGTGCGGGGCGGCGGCTCATCGGCGTCGCCGCCCTCGACGTGCCGGGTGCGCTTGCGCCGCTGGCTGGCGCGCACGCCGCCGATCAAGAGGATGCCCATGATCAGGTACGGCACACCGAACAGCAGGCGGCGCTCGTCGAGCAGGATCAAGAACGCCAACCCGCCGATGGCGAAGATGATGCCCAGGGCGTAGCTCAGGATCAGACCGGTCGTGCTGCTCATTCGCCGAAGTGTCCTTCGATTGCGGCGATCACCAGCGGCAGCAAGGTGTCCCACGATGTGCTGTCGTCCTTGGTGACGCTGACGAAGTCGGCGGTCAGGAACACGTTCGTGACGCCGCCCAGTCCGAAGATGCCCGCCCCCAGGGGAGAGTCGGCCGGGTCGGAGCCCTCACGAAATGTCTCGCTGCGCTTGTCGGTGGCGGGGCGGTCCAACGTGAACTTGAGCGCGTTGGGGTTTGGCGTTGGCTGCGGGCTGACGTCGACCACGGGGTCCTCTCGGAGAATGTTCGTGACAATACGCATAAGGTTATTTTGGGAGGTGCCGATACAAGATGTACAGGGTCCCATACCGGGGCCCCCAGTTGGAGGAGGGAACGCCATGGCGATCCCCAACGACCCCCAAACGCGACGCCCCGTTGCCCCCCGCACGGTTCCGATGCAAGCCCCAGACCTCTGCCTGTGGTGCTTTGGCTCCGGAAGCTACCTGGAGGCGCTCGACGGAGACCGGCCGCATGAGTATCTGCCGGTCATCTGTGACGGCTGCGCCGGCTCCGGGCACCGACGCAAGTAGTCCGCCAGCGGCATCGGTAGCATCGCTCGGGTGACCGACCCGTCGAACGATCGTGACCGCCTGCTGACACTGCTCCGCGACCGTGCGCTGACGCGCGAGTCGGTGGTGTTGGCATCCGGCAAGCGCTCGTCGTACTACGTCGATGCCCGTCAGGTGCTGCTCGATCCCGAGGGCGCGGTCCTCGCGGGACGCCTGGGCTACACGGCGCTTGCACCGCACACCCCGGCAGCCGTCGGAGGGCTCACCCTCGGCGCCGATCCGCTCGTCTGTGCCGTCAGTGCGGCCGCATGGACCGACGGTCACCGTTGGACCGGCTTCTTCGTCCGCAAAGAGGCCAAGAAACACGGCCTGCAGAATTGGATCGAGGGGCCGTTCATCGAGGAGGGCACGCCGGTTGCCGTGGTCGACGACACCCTGACCACCGGTGGGTCGATCATCGACGCCATTCAGAAGGCACGAAAGGCCGGCGGCGACGTCGTCGCTGCCCTGGTCGTCATCGACCGTGAGGAGGGTGGTCGCGAGGCCGTCGAGACCGAGCTTGGCACCGCTCCGTTGTACGCATTGTTCGGAGCGTCGGAACTCCTTGGATAGCATCTGGCCGACGTTCGAGTCCACCTGTCATTGGCTTGGGGGAACACGATGGATCTGAAGGGCAACAGCGTTACCTGGATTGGCCACGGAACATGGCTGTGGGAGACCTCAGAGGGACGCCGCATCATGGTCGACCCCTGGCTCAAGGGAAACCCGTCCGCGCCGCCGGAGCTGCACAACCCGTGGCCGCTCGACGCGGTGCTGATCACGCACGCGCACTTCGACCACGTCGCTGACGCAGTCGACACGGTCAAGCAGACGGGCGCACACGTCGTCGCGATCTTCGAGGTCGGCGCGTGGCTCGAGGCCGAGGGTTGTCAGAACGTGATCCAGATGAACATGGGCGGCACCGTCGAGGTGGCCGGCTGCAAGGTCACCATGGTCCATGCGTCCCACTCCTGCGGCTTGCTCACCGGCGACAAGATCGTCGAGGGCGGTGACCCGGCCGGCTTCATCATCGAGTTCCCTGACGGGCTCGTCGTCTACCAGGCCGGAGACACCGACGTGTTCGGCGACATGGCGCTGATCGGCGAGATCTACAAGCCGCAGGTTGCGGTGCTCCCGATCGGGGATCATTTCACGATGGGACCGCGTCAGGCCGCGCACGCGGTCCGGCTGCTGGGCATCAAGCAGGTGATCGCAGGTCACTTCGGGACGTTCCCCGTGCTGACCGGGACGCCGGAACAACTGCGCGCGCTGGTCCCGGCGACGGTTGAGGTGCCTGACATGACACCGGGGATCACGCTGTCGTCATAGACACGGTGACTGCCGCTCGGGTCCTGCGGGTTTCGGGGCCGACCGCGGCGATTCACACGGGGGAGGACGTGCGTGAGGCGCACATCCTCCCCCATCTTCCCGGCCGGCCGCTCGCGGTGGGCGACATGGTCGAGACGAGGGTCACCGGCGACGATGTCGTCATCACCGGAATCATGCCCCGCCGCACGAGCCTGGAGCGCGCTGCTGGACAGGACGGTCCGCGCCGGCTGATCGTCGCGAACGCCTATGTCGTGCTGGTGATCGAATCCCTGACCCGGCCAGACCCCCGGCCCCATCTGATCGACCGGTACCTGGTCGCCGCCTGGGTCGGAGGGCTCGAAGCGGCGGTCGTGTTGACAAAGGCGGATCTTGCATCCGACACGGCAGCGACTGGCCGCCTGGGTGATCTGTACCGGTCGTTGGGGTACGACGTGTTCGTCGGCTCAGCCAAGGATGCCGGGTTAATCGAATCGCTGCGCGGCTACATCGCGCAGCGGCTCGCGGCGCTGGTGGGCCAGTCGGGTGTGGGCAAATCGACGTTGACCCGTGGGCTGACCGGCGTTGCGCGCGCGGTCGGTGACGTCAGCGACCGCGATGGAACGGGGCGCCACACGACGAGCGATCCCCGGCTCATCCCGCTTCCGGAGGGCGGCGCCGTCGTCGACACCGCCGGCGTGCGGTCGCTGTTTCTTCCTCCGCTCCAAGCCGATGAGGCCGCCGACGCATTCCCCGAGATCCGAGCGATTCAGGGACAGTGCAGGTTCCGTGATTGCCGCCATCTCGGCGACACCGGATGCGTCTTGGCGGGGCATATCGCCCAAACGCGGCTCGAAAGCTACAAATGGTTCGTCGAGAATCCTTGACCCTCGCCTGGGCCAGGCGTAGTTTCGCGCCTGACGCGTGATCGTGTCGCCTGCTGCAAGCCCGATGTCCACGTTTTCCCCCCCGAGAGGTGTCGATGACCAGCCCTGATCGTCCAACGCGTTTCCTTCCTCCCATCGCCGGTGGTGCTGCAAAGACCGGCTGGGAAGCTCTTGAGAAGTGGGTCGGTGGCGGCGGTGCCGCGCCCGCCGGTGAGGCCGCCCCGTCCGGCAAGACCGGTTGGGAAGCGCTGGACAAGTGGGTGGGTGGCGGCGGCGCCGCCACCGACGCTGCCGCTCCAGCGGCTGCGTCCGGCAAGACCGGTTGGGAGGCACTCGACAAGTGGGTCGGTGGCGGTGCAGCCGCCGCGCCTGCGGCTGCGTCGGGCAAGACAGGTTGTGAGGCACTCGACAAGTGGGTAGGAGGCGGAGGCGCCGATGACCGCGACGCCGAGGATCGCGACAGCGGAAAGGAGGCGATCGAAAAAGCACAC
>JANMKR010000028.1:0-8769 GCA_031372145.1 Actinomycetota bacterium | reverse complement strand
ATCGAGCAGACCCAGAGCGCGACGTATTCCGCGAACAGGCACCCCAGGTCCCAGCAGGGATCACCGCGTCCGCAGAACTCCCAGTCGACGAGCCACAGTTGCGGGCTATCGGCCAGGAAGCCGCGGACGAGGATGTTCGCGTGTCGGATGTCGCCGTGGACGAGGGCGGTTGTCTCCCACTCGTCATCGAGCCGCCGAAGACCTGCTTCGAACGTTCCCGATCGCTGGATGATCTCGAGGCAGGTCAGGTTTGCACCGCTCAGCCCAAGGTATTCGCTGCGGTCCGGGAGCGCCATCGAGCAGAGATTCCACTCCAACGGCTTGATCGCCGCCGCGTCAACCTGAATCGAATGGATGGCTCCCAGCGCACCCCCGAGTTCGGCGGCGACCGCTGCCGGCAAAGCCGGGTGCCAGGCGTGGAGATCGACGAGATTCGACGCCCCGTCGATGAGTTCGAGCACCAGCCCACCCGAGGCGGTCACATCGATCAGGCGGGGAATGTGGACCCGCGCCGCGTGATCGCAGGACGTGAGGAACGTGAGGGCGCCGGCCTCGTTGTCGAGATCGGAACCCCCAGGTGAGGTGGGCTGCTTGACGAACCTGCCGCGGCCGGCCGGCAACTCGACGGTGATGTTTCGGTTGCGGCCCTCGTTGGGGCGCAGGGTGACGACACCGTCGACGATGTCTGCCGCGGTCATCACCCCCGCGTCGACGAGTTCGTTCGCGATGCCCATCACGGAGCTCAGTGCTTAGTGCGGGGGGCAGCAGATCGGCGACGACCTGGGCCGTGAGATCGTGCAACCGCTCCCGGTGTTGCGCGGCCCGGGCCCCGCCGCGCCT
This sequence comes from Actinomycetota bacterium, assembly GCA_031372145.1. GTDB lineage: Bacteria > Actinomycetota > Thermoleophilia > Miltoncostaeales > Miltoncostaeaceae > CALMEC01. Next base: position 7,929 of record JANMKR010000028.1, on the reverse strand, counting down.
TCGACAAACGTCCACCAGCCGGGGACCGCCCCGGGAGCCTGGGCCACATCACCGTCCAGGAAGCTCGCGCCGTATGAGAAGTCCTCGGCCGACACCACCCGGACGTGGCGGATCGGCGCCTTCGCCGACACCCAGATCGTGCTGCCTTCCTGCGCGTCATGCTCCTGATGCGCGATGTCGACGTCCCAGATCAGCAGGTACTCGTCGAGGGCCTTCGACAGGAAGAGGCGCCACTTCTTTCCGTGTGGTGTGATCGCGGGGGCACTCCTGAGGTAGCCGGCGAGGACCAGGTAAGGGCCGTCACCACCAAAATTGTCGCTCGACTCGGCCGGCCCGGGGGGTGTCGTCGCGGTCCATTTGACCGACGCGTCCTCAGCGATGGCTTTCCTGGTCTTCGGCATGTCCCCCCCAATTCGAGTTGTGCGGCCCGCGCGTACGAACTGCCGTGTATGAGACGGACGCGACCGCATGTGAGACAGCGTCTACTGGTTGATGAGGCTCCGACGTTCGGCTGCAGTGAGTCCGCGGGTGACGCGCGCGTCGGAGAGTCCGCGGACCTGGTTGAACGGCCCGCACGTCTCGCAGGTGTACTCCGCGGTCCCTGCCGAACCCGCAACCAAGAGCGTCCCGTGGATGGGGTCGAACTCGGCGTCGATCGCACCGGTGGTGGCGCGCTGCGTGATGAGCTCGCCGTTCGCCCAATCCCAGACAGTGCTGTTCTCACCACCGGCCACCAGCAAACGATCGCCGTCGGTGAACGCGAGGCTCTGCACGACGCCGTTCTGACTGAGTGACGTGATGCGGCGCGAGCCCGAGACGGGCGCCACCGTGATCTCACCGCCACGCGTGCCCGCAGCGAGGCGCGCCCCGTCCGATGAGAACGCCACAGAGGTGACGCTCTGCGTCCCGGCCTGGAGCGTCGACGATGTCGCAGTCGGTGATGCCCACACGCGGACCGTTCCGTGCGGAAGCCCGATGGCAAGCGCACCGCTCGAGGAAACCGCCACGGAGAGGGGGTCGGTCTCATGCACCGACAACACGCCCTTTTCGGTCGATGCATCCAGGTCGTAGAGCGCGATGCTGCCAGCGAGATCGCCCCAGGCGAGCCAACGCCCGTTCTCGCTCACAGCCAGCAGCACGCCTTCGGTTGGGAACGATCGTGTGACGCTTCGACCGTGTCGGGTGACGATCCCCGTGCGTCCTGAGAGGCTGATGACCGAGTCGCCCGCGCTGTTCATCGCCGCCCAGAAGAACGCGCCCGGGGGCGGTGGACGCGTGACGTCCTCCCGCCCGGAAACCAGATCAAGGCGCCGCACGTCACCGGTCACGGGGATGACCTCCGCGGTCGACGTGTCGCCGATGATGCGGGCCACGACCGCGTACTCGCGGTCGAGGATCCGCGTGTCTGCGACCTGGCCATCCGAGAACCGGACGGAGCCGTCCTCGCCTGCGCTGACGATGAGCTGGGTTCCCGGCACGAAGGACACTGCGGTGACGACGGCCGAGTGGCCGGGGATCTTGACGATCACCGGGCCGCCGGTGGCGCGCCAAAGACGCAGCGCGCCATCGGATCCGCCGCTGACGATCAACCGCCCGTCAGGGCTGCTCGTCACCGAGGTCTGACCCGCCGAATGCGTGTCGAACGTGACCGGAGGCGCCGACCCACGCAGGGCTTGGACGATGACCTGTTGATCTGAACTCGCCGCGATTGCGATTGCATGCTGGTCGTCGAGCAGCACGGCCCGGACCGGACCCGTGAACTCCTGGGTCGCGACCGCCGTTCGCGTCCGGACGTCCCAGATCTTCGCGTCGAAGCCACTCTGCGTGGTCGGGTCGCCGGAGCCGCTCATGACACGCGATCCGTCGTCACTGATGTCGACACTGTGAACGGGACCACCGATCGTCGTCAACGTGCGCGATGGGTCCTGGCCGCGGTGCCCCAGCAGGCGGATTGCGCCGTCATCGCCTGCGACGACCAGGGTGGCCCCGTCGATGGTCGCCGCGATCGAGCGGATGGGCTGTTTGCCCAGGTGCACCGAACGGGGGCCGGAGCCGGCGGGAAGATCCCAGACGAGCAGGGTCCCGTCGGCTGTGCCCGCTGCAAGCAACGACCCGTCCTTGCTGACGCTGACAGCCGTGACCGGGCTCTTGCCCGTCAGCAACGTCTGTGGTTTCGGGTCGGACGGCTTCCGCGGATCGAACACGCGGATCGTTCCGTCATCGCCCCCCGTCGCCGCGATGTGACCGTCACCCGAGAGCGACATCCCGTTGATGGGACCCTCATGCAGATGGAGGGCGAAACGCGCGCGCGACGCCGCAGTCGCCTGGCGGAGCGCCGATTCGGCCTGGGCGGTCGGTGCCTGGCCATAGGCCTCGCGGGCCAGCAGGAGGGCGATCTCGGGATCTGCGGGAAGCTGCTCTCGCGAGCTGGCCGCGATCTGACGGGACTCCGCGATCTTTTGCTGATCCGTCGCGTTGCCACGTTGCACGAACCCGAACGCGGCAACGCCACCGACGACGGCGACGGCGACCGACAGCGCGCCGATGGCCACCCTGACGCGACGCCTGCGGACCGCGTACTCGGATTCCGCGCGTGCCCGGCCGGCGGCCAAGAAGGCTCGCTCGACCTCGTTGAGCGAGGTCAGGTCCCGCCCGTCCCAGAGTCCCAAGCGTGTTCCGCGGTACAGAAGCCCGTCGTCACGGCCCGCACGGTCCCACTCGTGCGCGGCGTCGGTGAGGCGTCGCTGCAGGCGCAGTGCCTCGCGGTCGTCGTCAATCCACGCACGCAGTTCCGGCCATCCTCGGATGAGCGCTTCGTGTGTGACCTCCACAGTCGGCTCGCCGGTGATCTCATCGGATCCAGACGAGAGCAGGCGCGCACCCACGAGCGACGAGACGACAGCTTCGACATCCGGTCGCTCCGCGTCGTGCGTGACCAGCTCACCGAGCGTCGAACGCCGGCGGGTGTCCTCGGTCCCCTCGCCAGGTTGGGTCAACCGCAGCAGAATCCGCCGCGCGATGACCTGCTGATCGGTGGAGAGCGCCGCGTACGTGACGTTCGCCCGCCGGGCGAGCGACCCTTCGACGCCCCCGGAGGCGCCGTAGGCCTCGAGGGTCAACGTGTTGCCACTCCGCCGCTGCCAGAGCTCGAGGAGCAGATGCTCGAGCAGCGGGAGCGTCCCCGGTCGACCGGACACGTCGGTCAGGATCCGCCGCGTCAGGCCGGGCTCCAGCCCCAGGCCGGCCCGACGCGCGGGCTGTTCGATCGCACGGCGCAAAGCAGCCGCATCCATGGGTCCCAACGCGTGTTGCTGCGCTGCGACGAGCGCACGCATCGCCGCGTGTTCGCTCAGGCGGTGATAGAAATCGGCCCGCAGCGTGACGATCACCACGCTGCGCCCACCGGGTATCGTCGCGGCGTACGCGAGGTTCGCCAGAAACGCGTCACGTTCCACCTGATCGGCAAGCGTGAACGCCTCTTCGAGCTGGTCCACGATGATCAAGACCCGCTCGTCGTCCGGACGGCCGTCGAGCGACGCTGCGAGTGCCTCGTCGAGCCGGGACTCAGATCCCGCAAGGTCGGCCGCCGCCGGGCTGCCGGCCCCGGAGATCTCCGCGAGGCGCGCGGCGAGGGTCGCGCAGGGATGTTCGCCGGGCGTCATGTCAAGCACTCGCCAACGCGCCCCGCCCGGGACTCCACCGCGACGTACCTGCGGCAGCACGCCTGCTCGCACGAGCGAACTCTTGCCGCTCCCGGATGGGCCGACGACGGCCAGGAACCGTCCGAGTCGCAGGTGCTGCAGCACCTTGCCGGCCTCGCTCTCGCGACCGAAGAAGTCGTCGGCGTGCTCCTCGTCAAAGGGCTCCAGACCGCGGTACGGGCTGACCTCGGTTGACACGTCGCCGAGCCGACCGGGTGCCGCGCCGCGCAGTGCGCGCAGGAGATCTTCGGCGCTGTCGGCGACCCCGCCACGCAGATCGGCCCACGGATGCGCGCCCAGGAAGGCCAGGCTCGTATCGAGCGGATCGGGGCCATCGGGAAGCAGGGCCGTGACGATCCGAAACGCGCGATCGCGGGTCGCGAGGTCATGCGCTGCGGCCAGCGGGTCGCGTGCCCACTGGCCCAGGCCGGACCGTCCCACCATGACCACGCAACCGCCTGACGAGCGCACCGCTTCGCGCGCCCCGGCGCCGATCGCAACCACAGGTGCAGCGTCGCGTTGGCGCAGTTCCGTCGCGAGGCGGTCAGCCGCGGCCCGATCATCCTCGTGGGCACAGATCGCCACGTCGAACCGCGCGGCGAGCGCCGCCTGGGCGAATGCCCCAGCGGACTGGAAGCGGTCCTCGGGACGCTTGGCCAGCGCACGGCTGATGACGTCGTCGAGATGGGGCGGGACGTCGGGCGCGACCTCGCTGATCCGTGGCGGGCGACGCTGGATATGCGCGTCGAACGCTGCGACCTCGTCGGTCACCTGGAACGGCGGGTGACCGCTGAGGGCGTGGAACAACACGCAGCCGAGGGCGTACACGTCGGTGCGCGCATCGAGCCGGTCACCGCTGATCTGCTCAGGCGCCAGGTACGCCGGCGTTCCGACCCAGTGGCCGGGATGGCCGGTGTCGGCGGTGGCGAGACCGAAGTCGGTCAGGTAGACGTGTTCGTCACCGTCGGGATCGGCGATGAGGATGTTGGCCGGCTTGACGTCCCGATGGACGAGGCCCATCGCGTGGGCGGCGTCAAGCGCCTCGGCCACGCGGGCGATGATGCGGGCCGCTCGCCCCGCCGGAAGCCGCCCCTGTGCCTCGATCAGCTCCTGCAGGCTCGCACCCTCGACGAACCTCATCGCGATGTAGAGGTGCCCCGCGTCTTCGCCCGCCCGATAGATCGGGATCACGTGCGGATGTTCGAGCGCTGCGGCGCTGAGCGACTCGCGGATGAACAGCCGGCGGATTCGCGCGTCCGCGGCACGTGCCGGTGCGATCAGCTTGAGTGCGACCGGCCGCCCCAGGTCGGGGTCGACGGCGCGGTACACGACGCCCATCCCACCGACTCCGGCCACCGACACGATCCGGTAGCCGGCGACGACATCACCTGCCGAGAGAAGCGCCCCGTCACCGAGCGCCCCTCCGCTCTTTGTGAACAGCGTCGCTTTGTCAGCGGCATCTCCCATGTCTGAGGTGTTTCTATCCGACGCCTGATGCACTGTGAAGTACCCAAGGGTGACTGGCACCACACCTCACAACGACGGGGTGCGAGTCTCGCCAGCCGCACTGATGGCTGGTAGCGTCATCGGCCATGCTCGATGGGGCCCGGCAACCGGGAAGCGTCGCCGAACAGCGACGCCTGCTTGCCGCACAGCGGGCGGGCGACCCGTTCCTGGTCTTCCGGGATGGTTCGGACACCCAGCACATCGTCGTCCTGCCAGGCGACGTCGTCCGCATTGCAGTCGGGCGCAGGGAGACCGCTGATGTCGCGCTGGCGTGGGACGAGCGGGTCTCCCGGACGCATGCCGAGCTCGAGCGCATCGGCTCCGACTGGACGATCGCGGATGACGGTCTGTCGCGAAACGGGACGTTCGTCAACGAGCAGCGCGTCGCGAGCCGGCGGAGGCTTGCCGACGGCGATGTCGTCAGGGTGGGCCACACGACGCTTGCATTCCACGATCCAGGCTCAGGGAAAAGCCAGGCAACGGTTGGCGGCGGCAACGTGGAGGAGGCGCCGCCGATCACACCGGCTCAGCTACGCGTGCTCGTCGCACTCTGCCGTCCGTGTCTCACGCCCGGGGTGTTCATGGCACCGGCACCGAACGATCGGATCGCGGCTGAACTGTTCCTGACGATTGACGCCGTCAAAGCCCACCTCCGTCAGCTCTTCCGCCTGTTTGAACTCGACGGCCTCCCGCAGATCCAAAAACGGGTTGCCTTGGTGCGTGTGGCGATCGAGTCTGGCGTCGTGCGCAGATCGCCTGACTGAGGGTCGGTCGGGTGTGAGTGCTCACTCCCAAGGTGTGTAGACGTCTGATTTGCGAATGGCAAAGGTGTGGACATCGACACCGGCCGCAGCGAGGTCGCGTTGGCGCGGACACCGGCGGTTGGTCGTCGCAATGAAAGGGGTGGAGCGTGGACGCACGACCATGGGGTGCGCGAGAAGACGCGTGCAAGTCGACTGGCTGTCTCAGATGAACCCGGAGGCGACCCAGGAGTCGTTGCTCGCTCGTCTGGAGGTGGCCTGGCGCGCAGGTGACCCACGGTCGGTTGCCGAGTGCTTCGCGATCGACGGCGTCTGCGAGTGGCGGGTCGCCGGTGGCCGCAGTGCTCGGGGTGCCCGATGGCCGAGGTCTGTGGGCCGTGGCGAGGTGAGCGGCACGATTGCCGATCTCATGAAGTGCGCTCCCGCAACAGCGCTCGAGTTCGTTACGTCCAGCTACGGCAGCGACAAGCGCATCTGGGCGGAGTGGCGGCTCTGCGGCGGACAGGGACGGGCTGGGCGCCACGAGACCGCGGGGGTTGCGATTCTCGAGGTCGCTGCTGACGGCATTCGTCGGGCATCGGTCTACGCGGATTCGAAGCGCATGCGGTCCCGTCTTCGCCGTCTGCGATAGCACCGCGCGGGCGGGTGCCGAACGGGCGTCCCGCGCCGACGCGACCCACGGCATACCATGCGTGCCGTGAGCCGGATCGAGGACTACGCGCTCGTCGGTGACCTGCAGACGGCGGCGCTGATCGGTCGCGACGGCTCGATCGACTGGTGTTGCTTCCCCAGGTTCGATTCGGGCGCGTGTTTTGCGGCGCTGCTCGGCGGTCCCGAGAACGGGCAGTGGAAGCTCGCTCCCACGGTGCAGGTGCGGCGTTGCACCCGCCGCTACCGGCACGACACCCTCATCCTCGAGTCGATCATCGAGACGGACCTCGGGACGATCCGGATGATCGAGTTCATGCCGCCGCGCAATCGATCGCCCGACATCGTGCGCATCGTCGAGGGGCTGGACGGCGCGGTGCCGATGCGGTCGGACCTGATGATCCGCTTCGACTACGGGCGAATCGTGCCGTGGGTCCGAAAAGTCGATCACGCACGACTGGCAATCGCCGGCCCGGACGCCCTGTGCTTCCGGACACCGGTGGATGTTCGGGGCGAGAACCTTTCGACGGTCGCCGAGTTCGTGGTGCGCGCGGGCGAACGCATCCCGTTCACGCTGACCTGGTTCCCCTCACACCGGCGCCGCCCCCCGCGGCCTGTCGACCCCGAGGTCGCGCTCGCCCAAACGGAGGACTTCTGGCTCGACTGGGCCTCGTCGTGCGGGCATGTCGGCGACTACCACGACGAGATCCACGAGTCGCTCCGGATCCTGAAGGCCCTGACGTACGCGCCGACCGGGGGCATCGTGGCGGCGCCGACGATGTCGCTGCCCGAGGTTGTGGGTGGACCCCGCAACTGGGACTACCGGTTCTGCTGGTTGCGCGACGCGGCGCTGACGCTTGGTGCGATGCTCGACTGCGGATACCGCGACGAGGCGCGGGCGTGGCGGGGGTGGCTCCTGCGCGCGGTGGCGGGCGACCCGGCGGACCTGCAGATCATGTACGGCGTCGCCGGCGAGCGGCGGCTCGACGAGCGCGAAATCGAGTGGCTCGACGGCTTCGAGGGCTCACGCCCCGTGCGCGTGGGCAACGCGGCGCACGGACAGCTGCAGCTCGACGTCTACGGCGAGGTCCTCGACGCCGCATACCGCACGCGGCTGCATGGCGTCAAAGCCGACGATGACTCCTGGTCGTTGCTGACCATGCTCCTGGAATGGCTCGAAGACGGGTGGCGGCGTCCGGACGCCGGCATCTGGGAAGTGCGCGGCCCGGCCCGGCATTTCACGCATTCAAAGGTCATGGCGTGGGTCGCGTTCGACCGCGGCATCCGGTTCCACGAGGAGTTCGGCCGACCGG
>JANMKR010000184.1:0-21843 GCA_031372145.1 Actinomycetota bacterium | reverse complement strand
CCTCCAGCCCCCCACAAGGCAGCGAGCTCAGCGTCAGTGAGGCGGAGCTCCACCTCGGTCACAGCAAGGAGCTGCCCAGCGCGGATCTTGCCGAGTGCGAACGGCAGCGCAGCACGGCCAACGAGCACCAGGTGCACTGAGGACGGGAGGTCGCGCAAGAGTGCCCCGACCGCCTCGCTGCCCTCAGCATCGAGGAGATGCACGTCATCGAGCACCAACACGACGTCATCGGGCGCCGCAGCAACCAACTCGTTGCAAAACTCCGTCACCTGGTTCTCGACGGGCCCACCGAATTCAAGTCTCGTGCCAAACCCAGGGACGAGCCGCTCCATCCCTGTGGCGAGGTGAGCAAGCAAGTCGGGCGCGCCGCCGAGCCGGTCATCGCACGAAAGCCACACCCCTGGGAAAGGAGCGACGGCCTGTGCCTGTGCGACCACTGTGGTCTTACCGTAACCGGCCCCGCCGAGTACCGTCACCAACCGGCCGTTCATCCCGACACGTACCTGTTCGGTCAGCTCCGGTCGAGCCAAGACATCCTGTGGAAGCCTGGGCGGGAGCAGGCGCGTGAGAAGAACACGGCTACCAGTCATTGCAACCAAGTCTGACGGGGCCGACGCCCTCCACGCAAGGAGGGTCGGGAAACACCCGGCCCTCGCCCCTCTCCCGCAACAAAACGGACTGCGGCTCGAAACGATCCCACCAAGGGAGACGACCTCAAGGGAATCGCGGGCTCCTCCTCGGAGTCCGGTGGGGCGTCGGTCGCGGCGCCACTCAGCGTTGCCGGGAGTTCGGAGCGCGGCGCGTCAGGCGGCACTCGGCGGCTTTGAAGCGGAGTGTGATGAGGCGCCCGGGGCGAAGGTCGAGCTCCGCGGCGGCGAGCGTGGAGACCTCGGCGGTGACTGGGAGCGGTGTGGCGACGGTCACGCGGACGCGGTTGCCCAGCCGCGCAACGCGGACGATGCTTCCGGAGAGGCTGTTGCGGGCCGAGCCCCCCTCGCCGGCGAGGGTGATTGCCCAGGGTGGGATGACCACACCGACCGGGCCCTCCCCCGGCTCGGTCAGGAGCAGGCTGCCACCCTCGAAGGTGACGTGGGTCAGACCGTCGGCGCCAGACGATGCGGTGCCGTCAAGGTAGTTCACGCCGGCGAAGTCCGCGACGAACGCCGAGGTCGGCGCGGCCAGCAGTTCCTCCGGAGTGCCGTCCTGGACGATCCGACCGCGGTCGATGACGGCAACGCGATCGGCGAGCGCCGTAGCGTCCTCGTAGCTGTGGGTGACGATCACGGTCGTCACACGCAGTCGTTGCAGCAGCTGCTGCAGCTCGCTGGTGACCCGGCCCCGCGTGGCCGGATCGAGGCTCGAGAGCGGTTCGTCGAGCAGCAGCAAGCGCGGCTCGCGCGCGAGCGCGCGGGCGATCGCAATGCGCTGGCGTTCGCCGCCGGACAGCGTGCCAGGCTTGGCGGTCGCGAGATGCGGGATCTCGAGTCGCTCGAGCAGTTCGTCGGCACGCCGGCGCCGCTCGGCGCGGCCGACGCCGGCTGCCTCGAATGGGAAGGCGACGTTGGCGCGCGCATCGAGGTGCGGAAACAATGCGTAGTCCTGGAAGACGAGACCGACGGGGCGCTGCTCGATCGGGACGAACACGTCGGCGTCGGCGTCGAACCAGACCTGGCCGGCGGCGGCGATCCGCCCTGCCGCGGGCCGGATCAGGCCGGCGAGCGCGCGCAGGAGCGTCGTCTTGCCGGCGCCCGAGAGGCCTGCGACCGCGATCGTTTCACCGGAATCCGCCCCGAGCTCCACGGCGAGCGTGAAGTCGCGCAGGGGCACGGTGATATGGGCTAGGAGTTCGCGGTCCATCGCCTGGTCACAAGCTTGACGCCGACGAGCACCGCGAACGACACCACGACCAGCACGGCCGAGAGCGCAAGTGCGGCGTTGGTGTCCGAATCGAGGGCACCGTAGATCGCAAGCGGCGCTGTCTGCGTGACGGCTGGGAACGAGCCGGCAAAGATCAGCGTCGCACCGAACTCACCAAGCGCCCGCGCCCACGCCAGCACGCCCCCCGTCACCAGGCCACCGGCGGCGAGGGGGATGGCGATGCGAACAAACCCTCGCGTCGGCGACGCGCCGCTGGCGCGCGCCGCTTCGAGCATCCGGGGATCGAGTGCGGCGAACGCGGCCTGGGCCTGGCGCAGGTAGAACGGGCTCGACACGAAGACCTGCGCGATCACCACAGCGGCGGTCGTGAACGGGATCTCGAGCCCAAGAGGCCCCCCGATCGTCCCGCGCGCCCCGAAGGCCGACAGCAGGGCGATCCCGGCGACCGCCGGTGGCATCACCAGCGGCAGCTCCAGGAGCGTGGTGACCAGGTCGCGACCCGGGAATGAGGACCGAGCGAGCACGTACGCGACGGGTGTCCCGACAAGCACGGTCACGGACAACGCGACCAGGGTCGTCTTCAGCGACAGCAGCAGGGCTTGCTGCGCGGTCTCGGAGCGCAACCCGTCGATGAGGCCCGTCGGTGACACGCGCAGGAAGACGGCCACGATCGGCAGCCCGATGAAGACGACGGCGACCGCCACGAGAACACCCGCTGTCAGGCGCGCGCCTCGTGGCGTCACGTCGTTGGCGCCACGCCGAAGCCGGCGTCGACAAGAATCCTCTGCCCATCCGCCGACAGGACAAAGTCGACCCACTTCTGCGCAAGGTCCTTCGCTCCTGACGAGGACACGACGGCGATCGGATACGTCGCGGTCGGCTTTGCCTCTGACGGGATCGTGATCGACGTCAGCTTGCCACCAGCAGCCTTGACATCGGTGACGTAGACGAATCCGGCGTCGGCGTCGCCGCCTTCGAGCTTCGCAACGATCGACTTGACGCTCTGCTCCTCGCTGACCACGTTCTTGAGCACCGCGTCCGACCAGCCCGTCCCCAGGCTGGCGTCAAGTGCGGGCAACACCTTGCGGGTGTAATCGCCGACCGGCACACCGACGGCGCCGATCACGAGCTTCACCCCCGACGCCGACAACCCCTGCAGATCAGTCACCTTCGACGAGCCCGCCGGGGTCGCCGCGACCAGCGTGTTCGTCGCAAACGCCACGGGCGCCGCGACCTTGCCTTCGCCGGCGAGCTTGTCTGGGTACTTCGTGCTCGCCGCCGCGAAGACGTCGGCCTTCGCGCCCTCTTCGAGCTGCGTCGCGAGCTCATCGGAACCCGCGAACTCGAACGTCACCTTGACACCGCTGTTGACATTCGCAAACGCGTCCGCAATCGCAGGGAAGGCCGCGCGCAATGACGACGCAGCAAGTACCCGCAGATCGCCACCAGTGGCTGTCGAGCCACCCGCGTTGCTCGACGTCGTGTCACCGCAGCCGGCGAACACCGCTGCGATGCTGAACGCGGCGAGGGTCGCCAGCGCCCGTGAATTCCTGCGACTCATGCAGCCTCCTTCATCGAACCACACCCGGTAACGTCATATCCACCGATCGCAGCGAGGCGCCGGTGAAAGGCCGCAGACGCGACCAAATCGCCCAGGGCTTCAACCCCTGGATGCTCCAGCGAGCGCTCAGCCACCCAGAGCTCGACGACATGTGCCTCGAACGGCACAAAATCGAGGCCGAACGATCGGGCCGCGGGCTCGAACGTCACCCCGGCAGCACCCAGAATCGCGGCTGTCCGCGCCGCGTCGAGATGTCCGGACGCCATCCGCAGCGGCGCCGGGACCACAGCACCGAGCCGCGCGGCTGCGCGCTCCAAACCCTGCTGACTCGACGCGGATTGCTCCCGCTGGACCAGTCCAAGACGACCGGCCAACGCCGCCTCGAGGGTGACGCGGCGCCGCTTGGGCGGCATCGCCACGCCCACCTGCCAGCGGGCAAGATGCCAGCGCCTCACCGCGCACGGCGGCGCGGGCAACGATCCCTCTGGCCCGTGCACAAGAACGCCGTGGCAGCGCGCTGCGCGCAGTGCGTCGACAGCGGCACCCGTCGATGCCGAGACCGCCACCAAACGCCGCTCGCCGCCACCGGCGAGCAGAACCCCGGCGATTCCCAGAGCCGGATCGCAGCCGACCACGACCAACCCCGCATTGCTGCCGCCGGGAAAGAGGCGGAGCCCGCGCTCGATCTGGCCATCGGGCACGACCCAGCAGCCGCTCGCCGCCCCCTGCTCGTCAACGCGATGCACCACGACCCGTCCTCCGACGCGTCCGGCCACCACAAGATCACCCTCTGCCACGACGCCGACGATGGGCTCGGCCGCCTCGACGGGTGCTGCGAACAGGTCTTCCACCGACGCGCCGAGACTCCGTGCCAACCGCAACGCAGCGTCGACCGAGGGCGCGTGCCGGCCCGTCTCGATCGTCGCCACGACCTGGCGCGAGACACCGGCGTGCTCGGCCAACTCAGCCTGCGTCCATCCGGCACCCTCCCGCGCCAGCCGCACACCCGATCCGTCGATTCGCGTCATGCCAGTATATTGTCATATGTGACGATATTCAGTCACGCAATTGCCATCGTCACCGGTGTGCGCACGGACGCTCCACCGCCACGATTTGGGTGGAGAGGAGTACCCTCGATCGCAGTGACGCTCGAGCTTGTCCCCCGTCGGACCAATCCGGTCCGCCCGGGGCCTGAGGGACTGCCGCCGGCCAGCCCCTCCGCTTCTCGGTCGCCGACAGGCAGGCGAACGCGGAGACTCTATGCACAACAACACCTCGTTGGAACCCAAACGCGCGTTGAGGTCACGGCTGCGCATCGGGCTCCTCGCGCCGCCATGGGTTCCGATTCCACCGCCGTCGTATGGGGGCATCGAGCAGGTCGTGGCGGCGCTCGCCGAGGGCCTCGTCGAGCGAGGACACGAAGTCGTGCTGGTCGCCGCTCCGGGCTCGTCGCTTCCCGGCGTCGAAGTGGTAAACCCGCTGGCAACGATTCCCGCGATCATCGGCGAGCCGGCATCCGACTGGCGGCACGCGCTGGCAGGCATCGATGCGCTGGGTGACGTCGACATCGTCATCGACCACTCCGGCCCGCTCGGGGCCCTGCTGACCTCACGCCTGCACGTCCCCGGTCTGCACGTGACACACGGCCCGCTCGATGAGGTGCCAACCGAGATCTACGCGGGCATCGCCCGCCATTCGCCCCGACTGCGCCTCGTGGCGATCAGCAACGCGCAGCGCGCAATGGCCCCCGGGCTGCCGTTCGCCGGGGTCTGCTACAACGGCCTCCCACTGGATTCGGCACCGTTTCGCGCAACGTCGGACGGGTACCTGGCATTCCTCGGCCGCATGTCGCCCGAAAAGGGCCCCGCCGACGCGATCCGCATCGCTCGCAGCGCCGGCTTGCCCCTCCTGATCGGGGCCAAGTGCCGCGAACCCGCCGAACACGCCTACTTCGCCGAACATGTGGCACCCGCATTGGGTCCCGATGTGGTTTGGTTGGGTGAGCTTGATGCGCCGCAGAAGTTCGACCTGCTGTCAGGTGCTCGCGCCCTGCTCTTCCCGATCGCCTGGCCTGAACCATTCGGCATGGTGATGATCGAGGCGATGGCATGTGGGACGCCGGTCCTGGCGACTGCCCACGGCTCAGTACCCGAGGTGGTCGCTGACGGCGTGACCGGTTTCGTCCGCGAGACCCCTGACGAGCTCATCAAGATGGTCGCCCGAATCGGCGAGATCGACCGGTACGCGTGCCGGCAGCGCGTCGCCGAGTTGTTCTCGGCCGAGGCGATGACCGCCGCGTACGAACGCCTCGTGCGCGCGGAGCTCGCCGGGTCGCGACGTCCGGTGATCGCATTGGCTCCGCCGGTCGACAACCTCAGCGACGAAATCGCGATCGCGTCCGCCGGGTTCGCCGGCGCCGGTGGATAGCGCTCCGGACGCGGCGCCTGGCGAAGGTCAGGCACCGGTGTGGAAAGAGCCGATCATCCTCGCGGGCGACAATTCGGCGATCACGGTGATCGACGGATTGACGTTCACGATCTCGGACGTACTCGGTGACATCGCCGGCGACGCCGACGGGTTGATCAGCGACGACACGCGGCATCTGTCGCGCATGATCGTGCGCGTCGACGGCCGCCCGCTGCGTCCGCTCGGAGCGGCACAGCTCGCCCCGTCGACAGCACGTTTCCGCAGCTTTGTCGCACCGGGGCACGGTGATCCGTCGATCGAGGTCGAACGGCGCCGGCGCGTCGTCGCGGGCGGCCTGGAGGACGACCTGGTCGTGCGCTGCTGGGCAGAGTCGCCGTGTCAGGTGCCCGTCAGCCTCGATCTCGACGCCGACTTCGTCGACATCTTCGCCATCCGCGGTTTGAACACGGGGTCGGACGTGGAGGCACCCGTCGAGATCGCGGCGACCGGCGACTGCATCCAGTTCATGGACGACGAAACCGGACTCTCGACGGTCGTCAGGCTGGCGCCCGCCCCCGACGCGCTGGACGGGGGCGTTGCACGCTGGACGCCGAGCCTGCGCCGCGGGGAGCCCTGGCATCTGCACATCAGCGTCGACACGGCCAACGGCCGCTCCTCCGCGCAGCCCGAAACAGACGCCGCCGGACACGGCATTCGCTCTGAGGTCCAGGTACTCAGCGACCCGCCCGACCTTGGACGCGGCTGCCGGCGGGCATTGGCTGACCTGGACGCGCTGAGCATGCCTGATCGCCTCGAGCCTGGGCGACGGCTCGTGGCCGCCGGCATCCCGTGGTTTGTCGCGCTCTTCGGCCGCGACAGCATCATCGCCGGACACCAGGCGCGGGCATTCCTGCCCGGGCAGATGATGGACACGCTTGCCGCACTTGCCGCCCGTCAGGGTCGCGTCAGCGACCTGGGCAACGAGGAGGAGCCGGGCAAGATCCTTCACGAGGTGCGCCTGACCCCCCGGCCCTGGCTCGGCGAGGGCACCGTCGCCGGCGCACGTCCGTACTACGGCACCGTCGATGCCACGCCACTGTTTCTCATCCTCTACGGAACGGCACTGCGCTGGGGCGCCTCCCGCGCAGCGCTGATGGACCTCCTACCGGCCGCGCGCGCGGCGCTCGCATGGATGCGTGGTCCCGGTGATCCTGACGGCGATGGATTGTTGGAGTACCGCGCCATTGGAGCACGCTCATTGAGCAACCAGAGCTGGAAGGACTCGGAGAACGCGGTCCAGTTTCCTGACGGACGCCTGGCCGACGGCCCGATCGCGATGGTCGAGGTGCAGGGCTATGCCTACCGCGCCCGTCGCGAGCTGGCCGACGTGCTGCGCCACCTCGGCCACGACCGCGAAGCAGCCGGCCTGGACGACGAGGCCGCGACGCTGCGCGAACTCATCCGGGATCGGTACTGGCGCCCCGGCACGGACGGCGAACCCGGTTTCTTCGCGCTCGCTCTGGACGGTCACAAGCGCCAGGTCGACAGCGTGGCCTCCAACATGGGGCACCTGTTGTGGTGCGATGTGCCCTCCCACGTCGAAGCCGACCAGGTCGCACGCCATCTGGCCGGGCCGGAGATGGCGAGCGGGTGGGGACTGCGGACCCTGGCGCGCGACATGGCCGGCTTCAACCCGATCTCGTACCACGTCGGCTCCGTCTGGCCCCACGACACCGCCCTCGCATGCGAGGGCCTGCGGCGCTACGGGCTCGACGGGCCCGCGCTCACCCTCGCCGACGACCTGATCGCCGCGATGACGCTGTTCGACCATCGCCTGCCCGAACTCTTTGGGGGTCACGACCGCGAGCACGGGGACACCCCAACCCCGTACCCCGCCGCCTGCCGTCCCCAAGCATGGGCGGCCGGTGTACCACTTCAGCTCGCGACCATGTTCCTGGGCCTCGAACCGCACGTTCCCGATGGGCGGCTGCTGCTCACGCCCATACTGCCGGCGGGTCTCGACACCCTCGAGGTCCGCGGGATCCGGTTCCCCGGAGGCCCGCTCTCCGTGCGCCTCGACAGGGACGCCGGAACCCAGATCCTCGAAGCTCCCGATGACCTCGTGGTCGAGCTCCGCCCGACCCTCGAGTAGGCCGCTCACACCAGGGTCCCGATCGCAGGCGGAGTTGGTTGGTGTAACTCCGCAGCGCGCCTGCAGCCACCCTTGCGTGGGGCACGATCATCAGCCACGCTGTCGGCCGATGCGCATCGGGATCCTCATCTACTCCGGCGTCGACCTGCTCGACTCCGGTGGACCGTACGAGGTGTTCCTGACGGCCGGCCGGCTCGCCGAACGTGACGGCCACGCCGCTCCGTTCGAGGTCGTCACGATCGGCGTCGGCGACGGTCCGTTCGCCGCCTATGGCGGCCTTGTCCTGGTGCCGCAGACGACCGTCGCAGACGCCGGTCATGTGGATGTGCTCATCGTCCCCGGCACCATCGCGATCGACGACGTGGTGGCCGATGCACACGTCCGCCAAGCCATCGAGACCCTCTCCGCCCACGCCGAGATCACCACCTCGGTCTGCACCGGGGCGTTCCTGCTCGGTGCGCAGGGGCTGTTGGAGGGTAGGCCCTGGACTACCCACTGGGAGGACATCGACCTGCTGGCCGAACGGATCGGTGACGTCGGCGCGACCAGAGATGTTCGCTGGGTCGACAGTGGCGCGATCGTGACCTCGGGTGGCCTGGCATCGGGCATCGCAATGGCATTGCACATTGTCGACCGTGTTGCCGGACGCGACCTTGCCCAACGCACCGCGCGACAGATCGAATACGACTGGGATCCCGACGGTCATCGGTAGCGTCAATCCCGCGTCAGGACTTCGCGATCTGGACGTGGCAACGGATGGCTGGCTCCGCCGACTCGGGCCGTGGGTGGGCATCGGCACGAGTCCGGCAGCGCTCATGGTGGGCGGCGGGGTCGCCGGCGGGAACGAGACATGGCGACTCCTCGTTGCAGTGCTGGTCGGCGTTGCGGTGTTGTCGGGCCTCGCAATCGCACAGGGGATGCTGGGACAGCGACGCCACGCCCGGCTGCGAACGCTGGCCGGCGACGCTCTGGGGCGGGAAGGTGGACGGCGCATCGCATCACCGGTGCTCGCAGTGATGATGGTCGGGTGGTTCGGGTTCAACACGAGCGTCGCCGGGGCCGGGCTCGGCCGGTTGCTCCACGTCCCTGCGCGCGCGGGTATGGCGATCTTTGCCGCGGCGATGCTGGTCGTGGCATGGCATGGCTTGAACGCGCTGTCGTGGGTCGCGCTGGCAGCAGGGATCGCCACCATCCTGCTGGCCGTGGACGGCCTGCGCATCGCCCTCTCAGATCACACCGGACCGCTCTTGGGAGACGGCGTCCCGCAGACCCCCCTGGGGACACTGCCGGCGATCGCGGTGATGGTGGGATACGGAGCCGCGTTCGCGCTCCGGACGCCAGACTTCACGCACGATCTGGCGCGCCCGCGTCAGGTGGCGTGGTGCGCGGCGGTCGGCCTGGCCGCGCCGCTACTCGCGTTCGCGCTGGCGGGTGCCATTCTCGAACTCTCCACGGGGACATGGAATCTGGTGTCGGTCCTGGAGCGGCTGGGAAGCCCAACCGTCGCATACGCGTTCGTCGCACTCGGCTTTACCGGGTCGGTGCTGACCAACCTCCACAGTGGGGCGCTGTCATTCGAGGACGCCATCCCGGCCTTGACGCATCGCCGCGCGCTGCTGGTCGTTGCGGCCACCGGCACTGCCCTGGCGGCGCTCGACTTCGCCGACAGCATGATCGGATTCCTGACGGCGATGGCCCTGGCCGCACCGTGTCTGATCGGCGTCTTGTGGATCGACGAACTGCGCAGACACCGCAGCCCGCAACGCTACGTCACAGTCGGCATCGCGGCATGGGGCGCGGGCGTCGGCGTGGGTGTGGTACTGCGCCTGCTCGACTCGCCGAGCGCGCTGCCCGCCGGCATCGCGGCTGCGGCTGCAGTCGCGGCCGCCCCACGTGTTCGGGCACGACATCGCTCCTCGGGCCAGAGGACCTGATCCAACGGTCGGTTCGCGGCGCGAACCATCGGCGTGGTGCCGGTACATGAGCGATACTTCCGGCGCACCGATCCCTGCAGGCTGAGAGAGGACCCAGCGTGGGTGAATTCAACGAGGACGTGGAGCTCGACACCTCGCAGGTCGAGGACCTTCGGGGCGGCGGCGGTCGCATGGGCGGCCGTGGAGGGCTGGCCGCCGGAGGTGGCGGGCTGGGCATCATCGGCCTCATCCTGGTGCTGATCTTCGGCGGCAACCCGTTTGGCGGGGGCGGCGGCCTGGGAGGTCTGCAGGACCTCGACAACCAGACCGCCGGCGGCAGCATCGAGACCGGGGCCGGCGGCGGATCGGGGTCGCTCAAAACGTCGTGTCAAACCGGCGCTGACGCCAACCAGAAGGACGATTGCCGGATGGTCGGCTACATCAACAGCATCCAGAAGTACTGGAGCGGTGAGTTCAAACGCAGTGGGAGCACCTACCCCGTGGCGCGCACGCGCTTCTACAGTGATCAGATCAACACCGGTTGCGGCGCTGCCAGCTCGGCGGTCGGGCCGTTCTACTGTCCGGTCGACCACTACGTGTATCTGGACCTCGGATTCTTCGACGACCTCCGCGACAAGTTCGGCGCGACCGGAGGGCCGTTCGCCCAGGCGTACGTCGTCGCCCACGAGTACGGGCACCACGTACAGAACCTGACGGGCATCCTGGATCAGATCGGCAACGATCGGCAGGGACCGCAGTCGAAGGCGGTGCGATCCGAGCTGCAGGCCGACTGCTACGCCGGCGTGTGGTCCAAACACGCCGTGGAGACGGGGTTCCTGAAGAGCCTGACCGAGCAGGACATCCTCGATGGCCTCAACGCCGCCTCTGTGGTCGGTGACGACCGCATCCAGGAGGAGTTCCAGGGCCGGGTCACGCCCGAAAGCTGGACGCACGGATCGTCCGCGCAGCGCCAGCGCTGGTTTGCCCAGGGCTACACCTCGGGCAACCCGGACGACTGCGACACGTTCAAAGGGCGCATCTGAGGCGGCCGGGGCAACCGTCTGGGTGGCCCGGCGCGCAGCGGGTAGGCTCGGCCCTGCCGTGAGCGCACTCGATCGCCTCGCCCGCCGTGTCGGGCGCATCGCCCCGTTCGAGGTGATGGAGGTGCTCGCTCAGGCCCACCGGATGCAGGCGGCGGGCACCGACGTGATCCACCTCGAGATCGGCGAGCCCGACTTCCCGACACCGGAGCCGATTGTTCGTGCAGCGACACGGGCGCTCAGCTCGGAGGCGATGTTCTACACACCTGCGCTGGGCATTCCCGCGCTTCGCGAGGCGATCAGCGGGTACTACTCCGATCGGTTCGGGGTCTCCGTTCCGGTGGACCGGATCGTCGTGACGGCCGGATCCAGTGCGGCGCTGCTGCTCGCGCTGGGCCTCGTGCTCGACGTCGGTGACGAGGCGCTGATCGGCGACCCCGGCTATCCGTGCAACCGCCACTTCGTCACGTTCCTGGACGCCGAACCCGTCCTCGTCCCGACCGACGCCGCAACCGACTACCAAGTGACCGCCGAACTGTTGGCGGCGGCGTGGACACCACGCACGCGCGCGGTGATCGCGGCGTCGCCCTCCAACCCGACGGGGACGTTGATCGAACCAGACGAATGGGTGCGCATCGCCGCGCTCTGTCACACGCACGGGGCGACGCTTGTTGCGGACGAGATCTATCAGGGCCTGGTCTACGGGCGTGACCCCGCCACCGTGCTGTCGCTCACCGACGACGTCGTGGTCGTCAACAGCTTCAGCAAGTACTTTCAGATGACCGGCTGGCGGCTGGGATGGCTCGTCGTGCCAGACGGTGCGACGCGCGAGATCGAGAAGCTCGCCCAGAACCTGTTCATCTGCCCCTCCACGCCGGCCCAGCACGCGGCGCTCGCGGCATTCACGCCCCAGACGATCGAGATCCTGGAGTCTCGGCGTGCGGAACTTGAACACAGCCGCAACGTGCTGCTGACCGCGCTGCCCGAGATTGGGTTCGGCGTACGGGCACGACCGGACGGCGCGTTCTACATCTACTGCGACGTGAGCGACATCACCGACGACAGCTTCGTGTTCGCGCGGCGCGTGCTGGACGAGACGGCCGTGGCGATCACGCCTGGGCGCGACTTCGGGTTCGCCGCGCCCGACCGGCATATGCGCATCGCATATACCCAGCCCGTGCCGCGCTTGGAGGAGGCAGTCGAGCGTATCCGCCGCATGCTCGGGACGCCATGACGGGAGGGTCCCAACACCAGCGCGACTGGGAGGCGCTGGCAGAGCTGGATCCGCTGTACGCGATCCTCAGCACCGCAGAGGCCAAGCACGGTCGCTGGGACACGGACGCATTCCTTGCGACGGGAGTCGACGATGTCGCGCGGATCCTTGCCGTCGCCGACACGCTTGGGAGACCTGCGAACCGCGGGGCCTCATTCGAATTGGGGTGTGGCGTCGGACGGCTCACCCGCGCGCTGGCCGAGCACTTCGCCCGATCCGTCGGCGTTGACATCTCGACAGCCATGATCGCCCAAGCGCGTGAGCTCAACGCGGGCATCCCCAACTGCGAATGGATCGTCAACGCCGTCGACGACCTCCGACAGTTCGATGACGGCTCGTTTGACCTCGTGCTCACCCACCTGGTGCTGCAACACGTCCCAACCCGAGGCGTAATCCTCGAGTTCCTCAGCGAGCTGGTGCGGATCCTCGCACCGGGCGGGCTGCTGATCGCACAGCTTCCCGCGTCGATGCCGCTTCGACAGCGTGTGCAGCCGCGCCGCCGCGCCTATGCGGCACTCCGACGCGTCGGCGTGAGCGACGCAATGCTCTATCGCAAATTGGGACTCCACCCCATCCGCATGAACTGGGTGCCGCGCCCTCGGGTCGAGGCGTGCCTGTCGGCTGCCGGCGCACGCGTCCTCGACGTCGAGTTGGGATGGCTCGGGGACCGCGCGACGACGGGTCGCGAGATCAACCTGACGTACCTCGCGACGCGCGACTGACGGCATCACGCCGTCCACGCTGAGGGCGGCCTCGATCGCATGGACGGTCGCCCATTGCCGTCGTGCTTGCCAGGGGCCCTCCCAATCGGCAGTGTCGAGCCCGTGTCCACCGCCGAGCCCATCCCAGACCTCGTCTTCGCCACGACCGATGGGCGTCAGGTCCTGTTGTCGGAGTTCCGAGGCGAGGCGATGGTGCTGGTGTTCATGCGCCACCTTGGCTGAATCGCCTGCAACGAGCACCTCGTGGAGGTCGCTGCACAGCGCGCTACCTTGGATGGCCGGGTCGTCGGCGTCGCGTTCGCACCGGCGACATCGATCGCAATCTTCGAACGCGGGATGAACCTGGGTGTCCCGATTCTGTGTGACCCGGCTCGCGTTGCATACGAGGTGTTTGGATTTGGACGACGGGCCTGGTGGATCGCTGCCGTCCAACCCAGGTACTGGATCCGTCTGATTCGCGCGCTGCGCCGCGGTCGACGCTTCAGCCGTGTCCGCGACGATCCGAAACAGCTCGGCGGTGACGTCGTGCTGGACGCCGCGGGCAGGGTGCGGTGGATCTACAGGAGCCGCTGGCCCGCCGATCGCCCTTCGGTGGGCGCCGTCCGAGCCGCACTCCGCGCGGCGTGCACCTGATCGGACGCCCGCCCGGCCGGCGACGGACGTCCGATCCTCGCGCCGAGAGCTAGTGGTCCGAGTCGCTCTTGCTCACGCGACACAGCCGGTCATTTGCGTGTCGAACCACTCGTGCACCACTACGCGACGAGTTGGGTGACGAGCTTCTTGATCGCCTTGATCATGCCGTCCTTGAGTTTGTCGCCAATGTCGCCGCCCCACTTTCCGGCGACGACGCCGACTCCGCTCACCAAGAGCGCGACCATCACCACGATGCCGACATACTCCACCGTGCCCTGCCCACGTTCCTCGGTCATGCGATCCCAGGTGCGCATCGCATGCACCGTTGTCCACGCCATCATCTTGTAGCCCATTGTTCCCCTCCATCTCGTTGTGTTCGGGCGCAATGGATCGTGCGACGAAGGTGTGTTACAGCGCCACACCGAGGTGTCACAAAATGCATTCATCTTTGTGTCAATTTCCGTCACGTTTGTCGTCCCGGGGCGGCGGTTTCGACACGCCACGCTCGTCGAGGCGTCGCTTGAGCGCCCGCAAGATCGCAGCCTTCGCAAGCCTCTTGCCGCGCAGGATCGCGACTTCGACCGACGCCTCTCCGAGGTCGCGCATGAACGTGCGATAGGCCTCGTCCGGAGGCAGTGCCCGGAGGTGCTTGGCATATTCGATCGCAGCGTCGAGCTGCGCCGCGACCAGTCCCGTGGGATCACGGGCCAGATCCGTGACGAACCCGCTCCCGTCGGTCAGCAACGTCGTCGGATCGCGCACGACGTCGGTCACCGCCCCCACGAGACCGTGACCGACACCGGACGTGAACGCCTCGGACCCGACTGCGACGAGCCGGTGCGCAGTGCGCAATCCTCGCCCGATGCGACGCACGAACTGTCCGATCGGCCGCCCACCGCGACCCCGCGGCACCAGACCCAGATCGGGAAGCCCGGGGGCCGGTTCGGTGATCCGATCGAGCCCTGACCAGACATGGGTGATCACGGGTGGAGGCGCACGATCAGGGTGGACGTGCGACGTGAGCCAGGCCCCGGCGGCAGCCAGCGCCAATGCGACGACCACGACGATCGCCACGTGCTCGACGGTCGCCTGACCCGACGCCGCGGCTCCGCGATGACTCCAGCGGTTCATCGGCCGAAGGTACGGTCAGAACCTGTTACAGCGCTGCACTGAAGTGTGCCAATACGCGCGCGGAAGTGCGCCAATCGTTGTGACACTTCGCCGACGGCTATCCTCGATCAACACCCGCCGCAGGAGTATCGATGTCCGCCATCACCGCCGTCACCCGCACCGCCGGTCGCCTCGCGGGCGACCTCCAGCAGTCCGTTCGACGCGCCCGACTCGAAGGGGAGCGACGCGTCCTGAAACGCCAGCACCGTGCGGCGTTGGAGGCCCTCGGCGACCGCGTCGTCGAGCTGGTTCGCACCGGCGCCCTCCCCGAGACCGGGATCGGCCCCGAACTCGCCACCGTCGAGGCCAAGCTCATGGAGATCGACGCGAAATCCGCGGAAATCGACTAGAGGGAGGACCATACGCCGCCTCCGACACGGCACTTGGGCGGCCTATGACCCGGCCTTCAGCCGAGTCAAACGTCTCCGGCGGGAATCCATACGCCGCCTCCGACACGGCACTTGGGCGGCCTATGACCCGGCCTTCAGCCGAGTCAAATGTCTCCGGCGGCTGCATTTTCAAACTCCGACCTCAGCTCGGTATTTTCGAGATCGTTTTGGCTCCGTTTCGTGATCCTGCCCCCGATGTTGCTTGCAGCCGGTCGGGGCCGGTGTATCCTTTCCTGACTCCGTTTGCTATGTCGTTGGGAGGACGGGGCCGTTGCGGGTCGAACCAGATCGCCAAGGGCATCACAGCTCCGAGGCGCCGGCCTGCCATCGGTGCGGCGTTCCGCTGCTCGAGGAGACCACGTTCTGCCCGTATTGCGAGCGCTGGCTTGACGATGTCGGGGATCGGCCCCGTGCGACCCGCTGGGCCGATGGCGCTCCTCACCTCGTCTCGCGCCTCACCGAGCGAACACTTTTGACCATCGGTTTCATATTCTTCGCCGTCGTCGCTGCGGTATGTGTCGCGGCAGCGCTCCTGATGTAGCCCTCGCCACACGCCGTCGGCCATATCACGAGTCAACGTATTTCCTGGCGACCGCCCCTGCCGCACCCACCCTATGGAGGTCCACAATCCTGTGAGTAGCACAACCAACCACGAACTGTTTGTCATCGGTGACGAGGTCATCGGCCAGTTCAGGTGCGCCGTGTGCGATCTCCTGATCGTCTCCCCCAAGGAGAACGATGGCGTGCTCGTGTTGCCCGCCTGTCCGCTGTGCGCGTCCGAGGACTGGCGCCGGGTGGCCTAGTTGAGTCCTTCTACGGGGTGGTGTCGAAGCTCGCCAGAAGGTCGTCGAGTTCGACGACCGTCATGGTGTCGATCCGGGCGCTTCCGCGAGCGGCCATCTCCGCGGAGACCTTCGCGACCGCCGTCATGTCCGGTGCCGTCACCACGCTCAACATGTCGTAGGACCCCAGCAACGCCCACTGCTGAACGACCTGGACCGCGGAGGCCTCAAGCTCACGGTTGACCTCGAACACGCGCTCGGGTGTCGCTTGCAGCGTCTGAAGCCCTTGCGGGCTGAGCGTCGAAAAGAGGAGATAGGTCGGCACGGCGGTTCTCAAGGAGTTTACCCCGCACGATCGTGACCGCCACCTCCGCCCCGGCGGCCTGCCCCGTCCCAACTGCACTAGACTCGGCGTTCGGTCAACAGCCAGAGGTGATGATGCGCGACTCGGATTCAACCCCCAACGATCTTCAAAAGGCGCTCTTCGAGTACAACCCGAGTGACCTTGAGACGGGCTTGATCGACTGGGCTCGGGAGCATTGGCCGATGGCGGCGCGGGGGATGATCTACGCCAAGCGCGAGGCCGATGACACCGTCAGCGGCGTGCGGGGCATTCGCGATGAGGAGATCATGCTCGCGCTGCAACTCGCCGTGCGTGCCGCAATCTCCGAGCGGGACCTGACGATGCGTGCAATCGCCGCGGTCCTTCCCGAGTGGCTCGAGACGACCTACGGGCTGACGGCGAAGGACGCGTAGCGCAGGCGGGCGCTAGACCTTCGGGACGACGGCGTAGCCGGCGTCCTGCCAGCCGTCCCACCCACCCACCAGCACTCCGACCCGGTTGAACCCGTTGTCGAACGCCCACAGCGCGATCTTCATGCTGGTCGCCTCGCCGGCACGGTCGCAGTAGAAGACGAGCTCCTTGCCGGGGGGAAGTCCGGGGACCTCCTTGGCGAACTCCATGGGGTCGACCCGGATCGCTCCTCGGATCGTGCTGTCGGACTCGCGCCAGGTCAGTTCACGGACGTCGACCATCTGGACCGGGTCGCCCATCTTGAACGCCGCGGCAAGGTCGGCTGACTGCCAGCGTGACACATCATCCCAGGCCATTCGCGCTCCTTCTCCGGCGGTCCTCAAGCGGCGGAAAAGCTATCAGCAATGTCCGGCGGCGCCGGCCCGCGCGCAACCCTTGAGGACCACCTGAACGTGTCGAACCGCACGACCCGAAAGTTGGGCCTGTCGGCCAAACCGCTGACGGGAAAGGACGCCTAGCGTTCAGGTCGTCACGGTGAACCAGCCAGATCCCCCGTCCAGGCATCGACAACCGGAGTACCTCACGTGCTCTCAACAGGAACAGCCCTTCATGCCGTCTTCGAAACCGCTGCAGCCCTTGAGCGGGCCGAGGCGTCGGCACGGGTGCTCGCGGCTCGGGCCGCCGGGCACGCGGGCGCTCCCAGAGCGTTCGCCGAGCTTGCCGCGATCGCTCCGGATGGACTGATTCCGACGCCTGGACGGGGGGGCGGCCCACGTCGCCCGGCAGATCGAACACGCCGCCGACATCGTGTGCGATGCGCGCGAGTTGCTTGGCGACGAGGTCGTTGACGCTGTCGAGTGGGCAGCGGGGATGACACGACGCATCGCCTCGACGGCCGATGCCCTGGACCCTGCCGGCGCGGCGCGGGCAGCACGCCGGGGTGTCGCGACCGTACGCGGCTTGGTCGATGGCACGGTCGACCGTGATGAGCGGTGGGACGCATTCCGGCTCGGAACGTTCATGCCGCGGTCGGCCTGGATCAGTGCGCTTGCGCGCGCGGCCGCAACCGTCGTCGCACAGAGCGGGAACGACCAAGCGTGGATCGTCGCCGCCGCCGTGGCGGGGCTCAGTGGCGATCGCTCGAACGTGGCCGAACGGCTCATCTGCGACCGCTCGGCGGTTGCGACTTCGGCGTTTGCACTGGATCAAACCGAATCGGCGCTGCTCGCATTGCAGCGCAGACAGCAGGTCAGCATGGCGGCGCTGCCGCTCGCGCGCGAGGCGCAGGCACGCCTGCGGGACGCCTCGCACAAACTGCCGAACAACGGCGATATGGCGCACGCCCTCGATCGCGTCCTCGATGCGATCGGTGCGCTCGCGGGGGCAATCGACCCCAGCGTCGCGGAGCCCGGGTCTTCCCCCTTCCCCGGGCTCCGACGCCCCCTTCCGGTGGCTGGCACTATCGCCTGATCAACCGGTGCGCACCCTCTCCCGCCCGCATCAGGGCGGCGACCCACGCTGACGCCGATTCCATCGGCGAGCTCGTCGCGGAGGCGCTTGCCGACAAGGTGACACCAGCGTTTGGTGATCGCGGCGGACGCGCGATCACCGCATTGGTTCATCGCGATCTCCCGCGACCGGCGGTCAGGTACATCGTGGCCGAAGTCGATGGTGCGGTCATCGGCACCACACGTCTTGCGCTGCTCCAAGAGGCCAGCGCGGGCGTGGCACCGATCGCCCAGGCCATCGGATGGCGAAGAACACTCCGAGGCGCACTCGTACTCGGGCTCGTCGCACACACGCGGCTGGCGCCCGACGAGGCGTATGTCGAAGAGCTCGCTGTCGGCCCGAACCATCGTCGCCGGGGCATCGGACGCGCGCTGCTCGACGAATGCGACACGATCGCCCATCTGGCCGGCAAACGCCGCGTCACGCTCTGGGTGACCGAGGGCAACGCCGTGGCCGTGGCGCTCTACCGATCGTGCGGATACCGTGTCGTGCGTCGGCGGCGCACGCTCCGCGGCCGCTTGCTCTTCGGCGCGCCGGTCGCCCTGCTGATGGAGAAGCGGCTTGAGTCCGGCGCCGCTATCGTTCAGGCCGATGGCAGCGATCCCCGAACCCAACCGTCGTGACCTTGTGATGTGGAGCACCGGCATCGTGCTCGCCGTGGTGGCGACGCTGATCGCCTCCGCAGCCGGCGCCCGCCTCGGATCGGCGCTGACCGGCGGCGTCATGGTCCTGGTTGCAACCGTCCTCGCTGGCCTCGCAATCGACGCGAAGCGCTTGCGTTAGACCCGCGCCAGCTCCGCGACCGGCATCGTCGGAAGCGCCGGCAGTTCAAGGCGCACGTGCCCGCCTGAACCCGGTTCGATGACCAGCACGCCGCCGAGCCGCTCGGTGAGCGCAGCGGCGACACCCAGGCCCAAGCCGGCCCCCGGGATCGATTCAGAGAGCTGGCCGCGGAAGAAGCGTTCGGTTGCGTGCGCGACGTCTTCGGGGTGAATGCCGCCACCGGTGTCGCGCACCTCGATGATGACGGCGTGCTCACCTGGACGTGCCACGAGCGACACGGTGCCGCCGCGCGGGGTGAACTTGGCGCTGTTGTCGACCAGTTCGGTCAGGATCTCCTCGACGAGCGCGGGGTCCGTGCGCACGTCGGGGAGTTCAGGTGAGATGTCCAACTCGACCCGGAGTGCTCGCTGGCGCAGCGCGGCATCCCAGTCGTGGACCAGGCCCCACAGCAGTCCCGCAACGCCGAACGTCTCGCGGCGGGGCGGGCGCAGGGCGGGATCGTTGGGTGTGCCGCGAAGCAGCTTGCGCACAACAC
Source organism: Actinomycetota bacterium (assembly GCA_031372145.1). Classification (GTDB taxonomy): domain Bacteria; phylum Actinomycetota; class Thermoleophilia; order Miltoncostaeales; family Miltoncostaeaceae; genus CALMEC01. The sequence goes on along the minus strand of JANMKR010000184.1, from coordinate 2,343 downwards.
GGTCGAGGCGATCCGTCGCGGCGAACACCGCACGCAGCGTCGGGGCCGCCGGAGCGGGAAGCTGCTGGTACAGCTCCTTGCCGCGCGCTTTGATCTCGTCGATGGGCGCACGAAGCTGGCGCACGGCCGAACTCTCGAGCTGACGGCGAAGCGCCGCGAGCCGATCCTGTTCGGTGCGCTCCGCGACGCTGACCAGTCGACCGCCGGGGACGCTCCACCCGTCAACCTCCAGAGCGCGACCATCTCGTAGCGACACCCGGCTGCCGACCGGTCCCGTCGCGTCGAGCCCTTCCTGGATCGCGGAGTCGATCGCGGCACGGTCCTCGACGGGCAGCGCCTCGAGCAGGCGTTCGAGGCTCAGGTTGCGCAACCGTCCACCGGACGGGCCCCGTCCCGCGACGCCGATGGGCAGCGGCTCGATCGCCGCCGCCAGTACCGCAAGCTCCCGATCTGCGACCTCGGTCAGATGCGTCAACCGCTCGGCTGTCGACTGCAATGCCAAGCCCAAGCGGGCGAACGGTCCCTCGGTCAACAGCTCGTCAGGCCCGGGACGGCGGCCGGCCGCAACGCCCTCCACCGCAGCGACGAGGCGTTCAACGCGCGCGTTCCCTCGTCGCGCCCGAAGGAACGCCAGGATCCCCGCCAACACCGCCAGGAGCAGGGCCACTCCGCCGCCGATGGCCATCGTCCCGGAGTCGATTCCGGTTGCGTCCCGGCCGATGTCACGGCGAAGCGTGATCGAACGACCACTCGGCAGCGCCTGGGTCACATCAACGGCGCCCGCGACGAACCGGGCGGAGCTCCCGATCAGCGCGATGCGCCCGGCCAACTGGGCAGGCCCCCGATCCCACAACCCTGCAACCGGACCCGTCTGCAGCACGAGCTGCCCGGCCTTGCCGGTCAACCGCGACGGGTACGGAATCGGAGCCACAAACGCCTGGATCTGATCGGGCGTCGGTCGGTCGGGGATTTCGCCGGTGATTGCCGTCGCGGTTCTCGCGGTTTCACGGGCTGCTGAGCTCACCTGCGCGCGGATGTGCATGAGCGCGCCAACCGTCATGACGAGCGCGACCACGACGAAGAGCGCGAGCGCGGTCAGACCCGCTCGGGCGAGGGGGCGATGAAGGCGTTTGACCATGCTTTCTCGGTTCGCTTCATGAGGATTGTCTCCTTCTCTCCTCGTATTCGTCCGATATTCGCTCTAATATTCGGGCTTGCTCCAAACGGACATGAGGGATGGTGCGACATGGCACGTGAGCATCGACGGCCGTCAGGCCTTGGCCGGGTTGAGCCAGGGCGTCGCTCGCTGACTGCGAGTGAAGCGGCTGCAATTATTGGGGTGAGCGTCGCAACGGTACGCGGCTGGGCCGACAGTGATCGGCTGCCGTCACACCGAACAGTGGGCGGTCACCGACGTTTCGACATGGACGAGCTGAAGGACTGGCTCGAGGATCACGGGGCGCCGATTCCACGTCGGTTCTCATTGAATGCGGCACGGACGGAGATTCCATCCTGCCCCGACCTCGCGCGCGAACTCAACGCTCGCAGCGATGCCGTCATCGAACGGGTGCTCAGCGGGTACGACGACGCTGTTCCCACGATCACACAGATTCCGAGCGAGACCGAGCTTCGACGGGCGGCGACACGCTTCGTGCGGGTTGTCACCGGAGCGTTGGAGTCCGGCAACCCGACGGCTTTCGCCGGACGGGCGGAGGTCGCGGGATATCGCGGCGGGCTTCAGGGAGAGCGCGGCGGCGGTGTGTTGGTTGAGCACACCCGGCTGGCATTGGCGCTGCTTCAGGAGGCCGAAGACGCGATCGACGGTGGCCACGTCAGTGACGACCACGCCATGGCGTGCCTGCTGTCTGTGATCGACGGGGCGCAAGCCGCCGTCGCGCGCGGCTACGGCATCGCGGCACAGGAAGGCCTTTAGCCGGCTCCACCCAACACGTCGCGTGTCAGAGCGGGGTCGCGCCTGATCGGTGGCCCCGTCGATGGTCTGTGGACGTGACCTCGGGGAATGCAGGACCCACGACGCCATGAACCCTGGAGGGTGAGCCCGAGCGGCGCCCCATCGCCGCCATGAACCCGGCCTCGACGATCCCGGGAAACGCGAAATAGAAGAAGCCCCGTTGCCGGGGCTTCTTCCGTAGCAGGCCTGTAAGCCGGATTCTGTCGTGAGCGACCATCTCTCTGGGACGCCTGTTGCCAGACGCCTCGTTGCGGCCGACCTGGGACTGGGCGAGCAACCCGTAACGCCCCTGCTTGGCCTTGCACCGGGTGGGGTTTACCCAGCCGGCCTGTCACCAGACCGCTGGTGCGCTCTTACCGCACCTTTTCACC
>JANMKR010000175.1:0-10334 GCA_031372145.1 Actinomycetota bacterium | reverse complement strand
CGGTCGGGGGCTGCCCTGCGAGTACGCGGCTCAGGCGAGCAGCCGCAGCCCAGGCTCGCGCTCATAGAAACGCTTCTTGGCCGCGGCGATGAACTTCACGCCCAAGTCGGTGACGCCGCGGTCGGTTTCCACCCCTGCCTTCTGCAGCAGCGGTTTTGCGGCGGCCGTCGCGCCGATCGCCTTCAAGTGACCGAAGGCGTCCATCACGAATTGGACAGCCGCGCTCTCCGTCATGAGCGCTGCGCAGCCTGCCTTCGACACGATGACTGCGATCGCATCAACCGTTTGAGACGGGGTTCCGGCCAGTTGGCCGTCGGTCTTCAGCATCGTGCCACCGGCCAACGTCACGCCGCCGACCTTCGGCGCGATGATCACGGCTCTCCCCTTGGCGGCTTCGACTGCCGCCTTGACCCTTGCGATCGCCGTACCGTCCGACCCGTCGGCGATCAGGATGCCGACGGCGCGGCCTTCGAGCGTTGCCTTCATGTTGCCGATGATCCTGAGCGCGGGTGAAGGATCCATGTCGATCGGCTCGCGCGCCGCAAGGCTCTTCGGTGGTAGCTCCATTCCGAGGCCGGCCGCCACGCGCCTGGCAAGATCCTCGTCGACGTTGCGAAGATTGCCGACCATGCGCGGCGGGACATGCGCGAGGCCGACCTTCGAGAGCTCAAAGACGAACGACGACGCGAGGTGAGCCTGCTCGGCGGGGTCGAGCGACCGGAAAAACAGGCGCGCCTGACTGTAGTGATCGGCGAAAAGTTCCGCGCGAATGCGCAACTTGTCGCCGCTTGCTTGATCTTCGAACGTGCTGAAGCCGTGGACCGGACACTCGCGCGGCCCCGTCTCCTCGCCCGCTTCCCCGAGGCTGTTGGGCTCATAGCTGGCGCGCCCCGTCGGCACGTTCATCTGCATCTGCCCGTCGCGCTGGAAGTTCATCACCGGGCACTTGGGCGCGTTGATCGGGATCTGATGGAAGTTCGCGGTGCCGAGCCTGCTCCGCTGTGTGTCGAGATAGCTGAACAGCCGTCCCTGCAGCAGCGGATCGTTCGAAAAGTCGATGCCGGGCACGATGTTTGCCGGGCAGTAGGCGACCTGCTCGGTCTCGGCAAAGAAGTTGTCGACGTTGCGGTCGAGCACCATGCGGCCGACGATCCGCACCGGGAGCACTTCCTCCGGGATGATCTTGGTCGCGTCGAGCACGTCGTAAGGGAGGCTGTCGGCGAACTCCTGATCGAAGGTTTGGATGCCGAACTCCCATTCCGGGAACGCGCCCGCGTCGATCGCTTCGTAGAGATCGCGGCGATGGTAGTCGTTGTCAGCCGCCTGCAACTTCAGCGCTTCGTCCCATACGGTCGACTGCAGACCCAGTTTGGGCTTCCAGTGGAACTTGACGAACGTCGACTTGCCCGCGCGGTTGACGAAGCGGAACGTGTGGATTCCGAACCCCTCCATCATCCGCAGCGAACGCGGGATAGTCCGGTCTGACATTGCCCACTGCAGCATGTGGGTGGTTTCCGGCATCAGCGATGCCCAGTCCCAGAACGTGTCATGCGCGCTGCCGGCTTGGGGATAGCCCCGATCGGCCTCCATCTTGACCGCATGGACCAAGTCCGGAAATTTGATCGCGTCCTGAATGAAGAACACCGGGATGTTGTTGCCCACAAGGTCCCAGTTGCCCTCATGGGTGTAGAACTTGACGGCGAACCCGCGCACGTCGCGCGGCGTGTCCACCGAGCCGGCGCCGCCCGCGACGGTCGAGAAGCGGGTAAAGACCGAGATACGTTCGCCCGGACGCTGAAACAGGTCGGCCGTGGTGATGTCGTCGAGCGACTCGGTCAGCTCGAAATACCCGTGAGCGCCGGAGCCTCTCGCGTGGACGATTCGCTCGGGAATGCGCTCGTGGTCGAAGTGGAAGATCTTCTCGCGGAGCACGAAGTCCTCGAGCAAGGTCGGGCCGCGCTCGCCCGCCTTGAGCGAGTTCTGGTTGTCGGATACGCGAATGCCCTGATTGGTCGTGAGGTGCTCGCCGCCGCCGGAAGCACTGCTTTCGGGAACCCGCTGATGCGTTTCGCCGCCGCCGCCGATGTCACTGTCAATTGTCTTCTTCTTCGCCATGGCCTTGCCTTTCGTGAGAGGAGTTTCGGCGCGAAGGCCGGTCAATCAGGACCCGGGTGATCAATGCGCGACACGCACGCGCACGACCTTCGTGCTGAGGCCGCTCCGGGGCTGGTGGCAAAGCGACGCGAAGCACCGTGTACGGGCACTCTGCGAACTGCGTCAACGGTTGCAGCCGACGCGACCTCGACGTTGCTGATGACTCGACATGTCGACACGCGACCTCCTTCAGAGCGGTGGCACCACACCTTCCCGCTGTCGGCCGGCCGAAACGTCGATCACCGGCGCAGTCCCACGTCGATACTCGCGGCGAGGTTCTTCGTGCGCGTCATCGTCGACCGACAACCGCGCACGGAACGGGGGCATCCCCGGTCAGACGTTGTCGGCGATGCCTGAGGCCAAGAGCGTCACGATCTTGTCCTGCGTCGCCTTGGCTCCGGTGATCGAACCCTGGTTCATCAGGATCGCAAACGCGAAACGCGCGCCGCCGGTGCTGTCGACGACCCCGGCCAGGGCTGATGTGCCGCTGATGTAGCCGGTCTTGGCGTGGACCCGCGCCCGCAGGCCTGCGGTGGTGAACCGGCGCTTGAGCGTTCCGTGCCCGCCGGTGGCCAATCCGTCGATCAGGGCCGTCCCCCAAAAAGGTTCCGCATCGGCCGCCGACAACACCCGTACGAGGCTCGTCGCGGTCAGGCGGTTGTGGAGGCCCAGCCCGGAGCCGTCTTCGATGACGTCGGCGGGGTCGAGCAACCCCTTGCCGCCAAGCAGGGTCTTGGCCTGTGCGGTGCCCGCGGCCGTCGCGCCCGTGCCACGCGCGTAGGCGCCGACGTTCTTGGTCAGCATCTCGGCCAGGAAGTTGTCACTGTCGGGAAGCATCAGGGCCACGATCGTCTTGAGGGGCGGCGACTTGACCGTTGCGATCAGACGCCCTTGCTTGGGCGCCGGGCCGGCGGCCACCCTGCCGGTCTGTCGGATGCCGGCGGCCTTCATCGCAAGCCGCAGGCGGACGCCCGCCGCGACGGGCGGGCTCTTGACGTACCGCCCCTGCACGTCACCCAGGTAGCTTTGGTTGACGGTCATGCCCGACAGCGGTTGGCACTCGGTCGCATACCGGGCCGGCCAGCTCGGAACCCTGCGCAGGTTGTCGAAGAACGTCTCGTCGACGACGATCGGGCCCGCGACCTTGGTGACACCCGTGTCACGGAGCGGTCGCACCAGTTTGCCGATCGTGCCGCCGGCCCCACTCAGGAAGCGACGTGCGTAGCCCGGGCTCGCCAACGTCGGGTCGCCGTAGCCTTTGAGGTAGAGCGGTCCCGTCAGCACGCCACCGTGTTGAGTCGAGTTGGCACCGGCGTAGAGCCGTGTCTCGAACTGGAAGTTCGGCGAGAGCGCCAGCAGCGCAGACGTCGCCGTCACCACCTTCATCGTCGATGCCGGCCGCCGCGGGACCGTCGCCTTGTACGACATGACCTCGACCGGTTCGCCGGCGTCAAGGCGCCAGACGACGACGCTCGTGGCGGGATTCGCCGCGGTCCAGGCTGTCAGCGCCGAGGTGAGGGCCGCCGGCGCGCTCGCCTGCCGTGCCCCGACCGCAGGGGTGGCGGCAACCAACAGGGCGACGGCCGCCAGCGAAGCGCGTCGAACGGTCCAGGATGGTTGAGTCGCCACGACGCGGGCGACGATACCACGCACCCCTGGGGGCGCGGATCTATCCGGTCATCTGCAGCAGCACCTCTGCGTCCTCGGGCAGCTCACGACCTGAGGCCTTCATCGAGTAGATGAACAGCGTCTTGTCGATCTTGCCATGGAGGATCGGAACGGCCTCCTCTTGGCAGAGGCGAACGATCTCACGGCTTTCCATCCCGAGTGCGTCGGAAAGCTCGTCCGGGGTCAAGTGGATCGCCATTGATCACTCCTCTTTGCGACGTGGGCGCACAACGAAAAACGACCCACCTGCGAGAGCGGGCGGGTCGTCGGACTGCGGCGGGCGGACATGGTCGGGGCGAAGATCAACGCGGCGACCGTATCACGACGTCCATGGGATAAGAGTACCTCTGTCGACCGTCGTGATTCAAGCGTCGAGACGTGCATCACGCGGCTTTTCCGTGTGATGTGTCATGGGAACCCGGCACACCTCATGCCGACATCGGCACGGTAATCGCTGCGGGTGGGGTCGATCAGTCGGCGCAGACGCCGGACACCCGGGTCCGGTGCGCGCGAGTGCGCCACGATCGCCAGAGCGCGGTCAGGGTGAACGCTGCGATCATCACAGCGCCACCGGCGAGCGCGTCGAGCACGTAGTGGTTCGCGGTGCCGACGATGGTGACGAACACGATCAAGGGGTACGTCAAGACCAGCAGCCGCAATGCCCAGTGGCGCACCAGGACGGCCACGACAACACCGATCATCAGCGCGTAGCCGAAATGCATCGACGGGACGGCGGCGAACGGATTGAACAATCCCGACAATCGTCCGCCGTGCAGATCGATGCCGCTGATGATTGAGAGCGTGTCGATGAAGCCCTCGCTTGTCATCAAACGTGGAGGAGCCACGGGGAAGACGACGAACACCGCCAGCGCCATGCCGTTGGCGACGAAGAACGCGTTGCGAATGAACGGGTACGCCTCACGTCGCCTCCTGTAGAGCCACACAAAGAACGCGGCGGTCACCGGAAGGTGCGCCCACACGTAGAAGTGGTTCAGGAACTCGGCCAGATGGAGGTTGTCGAGCATCCAGTTCTGGACACTCGATTCGAAGAAGATCCCGGACGCCTTCTCGATGTCGATGATTTCCCACGCGTGCTTGACTGCGTCGCCGGCGTCACCGATCACGAGTGCGCGCGACAGCTCGTAGACGAGCAGGGCAACCGCGAACAGCAAGATCTCCAGCGGCCAGCGGCGCGTGTCGTTCGCGGGCTCAGGCTCGGGAGACCGCTGCCCTGAGGGGTTGTCAACACTGTGTTGGCGGACTGGCGGCGGCATGGGGAGTGGCGCCGGGGAAGGGCGGTAACCGAACGGACCCCGGATCGCTTCAAGAAGTAAACCAAACTCCGGGCCGAATGTCATGGACGTAATCGGCAGCGCTTCGACTGTGCGTCGCATTGTCCTGCCTTTGCGTCGCCTGGCGCGGGGGGCGCCGGACCGATACCATCCCTCGGCTTGCCATCGGGGTGTGGCGCAGCTTGGTAGCGCGCTCCGTTCGGGTCGGAGAGGTCCCCGGTTCGAATCCGGGCACCCCGATTATCTGCTGTCACGGGCCTCCGATCGCGGGGGCTCGTCGGCATGCCGACAGCGCCGCCCATATCTCGACACGGGCGGACCGGCCTGGTAGTGTACCGAACATATGTTCGTCTACCCGTGAGGAGGTTTCGCGTGAGTGTCAAGCCGATTCCAGACGGCTACCCCGTCCTGTCTCCGTACATCTGCGTCGATGGTGCCGAGGACGCGATCGCGTTCTATGGGGCCGTGTTCGGTGCCACCGAGCGGATGCGCCTCGGATCGCCGGACGGCAAGATCGGTCATGCAGAGCTTGCGATCGGCGATTCGGTCATCATGCTCTCGGACGAGTTCCCGGACTGGGGTGTCCGCTCACCGACCGCGCACGGTGGCACGGCCGTGACCCTCGGCACGTACGTGGAGGATGTCGACGCGACATTCGCTCGAGCCATCGAACGCGGTGCCCAGGTCGTCCGCCCCGTCGAGGACCAGTTTTACGGTGATCGATCCGGCCAGTTCCTCGATCCGTGGGGCCACCGGTGGAGCGTCGCGACGCGCATCGAGGATGTCGCACCGGACGAGATGGCGCGCCGCGCCGCGGCGGCGATGGGTGGCGCTGCCTGAGCTTGACTCAGACGGGGATGACGCCTTCGACTTCGGGGACGCGCTCGCGGAGCGCCGCCTCGATGCCGAGTACCAGCGTGGCGGTTGACATCGGGCAGCCGCCACACGCACCGAGCATGTTGAGGTGGACGAAGCCCTCTTCGTCGAAGTCGACCAGCTCGACGTCTCCTCCGTCCGAATGCAGCGCGGGACGGATGTCGTCGAGGACTTCTTCGATGCGGGTCAGAACCGGTGCCGACATTGACCTCACCTCTCAGGCGAACGGGAGTGTTCACACAGGGTAGCGCTCCGGCCGCACGATCGGCCGCTATCGTCGTATTCGATGAGTGCGACCACGCCGAACACACTCCGCGTCGCGGCGGTCCAGATGACCGCGAGCGATGTCAAGGACGCCAACATCGCGACCGTGGCGGGGCTTGTCGATCGCGCCGCCGACGCAGGGGCGCAGCTCGTGGTGCTCCCCGAGAAGTGGAACCTGATCGATGACGAGCGCAGTCAGGCGGCCCAGGCCGAACCGCTGGAAGGACCGTCACTCACGGCGGCCCGCGGCTGGGCACACACGCATGGCCTCGTGCTCGTGGCGGGAAGCATCAGCGAATCGGTACCCGGATCCGATCGGGCGTACAACACGAGCGTCGTGATCCAGCCGGACGGCACCATCAGCGCGATCTATCGCAAACTGCACTTGTTCGACGTCGAGATCGGTGGCCACACGTACCGTGAATCAGACGGGGCGATGCCCGGTGCTGAGGTCGTGGTCGGCGACGCCTTCGGCCACACGGTCGGGATGGCGGTGTGTTACGACCTGCGTTTCCCCGAGCTCTTCCGCGCGCTGACATTTGCCGGTGCCCAGATCTTGACCGTCCCGGCCGCGTTCACCGCGACCACGGGCAAAGCCCACTGGGAGCCCCTGCTGCGTGCGAGAGCGATCGAAAACCAGGCGTTCGTCGTCGCTGCGGGCCAGATCGGTGCCCATGCGACCGGAACGGACTCGCACGGCCACAGCATGATCGTCGACCCGTGGGGTGTGATCCTGGCCGAGGCGGCTGACGAGGAGACGGTGATCGTCGCGCAGCTCGACTTCGCCGAGCTGGGACGGATCCGACGCGATCTGCCGGCGCTGACGCATCGGCGCGCCGACATTTTCGGTGCCGGCAGCGACCCGATCAAGGGCTCCCTCGCCCGGACCGAGTAGCGGTCCGGCAACCGGAATCCGTGCTGATGCGCGGATTCCGGTGCCCCGAACGCCTACGGCATCTGCATCATGCGGATCGAGTTGCCCGACGGGTCGCGGAAGCCGGCGTCCAGGCCGTATGGCCGCTCGGTCGGCTCATCGGTGAACTCGACGCCCTGGCTCTTGAGCGACTCGTAGGTCGCGCGGCAATCCGGGGTTGTGAAGAAGAGGCCACCCGCCGCTCCCTTCGCGACCAGGTCTTTGAGCTGCTGGGCGGTTTCGGCATCGAAGACGGGCGGGCCCGGAATGGCCATCAGGACCACTGCGACGTCGGACTGGCCGGGAGGGGCGACGGTGAGCCAGCGGAAGTTGCCCATCTCCGGAAGCGTGGCGTCTTCGCGGATCTCCATCCCGAGCTTCTCGGTGTAGAAGGCAAGCGCTTCGTCTTGGTCGTTGACCCATTGGTTGACATGGGTGAGGCGCGTCAGCATCGTTGCGTTCCTTTGGTCGGCGATTGATCGATGCAAACGTTAGCCAGGCATCGCCCGTCCGTCTTCTCCAAATGTGCTGGACATCGGGCGCGCGTATGCGCGCAACATGCAGGTCGGAATCCGCGCGAGATCGGCGGCCGGAGGATGGGCGGCCCGGTAGACGGTGGGTGATATACCGAACGTACGGGTGAACGTGGACGTGAACGACCCAATGCTGCTGAGTCCGACGCTCAGACAGATGTCGGCCACGCTGTTGTCGGTGGAGCGAAGCAATGCCGAGGCGCGTTCCATCCGGCGTGTCAGCAGGTATTGGTGCGGCGACTCCCCAAACGCTCGGCGAAACTGGCGGCTGAAGTGCGCGGGCGACAGGTGCGCCGCGCGCGCCAGGGTGGCGACGTCCAGCGGCTCGCGATACCGCGCGTCGATCAGGTCCTTCGCGCGCAGCAGATGGCGGGCTGGAGGGACTGAGATCATCGCAACAAGTATCGCGCCTCGTGCCGGTGTGGGTCGTTTCGTCTGGCGCGCTGTGGAAATCGGATGCTTCTGCCGATAAGAATTGAGAGCTTTGCGTGGATCCGCGCACGATGCGCGGGTGTTCCCTTCAAGGAGGATTCAATGAGGAAGCGGTTTGTAGGACTGCTCGCCGTGTTGACGCTGGGGCTTGTCCCGGCCTTCGCGGCGGCCGTGGATGCGCCCCCGACGACCCCGCCCGCTGCGCCGATCGTGTTGGTCAAGGCGTACGCGACGATCGTCGCCGTGACGCCCGCCGAGGCCGGCGCCACCGTGGAGTTCGACGTGCAAGAGGCGCACGACCGGCTGGACGGCGCCACCACCGAGACGCTGTCGACCGGGATCAACGGTCAGCACATCGTTGGTGCCATCACGCCCGACACGCACGTGTTCCGCAACGACACGGCCGTCGATCTCGCTGCCCTGCAGCCGGGAATGAAGGTCATGGCGCTCCTCAAGACTGATTGTCAGCCGGTCGCCCCGAGTTGCGCGTACACGGTGCGTTCGGTCAACTTTCAAGCGCCCAAGCCCAACCCGGGCGACAAGTTCGAGGGCGGATTCTTCCCCCGGCTGTGGCACACACGCGGGCAGATCCTCGGCATCGATCGGGTCGAGGATCGCAACATCCTCAACCTCGATGTCCGTCAACTCGAGTACGCACCACGTCGGTTCCGTGACGAGGGGTCGCGTCTGGTCCACCTCGATGCGTACGTCATCGTCCCCGATGCGGTGGTCATCACCAACGCGGACGGCCGCCGAATCGCGTTCGCAGACCTGAACGTCGATAACCGGGTTCAGGTCATCGGCAAGTTCCTGCGTCCGGCGAGATGGATGAAGGACGAGTCGGGTGAGCCCACGCCGACGTTGCTCGCAAAGCGGATCAAGGTCAAGGCGCTCGAGGGTGCACACTCCGAGCGGTAGGTTGCGTCCACGGTGTACCCGCGATCGGCATGGATGCCGGGGTGGATCGCCAGGTTTGGGGGTGTGGAACGCAAGCACCACACCCCCGACGCAGTTTCGGTGGGCTAACGCCTGAGCGTCACGGTCAACTGGGTCGCCACGTCGACCACGAGCGGCGCGGCGCTGTTGGAGAGCTTGATGCTGCAGATCTTGACGACCTTTCGCGCGAGCGTGGTGACGCGGGTCTTGGAGTGCAGCAACGCCTTGGGCGTGATCGCGAGCTTGACGTTGGCGAGGCCGCGACCGAACGCCGCCAGTTCGTTGGTCTGCTGCCAGACCTGGGCACCGTTCTTGGTTTCGCATGACGTCCCGGACTGTTGGATCGCGAGTCCCTGGACTCCGACGAGCGGGAAGGGGCAGTCGAAAGAAGACCCCCGCGGAGGCGTCGCGGCGAACAGGGCGTCCTCGTTGCCGGTGACGCGGAGGAAGCCGGCCTTCCACTGCCCGCCGACTGCGAGTCTGAAGGTCTGCGCTCCGCAGGCGCTCGTGGACACTGCCGTGTCGGGAATCGGTGGTGAGCTCGGGCAGGGGCGGCCATTGGTATAGGCGAGCGAACCGCTCATCGTGCCGATTGCCTTCGACTTGGTGTCGAACGCGAACGTGAAAGCGCCAAAGGGGGACGCCACGGCCAGGCCGGGCTTGGCGGTGGCGATGTGGAACGTGAACGACCCGTTGCCCGCGCCGGCCTGGAGAATGGGAGTGCCGTCGCCGCACGCACCGAAGCGGACGTCACCGTTGAAGTGTCACCGCACGGTCTGGGTCCCTGACACCTTGACCTTGTAGAGCGTCGTCGATGGGATCGCGGCAGCAAGACCCATCGGTGCAGTCGCGAGCGCGATCACGCCGGTCAGTAGGAACGTGGCTTCTCGTGGTCGCTTCACCGTTCCTCCTCGAATGTCCGGCGCCGTGGCGTCACCATATCCGCGGCGAACACGATCGTCACGTGGCGAGCACAATGGTTGCACCAGGACGTCCGGGTCACGCGCGGCATTTATCCGAGTGCGACGTTGCCACCCGAGAGCACGACGCCCACGGTACGGCCCGGGAAGCGTTCGGGATACCTGGCGAGGGCGGCGATCACGGTTGCGCTAGACGGTTCGATCACCAGGTTGAGCGCGCCACGAACGCGGCGCATCGCGTCGATGACCTCGGTGTCGCTCACGAGCAGCACGTCGACATCGTGCTCGCGCATCAACGCGAAGTTGATCGCTCCGATCGTCCCACGAAGGCCATCGCAGATCGTCT
>JANMKR010000168.1:0-8626 GCA_031372145.1 Actinomycetota bacterium | reverse complement strand
CGTGGATGCGGGGCGTGCGGACGCCGAGTCAGACGGGTGCGGGGGAGCACCCGCAGGGTGAACCCTTCGGGTTGACCCCGAGCCCGTATGGCGACGGTGATCCGCGCGCATCCGCGCCGCGAGGGGCGGTGGATTCAGGCTTAGGGGCCGGTGAGCGACACCGTCTCTGGCAGCGGGACGGATTCCCAGTCGATTGTGGTCTCGACCCGGTCGCGGTAGCGGGTCAGCAATCGGACGAGCGGAGGTCCGATCGTGAGCGCGAACACGACGTTGCCGATCGCGTGCGCGGCATCGAACCAGACGCCCGTCCCCGCCGTGGCCAGGAACGTGTCCAGGTCGACATGGGGTCCGAACGTCGCGAGCCCCCAAAGGTCCATGCCCCACCCGAACACCCAGCCCCAGGCGAATCCGACGATCGCCAGCCCAGCTCGTCGGCGGCAGACCGAGGAGAGCGCCGCGCCGACGATGCCCGCCGCGCCCCACAGCGCCATCTGCCCGGGCGTCCATGATCCCTGGCCGAACACCATGTTGGACAGCACGGCTGTCAGCGCCCCGACGGCAAACCCCGCCCGCGCGCCCAGCACGGCTCCCGTGACGAGGACGATGACCGTGACCGGCTTGACGCTGGGGATCGCGGCAAAGAGCACCCGCCCCGCGGTTGCGGCGGCGGCGAGTGCGGCGATGAGCGCCAGGCGGCGGACGTCCCGCCCGCCCCGCTCCGTCATCACCAGCCCAACCGCAAGGACCCCCAACACGAACGTCACGATCATGGTGCTCGCGCTCATTGGCGCACCCGGTCGGCCTGCTCCAGGATCCGTCCCTCAACCACCTCGACGTGGCGATCGGCGATGGCGTCTGCAAACCCGCGGTCATGGGTCGCCACCAGGACTGCGGCGCCGCGCTGGCTACGCCGACGAAGCGCGTTGCCCAGCAGTGCCCGCCGGGCGGGGTCCATTCCACGGCTGGGTTCGTCCAGCACGATGACCTGCGGGTCGGCGACGAGGACCGCCGCCAGGGCGACCCGTTCGCGCTCGCCGACCGACAGGTCCAGCGGGTGCGCGGCCGGCATCGTCAGATCCAGTTCGGTCATGACCGCATCGACGCGCGATTGCCGTTCGGCGTCGGCACACCGCCAGGCCGCAAAGGCCAGTTCGTCCTCGACACGTTCGCGCAGCAGCCACCGCCCGGCGTCTTGCGGCAGAAACCCGATGGCCGCAGCGCGTGTTTGGGTGGGCTCGGCCGTCACGTCACGGCCGTCGACGATCACACGTCCCAGGTGCGCGGGGTGGAGTCCGGCGATGACCCGCGCGAGCGTCGACTTGCCGGATCCGTTGGCGCCGTGCAGGGCCGTGACGGTGCCCGCCGCAAGCGTCAGCGCGACGCGGGTCAGGACGGCGCAATCGCCGTAGCGCGCTTCGAGTCCCTCGATGCGCAGCAACTCGTGCCCGGCGCACCCGCTTGGGACGCCCGCGTCGACGGGCGCCTCGGTTCCTCCCAGGCGACCCGCTGCCAGGCACACCGTTCGGTCGGCCAGATGTTCGAGGCGATCGGCATGGTGTTCGGCGACGACGACCGCGACGCCTGAGGCGGCGAGCGCGCGGATCGTGCGCTGCAGGGCGGCGACCCCGCGATCGTCCAGCTGTGATGTGGGCTCGTCCAGCAGCAGCAGTTGTGGACGCAGCGCCAGGGCCCCGGCAATCGCGACGCGTTGGCGTTCACCGCCCGACAGCGTGTCGATCGCGCGGCGCTGCAGGTGGGCGGCGTCGACGAGCGCGAGCGCCTCGCGGACGCGGACCGGGATCTGGTCTGCCGCGACGCCCAGGTTCTCGAGTCCGAACGCCACGTCGCGATCCACGGTCGATCGCACGGCGTGGGCCTCGGGGTCCTGGAACACGCTCCCGACGACGGTCGCGAGCTTTGCGGCCTCGGTTGTGCGGGTGTCGTACCCCCCGACGACCACGCGGCCGGCGAACCGCCCGCCATGGAAGTGGGGGACCAACCCGGAGAGCGCGCGGAGCAACGTGGATTTGCCGCCACCGGAGGGCCCTTGGACCACGATGACCTCGCCACGTGCGATCTGGAGGCTGACGCGGTCCAGCGCGGGCCGGTCGGAGCGGCCGGGCCAGAAGGACAGGGCTTGGACGTCTGCGACGATCACCGACGCAGCCCCGCTGCTGCCACGCACGTCGAGGTCAGCGCGACGCCCGTGGCGATGAGGGTCGTGTGCGTCGCCGGCGGGCCAAGCGTGGGATAGAAGACAAATGGGTCGAGTCCACCGGCGACTGCGAGGCCCGCCAGGGTCACGAGGGGCAGGCTCAGGACCAGGACGAGCCGATCGATGCGCGTTGCCGGGACCTCGGCCATCCGGGTGCGCGGCCCTGCCCCGTACCCCCGGGCGGCCATGGCCTCGGCGACGTCGAGCGACCGCTCCAATGCTGAGCCGACCAGTGGTACGGCAAGCGCCCCGGCGGTTCGGGCGCGCCCGCGCCACCGGCCCGAATGCAGCGACACGCCGCGCAGTTGGGCCGTCTCCGACAGGGCCAGGGCGTCGCGCTCGAGGGTGGGGAGCATGCGCGCGGCGATCGATGCGGTCAGTGCGGAGCGCGGCAGCAGGCGGCTGGTGAGCGCCAGCAGGCGGTCGGGGTCGACGTGCGCCAGGATTGCTCCGATCGCGACGGTCACGATGAAGGACCGCAGTCCGAGCGCCGCGCCGGCGATGACCTCCTCGAGTGTGACCTGCAGGTCGAAGATGGGGATGTCGGGCAACGCGAACAGGATCAGATCGCCGTTGGCCTGAACAAACGGGTTGAGCAGCGTGACGCCCACGCCGACCACCACGCCCACGACCAGATACATGCGTCGCCGGTGGATCGCGGCCATGTGGAGCGCGATGACGCCGATCGTCAACGCGCCCAGGATCAGCGGCTGATCGGTCGCGAACGCCAACGTGCAGAGCGCGGTGCCGAAGATCAGCAGCGGGCCGGGGGCGTGCCTCACAGCCGGTCCCGCCCGCCTGCGGCAATGGGGTTTCCGGCCCCGTCGAAGACGACGGCGAAGCGTCCGCGCAGTACGGCCGGGTCACGGGCGATGCGTTGCGCGGCCTGGCGTGCCGCGGCAGCATCGACACCGGCAACGGCAAAGAGCACGCCTCCCTCTTCTGGGCCGGCTCCGGTCAACACCGTCGCTGCGATCGCGCGCCCGCCCGGGACGTCGGTCAGGGTCGCGCCATCTGCGCCCAGCGTTCGGATCCGATCGCCGTCGATCCGAACCGTCAATCCCGCGGCGGCGGGGTCGGCCATCGCACGACGCCACGCAGGGTCGGTGGTGCGCAGGGCCGCGTCGGTACCGACGCGCACGCGCCACCGGGACGGTTGCGTCCCGACGGTCGCGCCTGCGGTGCGCAGGGCGGCGTCCAGGGGAGCGTCGGCGGTGACGGCGCCGGGTCGTTTCGGATAGCCATGGACGAACGGTTCCGGCCACGACCCCACGACGGGCCCACCGTCGGTGAGCCCACCCCACGGGTGGTAGTCCCACCACACGGTGTCGCCCGCTTCGAGCCGCTGCTGGTCGGCGCCGCGACCGGGGCTGACGCCGTTGACGAAGTAGAACCAGTCGCGCTGCGCCGTGCGGTCGGATTTGAACCCGTCGATGGCACTGACGAAACCGCCGCCGTACGCCGTCTCAACCGGTGTTGTCGCACGCAACGCGTCCAGGACGGATCGCCCGTCGGCGGCGGATCCGTCATGCAGGGTGCGGGCGCCGAACCCCTCGGTGACGAGTTGGTGGGCGTTCCCGGTCGCATGATCCGAAACCCGGTCGCATCCCGCGGTCAGGCAGGCGACGGCTGTCACGAGCACAAGGGTGATCCATCGTCGGTGTCGCACCACGGCCTCTCCACGGAGGTTGATTGCGGTGCTCTGGACGGAGGCAGGTCTCCTGGCTTCCGATCATCACGTTGTCGCACCTTCCCGGGTCGGTTGACCCAGTGGCCGGCTTTGCGCCCAGCGACGACGCTCCCGGTGACAGTGGCGGGACCGCGCCGGAATCACACCGGCTTCCCTCAAGCACCCGTAGGTGACCACCGCCCGAAGCCTGGTGAGCGTAGCAGTGCGCCGCGGGTGGGGTTCTGCGCCCCTTTAGCCTGCGGGACCCTCGGTGGCGCTCGTCGCAAGCGGGTGCGGCTGCATGGCCTGTCGCTCCTCACGGTCGAGCTGCGCGACTTCGTCCCCCCGGATCATGGCGATGAACGCTCTGCCCAACTCCGGGTCGAACTGCGTGCCGAGCCCTTCTTCGATGCGACGCAGGGCTTCTTCGGTGCTGAGTGCCTTGCGGTAGGGTCGATCGGTCGTCATCGCGTCGAACGAGTCCGCCAGGGCGATCAGCGCCGCCTCGATCGGCAGGTCCTCGCCGTCCAGGCTGTAATACCCGTGTCCGTCGGGCCGCTCGTGGTGGTAGTGGATGCCGGGCAACATGTCGCGCGTCAGGCTCAGGTGGGCCAGCAGGTCGACCGCGACCTTGGGGTGGCTGCGCATCAGTTGCCATTCGCGATCGTCGAGCGGCCCGTCCTTGTGCAGCACGGAGTTGTCGACGACGACCTTGCCCAGGTCGTGCAACCGTCCTGCCCAACGTGTCACCAAGACCTGCTTTGTGGGCAGCTCGATGCGCTCGGCCAGTCGTGACGCCATCGTGCTGACGCGTTCGGAATGGGCGGCGGTGTACGGATCTCGCGCGTCGACGGCTGACGCGAGTGCCCGCAACGTCCGGCGGGTCTCGCTCTTGAGGGTGCGATGGCGTTTGATGGAGAGAAACACGGACGCCAGGATCAGCACCGTGAACGCGAGCACCTGCGGGGCGCTGCTGATCAGCACGGCCAGCACGACCGCCAGGCACGCCTCCATCAGGTAGGCGAGCAACTCGGGGGGGCGGATCCAGCTCTTGGGGTCCCAGCGATCGCCGGCCACCGCCGTCGAGATGGACTCGACCGCGACGATCATGATCGGCACGTACGCCAGAAGCATCGCGATGACGGCCGGGTACATCGTCCAGCCAAAGACGCGCTCGTCGCCGTTGGGCAGTGAGCCCTGGTAGGCCGCACCGCCGGCGAGGGTCGCGGTGAACGCCACGCCCGTGTTGAAGAGGACGCGAATCGGGGATCGGCGACGCATCGTCTCACCGAGCGCGGTCGATCCGCCCGCGACGATCGCGGCCCAGCCGGGAGGGAGCAGGATCGCCGAGGCCAGGTGGAAGCTCGACGCGAGGCTGAACGGGTGTTCCGCCTCGTCGGCGTCGCCGGGAATCGTCATCAGCTCCATTGCGGCGCCCGCGAGGAGCAGACCAAGCCACAGGCCCAGTCGGGGCGGGTCGGTGGACTTCGCCAGGAACGCGGCCACCAGCACCGCCGCAGCGGAGATCGTCAGCGTGATCGCAAGGATGGTCCGCGCGGTGCGGTTCACCGTGTCTCACCCCCCTCGACGATCGATGCGCACTGCGGCCGCATGCCGCTCCTTCGGAGTCCTGACGCGGTCATCCGCCCGCGAATTATCGACTTTAGCGCGGACTTCTTCCCCAACGAAGGCAAGGGTCCTTGGTCAGTGGCCTGGTGAAACGCCGTTGCCACCTGTATTGGGCGGAATCTGTGAACCCGACGCCGGGTGTGGGTGGGCCGTCGGGCCGAACGACGTGGGCAATCCATGCCGTCGTCGCATGGTCTGCGTGGGCTGCGACACGTGATCCAGACCCTGGAGGAACGTCAAGGTTTCTTGCGTCAGGACCGATACTGAATGCAAGCGGAGAACACTGATGAGGTTGAGCAGCATGGCCGGGGACGACCCAGGGATTCGGCGGAGCGGGGCGCCGCACGCCAGTGACGAGGGGGAGGCCCGGGTGGCCGATCGCCTGGAACCCGTCGTGGGCAGCGCACATGAGATCGTCGGTGCCGCCGCCGCCGGATTGGGCCCATTGTTGGACCTTGCGGCGACGCTCGAGGTCATCGCCGATTCGGCCAAACGCGCGCTGGGGGCCGAGCGGGCGACCTGCTACGCCAACGATGTCGATGCCCAAGTCG
This sequence comes from Actinomycetota bacterium, assembly GCA_031372145.1. Taxonomy (GTDB): domain Bacteria; phylum Actinomycetota; class Thermoleophilia; order Miltoncostaeales; family Miltoncostaeaceae; genus CALMEC01. Next base: position 2,562 of record JANMKR010000168.1, on the reverse strand, counting down.
TGTCGGCCGTCTACACGACCGAGGACGATCCGAAGCGACGCGCCTTCCTGCAGCGCACGGTGGGCCTTGGGCCTGCGGAACTTCCGATCTGGCGTCTTCAGCTGGCGCAGCTGGATCCGCTACTCGCCATCGAGGACGTCACGTGCAATCCGATCGTCTCCCCTGCCCTCGCTGGGCGTCTGGGTTCGGGGGCGTTCCTCGGCATCCGGCTGGAGCACCGCTCCGTGGGTGTCGAAGACGCGCCGGCCCTGCTGGGAACGTTGTTCCTGAGCTACGCGGGACCGCGTCGTTTCTCTGCGGTCGAGCATCACGCCGCACGTGGGTTGGCCAACCTCGCGGCCCTCGCGATGGCCAACGCCCGCCTGCACGCCGAAGCGATGGCGACTGCGGCCGAGAACGAGGCGCTCGCCGCCGAGCAGACGGCCCTGCGCAGGGTGGCAACGGCGGTCGCATCCGACGAACCGCACGAGGTCTTCTCCCTGGTCGGGGAGGAGGTGGCCAAGCTCTTGTGTGCCGACGGTGGAGCTGTCGTGCGCTTTGAGGGTGGCACCCGCGGGGTGCTGATCGGCAGCTGGGCCGCCGCGGACGTGCCCCACCGGTTGCTGGGTGTGGGCCTCCCGCTTTCGGGCGAGAGCGCGAGCGCGCGCGCGTGTTCCGCACGGGATGCGCGGCGCGGATCGAGGACTATCGCGCGCTCGACGAGCCGACTGCGCACGTCATGGGGGCGATCCCGTATCGGAGCGGCGTGGCGGCGCCAATCCGGGTTGGTTCCAAGCTGTGGGGCACCGTCGCCGCGGTCACCCGCTCACCGATGCCGTTTCCGCCCGACAGCGAGGAACGCCTTGCCCAGTTCGCCTCGCTCGTCGCCGTCGCGATCGCCAACGCGGAGGCGCGCGCGGAGCTTGCCATGCAGGCCGCAACGGACTCGCTCACGGGGTTGCCAAACCGCCGTACGCTGGAGGCGCGTCTGGAGGCCGCTGTGGAACAGGCCCACCAATCGGGGCAGCCGCTCTCGGTGCTGGTTCTCGATCTTGACGACTTCAAGGAGATCAACGACCGGCAGGGCCACGACGCCGGCGACGGTGTTCTGCGGGTCACGGCCCGCACGCTCGAGGCGGCCTTGCGTCCGGGTGATCTGGCCGGCCGCCTGGGTGGGGAAGAGTTTCTCGTGCTCCTGCCGGACACCGCATCGCGAGCGGCCTGGTTGGTCGCTGAGCGGCTGCGGGCGGCCGTGACCGCCCAGGTCCTCGAAGGTGTGCCGACGGTCACGGTCAGCTTGGGCGTCGCCACCTTCCCCGGCCACGGTGTGACGTCGGGCGAGCTCTTGCGGTCGGCCGACAGCGCCATGTACGACGCCAAGGCGCTCGGGCGCGATCGAACGGTGGTCTTCAGTCCTCGCCATCCGACCACCCACAAGGACCGGACCGAGGATGCCCAGGCCGGCTGGGAGGGATACGTGGGCAGCGTGCTCGCGCTGGCGGTGGCCGTGGACGCCCGCGATCCTTCGACCCACCTGCATTCCCAAGCCGTCGCGGGCTACGCCGCCGCGATCGCCACCCAACTGGGTCTGGACGGCGACCGGGTGGAGGAGGTCCGGATCGCCGGTCTCCTGCATGACGTCGGAAAGGTCGGCGTGCCGGACGCGGTGCTGCAAAAGCCGGGGCCGCTGACCGACGAGGAATGGGTCCAGATGCGACGCCATCCCGAGATCGGGGCGCGCATCCTCGTCCACCCCGAGCTCGCGGCCGTCCGTGAATGGGTCCTTCGCCACCACGAGCAACCGGATGGCAGCGGCTACCCGGATGGGCTCATCGGTGCGCAGATTCCCATCGAAGCACGGATCCTGGCCGTGGCCGATGCCTATGAGGCGATGATCGCCGACCGTCCCTACCGACGGGGATTGAGCCCGCAGATCGCGCGCGCCGAGCTTGAGCAGGGCTGCGGCGGCCAGTTCGACTCCGAGGTGGTCGAGGCGTTCCTCGCGTTCCTCGCCTCACAGAACGGCGCGTGGGCGCCCACTGGGCCAGAACGCAGGTCCTCCCGAGCCTGAAGGACGTGGGACTCGCGAGTCGGAGATCCCACGCCCGGACGGGTGGCGACGCTCGACTCCTGTGACACCGTGCAGTGCGACGCGCCGGCACTCCTGTCCGCAACATCTCGAAACCGAATAGCGGCGGTAGGACTCGAACCTACGACACGCGGATTATGATTCCGCTGCTCTAACCAGCTGAGCTACGCCGCCATGAACACCCCGAAGGGCGAAGCCCAGTAACGGACTCGAACCGTTGACCCCCTCCTTACCATGGAGGTGCTCTACCAACTGAGCTAACTGGGCATTGCGCCGACCACGTCGGCAGTGGGGGGAGGAGGGTTCGAACCTCCGTAGGCTGAGCCGACGATTTTACAGACCGTTCCCTTTGACCACTCGGGCATCCCCCCGGGCCGATGGAGGGTACTGGACTGTCTCACGCTCCTCAACCCGCGCCGCGTCGCACCCAGCCGGCCGAGGTGCGCTCCGAGGACACCTAATCTTGACTCATTCCAGATGAGATGATGGAATCA
>JANMKR010000161.1:0-4400 GCA_031372145.1 Actinomycetota bacterium | reverse complement strand
ACTGGTCAAGAGACCCATGCCACACCCCCGGTCGGGTGGTTGTCGATCCCGGGTAACCTACCTGCGGGGGCCGTTAGCTCAGCTGGTAGAGCAGGGGACTTTTAATCCCAAGGTCCTGGGTTCGAGTCCCAGACGGCCCATCAGAGCACTGCCTGCATAAGGGTCCATGGCGAAATCCAACGCGGATCGAATCTGATCCGGGAGCCACGTGGGGAGTCAACCAAGGGAGGAGGCCGAGGTTCGCTGGATTCCGGACGACGCAGATGAGGTCGCTGCCGCTTGAGCGTTCGATGCGATGTCCTGCCGATGGCAGTGCGAGCGACCCTCGACGCAGTCAACCACCACCGAAATCTGCTCCCGCCGCACGCGCTGCAGCGCTTGGGCATTGAGCCCAAGAACGTCGATGCGCCTGTAGACCAGCATGATGTTCTCCTCGGGCCGACTGGCCCTCGGTCCACCAGATGGCGAGAGGCTGGGCAATCCCCGACGATTTGCCAGAACCGGCCTTCCCCGACCTGCCGTCGCGGGTCAGGAGTTTGATGAGTCGGCTCTGCCTTCGCACCATGCCAGGCGGCGGGGAAGTCGGCCTGCAGCTCATTCGGGTCCCGTCACTCGTGGTTCGAATCCTGCCGCGCCCACTCGATTCTCGGGCCATTGCGGCCCGTGGGTGAAGGTGCCGGGCTAAGGGGCAACCAACGGCTTCACTGCCTGGATGATGGCGCCGTGTAGCCCTGGCGCGACTTCGTGCGTGAAGTCGATGGAGGTGTCGGCGAACCCCGCCTCGGCGAGTAGGTCCTGGTACTCGCCGCGCGACATGGCGCCGGCGATGCACCCCACCCACGTGCCGCGCTCGCGCCGCTCGGCTTCATCGATGTGGTCCTCGGCGACGACGTCGGAGATCCCTATCCGCCCGCCTGGCACGAGGACGCGGAAGGTCTCCCGCAGGACGGCCGGCTTATCGGGCGACAGGTTGACGACGCAGTTGGAGATGACGACGTCGACGGTCTGCGCGGGCAGCGGGATGTCCTCGATCCGGCCGCGGAGGAACTCCACGTTGGTGGCCTCGGCCTGCTTCGCGTTCGCGCGGGCGAGGGCGAGCATCTCCTCGGTCATGTCCAGCCCGTAGGCCTTCCCGGTGGGCCCGACACGCCGGGCGGATAAGAGCACGTCGATGCCCCCGCCGGATCCCAGGTCCAGCACGACTTCGCCTTCGCGCAGGTCGGCCACGGCGGTCGGGTTGCCGCAGCCCAAGCTCGCAAGCAGCGCCGCGTCGGGGAGCCCGGCCCGGTCGGTCTCCTCGTAGCGGGAGGCGCCGAAGCGCTCAGGCGCCTCGTGGGTGCAGCAGTCGACCGCGCAGCCGCATTCGCGGCCGGCGCTCGCCATCCGCGCGGCCTCGGCGTAGCGGGCCTGGACCTGGGCGTGGATGTCTGGCACGGCCGGCGGGGTGTCGTCGGTCGTTGTGCAGCAGTCGCTGCCGCAGCAGCCGGCCTGTGCGGTATCGAGGGGTGCTTCTACGGACTCAGCCACTGGGTGAGCTCCTTGAGGGCGTCGGGCATGACGTAGTAGTAGGCCCAAAGGCCGGGGCGCTCGCTGTCGACGATGCCGGCGTCGCGCAGTACTTTGAGGTGGTGGGAGACGGTGGGTTGGCCGACGTCGAACAGTGGGGTGAGCTCACACACGCACACCTTCCCGGCGTGCTTGCGAAGGACATCCACCAGCTGCAGGCGGATCGGGTCGCCGAGGGCCTTCGCGACCTTCGCGAGCCGCTCCGCCTCCCGGCGCTTCACGTCCGGGTAGACGACCGGCTCGCAGCACGGCTCGCCGGCAGGGCGCTTGCGCTTTGGGGTCAGCTCGAGATCGACGCTCATCAATCTATTTATACCGATTGAACTGATGAATGTCAATGTTTAGGATTAGGACGTTCCCCTTCTTCCGGGGAATACCCGCTGAGAGGAGCCTCATGGTGCGCGTCGCAGTGATCACCGACATCCACGCCAACCAGCTCGCCCTCGAGGCAGCGCTGGCCGCTATCCAGGAGATCGGCGTGGACGCCGTGTACTGCGGCGGGGACCTGGTCGGCTACGGGCCGCACCCCAACGAGGTGTGCGCCCTGCTCGAGGAGCACGCGATACCGACGATCTACGGTAACTACGACTACGCGATCGCTCGCGACCTCGACGACTGCGGCTGTGCGTACGTCACGCCCCATGACCGCGAGCTCGGCCAGCGCTCCGTGGAATGGACCCTGGCCAACACCAACGAACGCTCCAAGGCGTTCATGGGCGAGCTGCCGTTCGACCTGCGCTTCCTGATGGGACGCCAGCGGGTGCGGCTGGTGCACGGCTCGCCCCGCAAGGTCAACGAGTACCTGTTCGAGGACAAACCCAACTCGCTATACGAGCGCCTCGCGGCGTCTGCCGAATGCGACGTGCTGGTCTTCGGCCACACCCACAGGCCGTGGATCCGCGAGCACGGCGGGGTGCTGTTCGTCAACTGCGGCTCCGTGGGCAAGCCGAAGGACGGTGACCCGCGGACCGCGTTCGCGGTCCTGGAGCTGGCGGGCGACCGAGTGGTCGCGTCGATCGAGCGGGTCCCGTATGACGCCGCCGCCGTCGCCCGAGAGGTGGAGGCCGTCGGGCTGCCGGGCGAGTTCGCCGCCAAGCTCGTGGCGGCGACGTGAGCCGACCGAGTCTGCCCCGGCGTCTGCTCGCGGAGGCGATCGGCACGTTCTGCCTGGTGTTCGCCGGCACCGGCGCGATCGTCATCGACCAGGTGGCCGGTGGGGTGATCGGCCACGGCGGCGTCGCGGCGGCCTTCGGGTTGGTCGTGGCGATCATGATCTTCCGGCGTCGGTGGAGCCGGAGGGGTGCCCGGCGGTGCGACCGGTGGCGGCACCGCCGCCGCCGGACCGGTCCCACGAGCGACCTTGTTCTTCGCCATCGAGTAACTCTCGCCGTAGCGCTCGCGCACGTCGGGAACGCCGGGCCGGCTGATGATCCGGAAGTTCTCGACCACGTACCCGACCGAACCGTGCGCCAACTGCTGCAGCATGCCGGTGGGGAGCGCGGGGTCGTCGACGAACTCGTCCGTGACCGGAATGGTCTGGAGAATGTTCGGCCCTTCGGCGCGACAGCTCCGCCCTTCCTTGTTGCCGTAAAAGGAAACCGTGACGGACGTGTCGCTGTACGACGTGCGAATCAAGATCCCGGCGTGTGAGTCGTTCCGGAACTTGTTGTCGATCGACGGGTAGTTCAGCGTGGCCTCGCGTCCCATCGGGTAGCGGGAGATGTACAGCGCGTGCACGGTGTGGGTGACGTCTTGGTAGCAGCCGAAGAAGGTGGCGTTGTAGAGGGTGGTCGACAGCTGACTCACGCCACCGCCGACCGAGTCCTCGAACTCGAGGTTGGCGCCGATCCCCGGCGCGAGGACGTACCCCTTTGCGGCGGTGCGCGCACCGAGCGCATCGTTGAGGCTGAACGTGGCGCCGGCTTCGACGATGGTGCCGTTGATCGTGTCGGCTGCTCTGTGAATGTTCGTCACTCGCGGCGCGCAACACGGATGGTTGGTGGTGTACGAGGACACGAGTTCGGTGATGTTCTGGCGTTGCGCCCATTCGGTCGTGCGCACCGGTTGGGTCACTGCGGTACGAGCGACGATCGCATGCTCGCCCCGCTCGATTGCTCGACCCAAGGCCGAGATGGAAACCGTTCGACCTTCGACAGCCGGCACCACCGACACCGACGTGCCCGACACGGCAAAGGTGGCATCCTTCGGCGCCGTCTCGATCGCCGCGAGTTGGGTTCCGATTGCAGCTCGGAGCGCGAGGTCGTCCACCGAGAGCTCGAGGCGGCGGCCGTGGATCTGGGTGCGCAACGTCGCCGCGATTTGCTGCGGCGTCAAGGTGATCTGGGTCGCGCCGGAGGTGACGACCACGGGGCCGGCAAGCAGACGCCCGGCCCGCTCGCTCGCCGCTTTGACCTGGGCCAGCGTGATCGCGGGTGCGGTGGGACCGATTCTGAGTTGTCCCACTTCGGTGGAGCCCGCCCGCATGGCGGCGATGACTCGACGCTCAGCCTGAGTCCGGTCGATGCCAACGCCCCGCCGGGGTCGGATCTCGGCGACCTCACCGTTGTCGAAGCGGAGTCCGCCATCCACGAGACCCTTGCCGGTGGCGCCGGCCCACGAGTCGATCACCGCGGCGAGTCGACTGCGGTCATACCGTACGACGAGGTGCACGCGATCGGGGCGGATACGTCTGAGGATCGTTCCGCTGAGCGCGTTCAGGGGGTTGGCGGACCGGCCATCGCGGCGCGCCCGCCTGACTGTGGCCGCGGCTTCGACGCGATAGCCCACTGTCGACGGGTCGAGGGTGAGATCGGCCGTCCCCGCGTGGGCATGGA
>JANMKR010000018.1:0-2564 GCA_031372145.1 Actinomycetota bacterium | reverse complement strand
GGTGGTCGATGCGACGGGTGATTCGCTCGAAGCCGAGGTCTTGCACGGCGGTCACGTCTCGGGACGCCCGGGGGTCCACATCCCGTCGAACCGTCTGCGGATCAGTCCCCCCACCGCCGACGACCTGCGCCTGCTCGATGCCTTCGTTGCGGAAGGCGTGGACATGGTCGCGCTGTCGTTCGTGGGATCCGCCCACGACATCCGCCGCCTGGGTACCGAGCCCCACCCGCGAGGGCCGCTTGTGATCGCGAAGATCGAGACCCGCAGTGCAGTCGAGAACCTGGCGGGCATCATCGACGCTGCCGGCGCGGTAATGGTCGCGCGCGGCGACCTGGGCATCGAGTTCCCGATGGAGGAGGTGCCGCATCTCCAGAAGATGATCATCCGCGAGTGCATCGCGAGAGGACGTCCAGCGATCACGGCCACCCAGATGCTCGACTCGATGGCGAAGGCGCCCACCCCGACCCGCGCCGAGGCGACGGACGTCGCGAATGCGGTGTTCGACGGCTCGTCCGTCGTGATGCTCTCGGGCGAGACCGCCGTCGGCAACAATCCCGTCAACGTGGTCTCCACCATGGCCCGCCTGTGTGCGCGGGCGGACGAGAACTTCGACACGCATGCGTGGATGCGGCTCGTCGCCCCGCTGCAGACCGAAGGCGGCGAGAGTGAGCTCGCAATGAGCAGACGGATCACCGACACGATGACGAGCGCGGCCACCCGGGTCGCCGAAACCCTTGGTGCGAGCGCAATCCTGTGTATCACGCGCTCGGGCCTGACGGTGCGCGCGATCGCGCGCTTTCGCCCGACGGCGCCGATCCTGGGCTTCTCCACGGACGAACGCGTGCGTCGTCAGCTGTCGATCAGCTGGGGCGCGACACCCGTGTCGATCTCGCGCTTCGCCGACAACGACGCGATGGTGCGCGAGGCGATCCAAACCGCCCGAGCCGGTGGGCACGTGCGGACCGGCGACATTGTCGTCGTCCTCGCCGGCGTCGACGGCAGCTCACCCGCGACGGACGTGTTGCGCGTCGTCAACATCCCCGAGGCCGGCTAACCGTCGCTCCGCCCGAATGGGCGTCGGGCAGGATGCCCGGAACCGCACGTTTCCCCGGGGCGACGTTGTAAATCCGGTGACCGCTCGTTAGCGTCCGCGCCGTGGAGGTCACCGGGCTGCGACGAGCTGTCACCGCTTCCCTCGGCGCCGTCGTCGCACTACTGGTGATGGTCCCGGCCGCAGGAGCGATTACCGGCTCGCTCTCGTTCCGCAACTCCCGACAGCCGGTTCCCGGTGCGGCGGGATCGGTGAACCTGACGATTGCCCGGGTGGGCTGCTTCCCGACGTCGTTTCGGCCGGCAGCCCTCACACAGCGCCCCCTGACCTTCGCGGCGGCGCTGGCGCTCGCGAATCAGCTCGTCGGGAGCAAGGGCGCCCGGTACACCAAGCTCAAACGCAGCCGTTTCGTCCGGACGAGCCTCGGCGGACAGCGGCTGGCGACGGCGGCAGGTCTGAAGGGCTCGCCCAAAGGCGCCCTTGCGGCGCTCCTCGCGACCCACGCGAACCGTCCCGGCGATCCGCTCCTGCTCATCGACGCCGCCGCGATGCTCCTCACGCTCGACCGACCCGCGGAGGCGCTCGCGTTCCTGGATCAGGCGCGTCGCCTGCGTCCTCGCCGTCTTGCGTCACACAGCCTGTCCAGCACCACGGTGCTTCTGGCCAACCGCGCGGCGGCGCTCGTCGCGCTCCGGCGCTTCACGGCAGCAGCCGTCGACGCCCGGAGGGCGCTCAGGGCGTCACCCTGGCTTGTGGAGGCCCGGGAAACCCTCGGAATGGCGCTCCTCTGCCAGAACAAGGAGACCGAAGCCGCCTGCGAGTTCCGCGCCGCGGAGAAGCGGCCGCTGGAGAAGGGCGAGGAGCGACTGTCATGCGTCGGGGTCCGGGCAGATCGCGACGAGGACTTCGGTGACCTGACCGTCGGGAGGGACGGTGTCCTCCCGCCCATCGGGTATCCGGCGCTGCCCGAGAAGGCGCGGGGATACCCCGAGTACTACGGGCGCTTGAACGACGCGACCAACGCGAAGTTCACCGCCCGCTCGGCGCGGGCCCCGACGCTTGCCGCACTCGACTCGGCGTGGAGGTTGCACGCGTCGCCGGCGGAGAGCCTGCGCTCGGCGGATCTGCGCAACGCGATCAGCGCCGTCCCGGCATCCCCGACCGCGAAGGCGGCGCTGGCCAAGGCCCAGTCGCTGCTGGACGAGATCACCGCGCTTGCAACGGCCGACGCCGAGTCGGCCCGCACCGCAGCGGTCGCCTGCGGCCCCGATGCGAACTGCGTGTTCAGCAAATGCAATCCGACCGTCCTGCAGAACCACCCCGTGTGGCTCAACCGCCAGACGCAGCTCGAGTCGACTCTGCGCGAATCCTGGCGTGTGTCGCACCGCCGCATGGACGCGCTGCTGCAGAACATCGCGGACCCCGTTCAGAACGAGATCGCGGCCCAGTTCATGGACGAGATCGGGGACACCTTGTGGGGGCTCATCATCGACGGCGCCGTTCCGATGGTCGG
>JANMKR010000156.1:0-18658 GCA_031372145.1 Actinomycetota bacterium | reverse complement strand
CCTGCAGGGGAGCTACCACCACACCCCGCAGGCGGTGCGCGAAGCTTTGGCGCTGCTCGTCGATTCGGGTGCGCCGTTTGCAGAACTCGTCGGCGAGACGGTCGGCCTCGCGGAGGTCGCGACCGTGCTCGCCGAATCGGGCGTCAAACGCCCGGTAGTCGCCTACTAGGGGACTACTTCAGGCCGCGGGCGAGCCGGCGGATCTCGGCGAAGCTCTGAGACTCCGCACGCAGGCGGGTGATCTCTTGCTCCTGCCCACGCACGGCGCGGGCGAGTTCGTCGAGCGCCGCAGTTGCCTTGGCGAGCGCAGCCTGGACGTCGCCGCCGGCACCGGGGCGACCCCGTCGCGGGGCGGACCCCTCCGTCCGACGCCGTCGCGGCCGCAATTCTGCTCCGCGCAGCCGTGCCACACGGTAGTAGTTCGCCGCGACGGTGCCCGATTCGCGGCCGGTCCGCTGAGAGATGTCATTGAACGCCTGGGACTTGTTCATCCCCCCGGCGACCAGTCGCTCGACCTCGTCAAAAATTTGGTTCCCGACGCCGCCCCGTCCGGTGGATGTGTCTGCCATGAAATCGAACCCCGTTCATCAATCGATTGAAGTGTAATTGCCTCACATTGACGTCGTGACTGCAAGGAGGCTGCGCATCAATATGACACACTTGATACCGAAAAGGGTGCTCAAGCGAGACATTGTTGCAATGCGGCCTATGTCCCGGCGCGGTCGCGAGCGGCGCCACCCCACACCAGCTGACATCACTCGTTGAGGAACACTGCGATCGTTGCGGTGAATCCATGCAGAAACGTCGTTCCGCCAACGGGTCCGATCTCACCATTGCAGAACAGTCCTGCAGTCGGGACGCCCAACTCGTCGGCGATTGCACCGGCATCATGGTCCGGTGTGCCGAACATATGGGTTCCGCGTCCATTGCAGCTGAATACGAGCGCGGATGCAGGGGATTGGGTGCCCGACGTCAGGAGCGCCTCATGCAGCGCAAGACGCAGATCCTCGTCTGCGGATTGCGCATCGCGTACGTGCAGTCTGAACGTTTGACCGACGCGTACATGTTCACCGATATACACGGCGCCCGTGTCGGGATCACGTCCATGAATCCCACGTACCAAGAAGTCGCCGCGACCGTAGTCCGGTTGATTCTCATTGATGACGATTCCCGCCAAGAGCGGTTGGCGCAGCAGGTGCCGCTCGTCGTCGGCGAGCTCATCGACCACGTGTGTGATCTTGTCGAAGGCGTTCGTACCCGCCAACTCGGCAACGATCGGTCCGCCACCGGCGGTGATCACCATGTCAGGGCCGATCGGCGCGCATCCCTGCGACACGACCGGGATGACGTGTGCTCCCGAAAGCTCCACACCGACCCCGCCGTCAAAGTGCACGTCGCGGTTGTGGAAGAGGACGTGTTCACCCGCGCGGCGTCCTCCCGACGCAAGCCCCCCGATGAGCGCCTGCCGGTTTCGCGCGTTGTGCTGTTCCAGCATCATGTCGGCCGGCAACGTGAACGGATCGATCAACACGAGCATCGGCGTTGCGTCTGGACCCGCATTGCCCTGCGGGTCGGGCCATCCCACGATCTCGTCGTCGCCGTCAGCGGCCTCGGCGGCGAGCCGGAACGTTGCGACCTCGACCTCCGGCATGGACGCGCACCACAGCGACAGCGCCGGGGAACCCTCGACCTCGTGTCCGTCACCGATGATGGTTTCGCCGATGCATCCGATCAGGTGCTCGGGCGCCAACTCGGTGTGAAGCGCGTCGAGGAGCGACCAGGGGTCTGTGCAGAGGCTTGGGGACGCGAAGAGCACCGCCAGCGTGACGGATGCGCCCGCGAGTTGGTCCTTGACGCGCCGGGCGGCTTCGGTCGCGGCGGCCACCGGCTCGGGGTTCCTGGACAGGGCAACGGCGAACTTTGAGGTGTCGGTCACAGCGCCAGTGTCCCTGATCTGAAGGAAATTTGCGATTAGGGGTTGACCCGGGGCCTCGCGATGCGCAGACTTCGTACGCACACACCGCATGAGCAAGCGGCAGCATATGCTCACGCCAGAGCCATCCCTTGGGGTGGCTCGAAGCGTTTTAATGGGGCTGGCGGGTGCGCTACCGCGGCGGTTCGCCGGGGGCGGACCTCCACTGGGGGGCATCGAGCACCGCGCGGGCCTCTGCCGCGCGGTCGTGGGGGATCATCACCTCACGTGGGCCGAGGGCCAGGAAATCCGGCACGTCGAAACCCCGTCCCCGCCGGTGATATGCCGGGATCTCTGCGTCGTGGAGCAGGTTGACGATCAGGTCGGCCTCGGGCTGATGCCGCGCCACCGCCGCGATCACCCATTGGGGTGCGGTGGGCGCCCGTGGACGCTTGCGCCACCACATCAGGCGGCGCTCTCGTGTCGGGCCGGGTCACGTCGCCGCCCGGCCAGGAACGGAAGGATGAGTACGAAACCGGCCGCGAAGCCGACGATGTGCGCCCAGTACGCCACGCCCGCGCCGCTTTGCGCCTGTCCGCTGACGTAGACGAACTGGAACGCGATGTAGACCCCCAACACGATCCAGGCGGGCAATCGCAGTGGGATGATCGTCACGAGCGAGAGCACCCGGGCACGTGGATAGAGCAACAGGTAGGCGCCCAGCACCCCGCTGATCGCACCGGAGGCGCCGATCAGGGGGGCCGTCGACGACGGGTCGGTCAGTGCCTGCCCGAGCGCGGCGGCGATCCCGCACAGCAGGTAGAACGGGAGGAACCTGATCCGCCCGAGCCGGTCTTCGATGTTGTTGCCGAAGACCCAGAGGAACAGCATGTTGCCGAGCACGTGGAGCCAGCTGGCGTGGATGAACTGATGGGTGACCAGGCCGGTCAGGCGCGCCTGCTTGCGGTTGAGGTCCAAACAGGGATCGTCGGCCGGGGCCCGACCGTCCAGGACCCGATCCGGAACCACGGAGAACTCGCAGACGATCCCGCTTTGTGACGCCGCCAGCTCCGTCGTCGTCGCAAAGGTCTGTGGATTGGGCTTGGTGGACTGGTAGGCGAAGATCAGGACGTTCAGCGCGATCAACAGCACCGTCAGAATCGGGAACCGCTGCGTCGGGTTGTCGTCCTTGAGCGGGAGCATGGGACCGGACCACTAGTCCGTCAGGATGTGGGCCAGCAGCGCGGCCTGCGTGTAGAGGCGGTTGTGCCCTTGCCGCCACGCCGCCGACCGCGGCCCATGCAGGACGTCGTAGCTGATCTCGAGGTCGTGGTGTGCGGGCAGCGGATGCAGGGCGATCGCGTCCGGCGCAGCCAGATCCAGCAGATCCTGGTCGAGCTTGTAGGGCGTGAACGTCCTGATGCGCTCGGCCTCGCGTTCCTCGTCACCCATCGAGACCCAGGTGTCGGTGTAGAGCGCGCGCGCCCCTGCCGCCGCCTCGGTCGGGTCGCGCACGACGCGGACCCCCCCGCCGCGTTCGGCGGCGACCTCGTTGGCCCACGCGATCCATTCGGCGTCCGGGTCGTAGCCCTCGGGACATGCGCACGTGACGTCCAGCCCCAACTTGGCCCCGACGGTGACCAGCGAGATGCAGCAGTTGTTGCCATCGCCCAGGTAGGCGACCGGCATTCCGGCCACGTCACCGAAGTGCTCCCGCAGGGTCAACACGTCCGCGAACCCCTGACACGGGTGGTGTTCGTACGTCAACGCGTTGATGACCGGAATCGACGCATATTCGGCCAGGTCCACCAGCTTCTGATGTGGGCCCGTGCGCAGTACGAGTGCATCGACGATGCCCGACAGGATCAACGCCGTGTCCTGGATCGCCTCGCCACGGCCCAGCTGCATGTCGCCCGATGACAGGTAGATCGCGTCGCCGCCCAGACGGACGGTGGCGGTCTCGAAGGCCACGCGTGTCCGCGTGGACGGCCGCTCGAAGATCAGGCCCACAACCCGGCCGTGCAGCCAGTCGGGCCACTGCCGCCATGGGGTCTGCTTGAGCTGCGCCGAGAGGTCCAGCACGGCTTCGATCGACTCGGAGGAGTGATGGCGGAGCGTCATGACCGAACGTCCGGCGAGGTCGGGCAGTGGGGTCGGGCGCTCCGTCATGTCGGATCCTCCGTATCGGCGTGGGTGAAGGTGGCGTCAGCCGCGACGCGCTCGGTCAACGGGGCACGCGGCGCGAAGCGGTCGCCCGCCGACGAGGCGAGATGTGCGAGGTCGTCGGCCAGGGCGGTCAGTCCGCGGTCATCGGCCCAGGCGAGCGGCCCCTCGCTCCACCCGGTGCCGAGTTGCATGGCGATGTCGATGTCCCGCAACGCGCCGATGCCTTCCTCCAGGCACCGGCAGGCCTCGTCGAACGCGCCAAAGTAGTACCTGTCCGCGACTGCCGCGACATCAGCGGCGGCCCCACCGTGCTCGGCGCCGGTCACAAAGCCGGCCCCGGACTTCTGACCGAGTCGGCCGGCCGCGACCTGGGCGGCCAGGGACGTTCCCGCGGCGAAGCGGTCGTCGTAAGCCGCCAGCAGGTCGCCTTGGACGTGGAGTGTCGTGTCGAGGCCGATCAGATCGCCGAGCGCGAACGGGCCCATTGGCGCGGGTCCGGCCGCGACGACCGCGGCATCCACCAAGGTCCGGTCGGCGCCGACTTCGTCCGCGTGCCGGTAGGCCTCGGCCAGGGCACGGACGAGCATCCGGTTGACCAGAAAGCCGGGGCACTCCGTGACCCGGACGGCCGTCTTGCCCAGGAGTTCGGCGACGGACACCCCGGCCTCGATCGTCTCGTCGGCGGTGTCGATCCCGCGGATGACTTCGACCAGGCGCATGACGCTTGCCGGGTTGAAGAAATGCAGCCCCATGACCTGTCCCGGGCGTCGGGTGACATCGGCGAGCGTCGTGATGGAGAGCCCCGACGTGTTGGAGGCCAGCAGCGCCGTGGGTTTTGCGACCGCGTCGATGGCCCGCCACAGGTCGAGCTTGAGGTCGAGCACCTCGGGGCCGGCTTCGATGATCAGGTCGCAATCGCCGAGCGCTTCGAGGCTGACGGAGACGCCGACGCGTCCGGTGATCGCATCGGCTTCGTCCTGCGTCAGGCGCCCACGGGCGACGCGCCGCTCGCCGATCGCCCGGATGTGTGCCATGCCACGGATCACCGCTGCGTCGTCGATGTCCACCATGACCGTCGCGCAGCCGGCGGCGGCCGCGACCTGTGCGATCTCGCTTCCCATCACCCCGGCGCCGATCACGCCGATTCGTTCGATTCCCATCGTGCTCCCCCGTCGGGCGGGCAGCAGCAGGAATCGCCCGCAAGTGAAGGAAGTCTACGGATTGACCGCCGAACCGGTCGTTAGTGTTTGTCAAACAATTTTGGACCTTGTGAACACCAGACCGCACAGTTCCATCCGCAGCCGGCACGGTCGGCGCCTTGGGCTGCTCGCGGCGCTCCTGGGCGTGGTGTCGCTGGCGACGCTCTTCGGGTCGGCAGCCGTGTGGCCGGCGTTCGCCCTGCCGATCATGGTCGCAATCCCGCTGACCGGGCAGGCGGGTCTCGGCGTCAGCGCCATCGTCGCGGCATCGGTCTTTGCAGTCGTCTCCGGACGGCCTGGTGCGACGGTCGTCGCGCTCGGGGTGGGCTGGGTCGCGTTTGTCGGAACGGCGGTCGCCGTGGGGAGCCGCTATGGCAAAGTCCAGCGTGATCTGTCGCGGGTCGTCGGGGCGTCGCTTCGCGACCGGCTGACCGGCCTCTACAACTTCGCGTTCTTCTCGGATGCGTTGCGACGTGAGACCGAGCGGGCAACCCGTTATGGCGGCGCCGTCTCGCTCGTGCTGTTCGATCTGGACTCCTTCAAATCGTTCAACGACACGCATGGTCATGAGGCGGGCAACCGCTTGCTCGCCGAGGTCGGGCGCGTCCTCGAGTCGTCGCGGCGGTCTGCGGACCTGGCCGCGCGCTTCGGTGGCGAGGAGTTCGCGTTGCTCGTGCCGGGCAATGCTGGCGCAGCGGTTGAGGCCGCCGAGCGGATCCGCCTTGCCATCGCACGCATCATCGTCCCCGTCGGAAACGGGCAGCACGACGGGCGGACGGTCTCGGCCGGAGTCGCGACGTACACGCCCGGTGACACGCCGGACGCCCTGGTCGACGCCGCCGATCGGGCCATGTATCTCTCCAAGCGTCGTGGCCGTAACCGCGTCAGCGTGTTGGGTGAGACCCAGGTTGCCCGCGCGGCCAGTGCCTAGTGGTTACTCGCCTCCGCGTGTGATCTGACGCCGCCGGCCACGGGCCGCGATAATCGCGGTGGCATGGGGCGATCACATTCATTCGACCGGCGGTTTGGGCATGCGATCAGGGCGGGGGTCGCAGCTGTGCCGGGCGGCACGTGCGCGGGGCGGCTCGCGGGGGATGCCCTCGCACCGGCCTTCGAGGGGCTCGTTGCGGGGCTGCTCGTGCGGCGTGCCGTTCGGCGGTCGGGAATCGAAGCGCTCGCGGCGGGCGTGCTCGCAGCCGGCGCAGCCCGCGTGGCACGCGATCGGGTGGCACGGCCGCGTCCCGGCACGCGAACCGAGGGCGGCCTGCCGAGCCGTCACGCCGCTGCCGCGGTTGCGATCACCCGCGTCGTGAGCCGCCGGCATCCGCGCCTGCGTCCCTGGCTGGTGGCGGCTGTCGCGGCCGGACTGATCGGCCGGGTCGTCACGGGAGACCACGATCCGGCCGATATCGCCGCAGGTGCGGCGTTGGGCTGGGTCTCCGATCGGGCCGTTGATTGGGCGATCGGGGGAGACCGGTGAGCCCCCTCGCCGCCCGCGCCGTAGGTGGGTTTGCCCATACGGCAAGCGGATTCTTTGTGGTCCTTGGTGCGGTTGGCTTGATCCGCACGCATTTCCGCAGGTTCACCTCGAGCGACGGCGTGTCCCTGTTGACGATCACGGCGAGTCCGCTGACGCACGTGGTCTTCTTGGCGGCGGGTCTGGTTGGGATCGCGATGGCACTCGGGCTTGAGTCGGCGAGGCGGTATGCCCTGTGGGTCGGCTCGATCGGGGTGGCGTGGGGGCTCCTCGAGTTCGTCCTCCGCGACACCACTGCCGACGTGTTCGGCCGTGACACCGGTCTTGCGCTGGTCACGATCGGTATCGGCGTCGCCGGTCTCGCAGTGTGGGCATGCTCGCGCTCCCCCGAGGGGCCCAACGGCGAATGAGCGGTCGGGTCGCGTTCCACGTGCTCGGGGACGGCGGGGTTACGTCACCGCGCTGACGGGTACGTCGTCTGAAACGACGATGTCGAAAGGACCCCGGGATGGACACAAAGAAACTGCCTGAGAGCGAACCGACAACGGAGGAGGCGCTCCCCAACGTCGATTTGCGCACCCATGCCAAGACGGAGGAGATCTCGCGCGAGACGCTGGGCCCTGACGCGGTCGAGCCGGATGTCGGCGACGATTCGGATCACACGCCGCATTCCAACGAGAAGTAGGGCCGACCCGCCGCCCACGCCTTATAGGTTGGTCGCGACAAGCGCGTCGAGCGCCACGCGACAGGCATCGACCCCGGCTCGCTCACGCTCCCTCGATTCGAGCCACCCGGGGTTGGCGCCGACCAGCTGGTTGGACACCGTCAGGACACACCCGGCGCGCGCGCCGTGGCGTGCGGCGAGTGCGAACAGCACAGCGGCTTCCATCTCGACGCCCAGAATCCCACGGGCTTGCCAGGCCTCGTTGCGGCCCTCTTCGAGGTCGTAGAAGACGTCCGAGCTGACGATCGTGCCGCGCGACACCGGCCGGCCGCTGGCGGCTGCCGCGGTCACGAGCGCCTCGGTCAATGCCGGATCGGGAGACGGTGCAACCCCGCCGGTCATCGCAAGGCCCGCCCCGTCGTCGGCCACTGCGGTGTCCACGATGATCAGCGACCCTGGGGCGAGATCCTCTTGCAGCCCGCCCGTGGTCCCGGCGCGCACCAGGAGTCGCGCACCGAGTTCGATCAGCTCGTGCACGACGATGCCGGTGCTGCCCCCACCCATGCCGGTGGTCTGCACCGTCACGGGCACGCCGCGGTAGGTCCCGGTGAAGCCCAGCAAACCGCGCGCCTGCGTCACCTGGCGCGCGCCGTCCAAGAGCTCGTCCGCGACGAGCCGCGCACGATCGGGATCGCCGGGACACAGGGCACGCTCGGCCTGGTCGCCGGCCGATGTCTGAAGGTGCAGTGCCACGCTGCCAGGCAGACTACCGGGCATGCGTGATGCGCTCGCAGACCGTGTCGCGGCCTACCTCACCCGGCATCGGATGACGGGCGACGGATCGCGGACGCTGGCGCTGGTGTCCGGCGGTGCGGACTCGACGTGCCTGATGCATCTGCTCGCCGAACGGTGTTCCGGGACAATCGGCGTGCTGACCGTCGACCACGGGGTGCGCCGCGAGTCGGCCGTCGAGGCGGACGGGGTCGCGCGGGTGGCGACGGGCCTCGGCCTGCCGGTCTGGGTCGAGCGGCTCGGACTCACGGCGGGGGCGGCAGTGCAGCAACGCGCCCGCGACGGACGGCTGGCGGCGGCGCGGCGCATCGCCGCCGAGCAGGGCTTCGACCGGATCGCGACAGGACACACGGCGAGCGACCAGGCCGAGACGGTGCTGTTTCGGATCGCGCGCGGCACCGGGCGCACCGGGGCACTCGGTATGGCCCCCGTCAGCGCCGACCTCATCCGGCCGTTGCTCTGCGTGACCGCCGCAGAGACGCGTGCGTGGTGTGCGGGTCGCGGCCTGGCGGTCGTCGACGACCCGAGCAACGCAGATCCGCGCTTTGCACGGGCACGTGTGCGCCACGGCGTGATGCCGGCGCTCGATGCCGTGCACCCCGGGGCCGGTCTGGCGGTCGCGCGGTTTGCCGATCAGCTGCGCGACGAGGCCGAGGTGCTCGACGTCCTGGTCGATGCGGCCTGGGATCGCTGCGCGATCGGTGCGGGCTTGGACGTCAGGTTGATCGCGGCAGAGCACCCCGCGGTGGTTCGGCTGCTGGTGCGGCGCCTGTTCCTGCACGCCGGTCTCGACGCGGACGCCACATGGATCGCCCGATGCATCGACCTGGCGCGCGGTAGTGGACGTCCGCGAGAACTGCCGGGTGGACGCGTCGCGGTCGATCGTGGCGTGCTTGTGGTCGAAGGCGCCGTGATCGCAGCGCCAGTCCCCATCGCGCTCCCAGTGCCCGGTGTGGCGCGGTTCGGCGATCAGATCGTGCGGGCGACGCGGGGAGGTGGGGGCCTGCCGACGGCGACGCGGGTTGCGCTCGACGTCGACGGCCCGCTCGTCGTACGGTCGCCCAGGCCCGGCGACCGCGTGCCGCTTGCGGGCGGTGGGCGGCAGGCGATCGGCACGATGCTCGCCGCGGCCGGGGTCCCGGCCCGCCACAGGCCATACGTCCCCGTGGTCACCCTCGGCGACCGCGTCGTCTGGGTCGGTGGGTACCGTGCTGATCCGACCCTGCTCGCCACGCACAACGCGCAGGCGACCGTCTTGGAGGTAACCGACGCGTGATCGACCCCCGGATCGGCGAGATTCTGATCACCGAAGAGCGCCTGCAGGCGCGTATCGGTGAGCTCGCTGCGGACATCTCCGCCGACTACGCGGGCACCGAGGTGCTGGTGGTGGGGGTGCTCAAGGGCGCGCTGCTGTTCATCGCGGACCTCGTGCGACGCCTGACGGTGCCGTGCACGATGGACTTCATGGCGGTCTCGTCCTACGGGGCGTCCACGCACTCGTCGGGTGTGGTGCGCATCCTCAAGGATCTGGACGCGCCGATCGCGGGCAAGCACGTGCTGGTGGTCGAGGACGTCGTCGATTCGGGGCTGACGCTGTCGTATCTGATGAAGAACCTGCGATCGCGTGAGCCGGCGTCGCTGGAGCTCTGCACGCTGATGGTCAAGCCCTCCGGGCGGCGCGTGCCGGTTGAGATGCGCTACGTCGGGTTCGAGATGTCCGACGCTTTCGTGGTGGGATACGGCCTCGACTTTGACGAGCATTTCCGTCAGTTGCCGTACATCGCTGCGTTTACGGAGTAGCCCAGGACTGGGCGACGCGTTGGCGGCCGTCGTGTCCCGGTTCGCTGCTATCCTCGGCGGAGCCATTTCCCCCCGTAAGGAACCGTCTCCCTGAATCGCTTCCTCAAGAGCGCGGCGTTTCCCATCCTGATCGTCGTACTACTCGCATTCGTCGCGTCCAAGCTGGTCATGTCCAGCAGCGGCGACAAGGCGAAGCTCGGCTACAGCGAGTTCGTGCAGAAGCTCGACACGCCGGGCCAGGTCACGAAGGTCACGATCGACCAGAATCGCAACCGCATCACATGGACGGACAACACGTCCGGTGAACACGTGACCGGTTTCCTGACCGAACAGGGCGATGACCTGACGACGCGGATCGAGAAGGCCGGGGTCAGCGACGTCAACATCAAGCCGCGGGGCGGATCGACGTGGTGGACCGTGCTGATCTCGCTGGCGCCGTTCGTGTTCATCATCCTGATCTGGATCTTCCTGATGAACCAGATGCAGGGTGGCGGATCCAAGGTCATGAGCTTCGGCAAGGCGCGTGCCAAACGCATGAGTCCCGATTCGCCCAAGATCACGTTCCGCGACGTGGCGGGGGCCGAGGAGGCCGTCGAGGAGCTGCACGAGATCAAGGAGTTCCTCGAGAACCCCAAGAAATTCCAGGCGCTCGGCGCGCGCATCCCCAAGGGCGTGCTGCTGTTCGGACCTCCCGGTACTGGTAAGACGCTGCTTGCGCGGGCCGTGGCGGGCGAGGCGGGCGTGCCGTTCTTCTCGATCTCGGGATCCGACTTCGTCGAGATGTTCGTCGGTGTCGGCGCCTCTCGCGTGCGTGACCTGTTCGAGCAGGCCAAGGCATCGGCGCCGTGCATCATCTTCGTCGACGAGATCGACGCCGTCGGTCGCCACCGTGGCGCCGGCTTGGGCGGCGGTCACGACGAGCGTGAGCAGACCCTCAACCAGCTCCTGGTCGAGATGGACGGCTTCGAGGCCAACGACAACATCATCCTGATCGCCGCGACCAACCGTCCGGACATCTTGGACCCGGCGCTGCTTCGGCCCGGGCGTTTCGACCGGCAGATCGTCGTCGACCGCCCTGACCGCACCGGCCGGGAGGCGATCCTGCGCGTCCACGTCAAGGGCAAGCCGCTCGCCAAAGACATCAACTTGGATGCCCTTGCGGGCCAGACGCCGGGCTTCACCGGAGCCGACCTCGCGAACCTCGTCAACGAGGCAGCGCTCCTGGCGGCCCGCCACGGCAAGCGGGTCATCGGTGCGGACGAGCTCGAAGAGGGGATCATGCGGGTCATCGCGGGGCCCGAGAAGAAGTCGCGCTTGCTGTCCGAGAAGGAGCGCAAAGTCACCGCATTCCACGAGATGGGACATGCGCTGGTCGGCCACTTCCGACCCAACGCCAATCCGGTCCACAAGATCTCGGTCGTCGCGCGAGGTCAGGCACTCGGCGTGACGGTCTCGATGCCCACCGAGGACAAGTTCACGACGACCAAGGCCGAGTTCGAGGATCAGATGGCGATGCTGCTCGGTGGTCGCGCGGCCGAGGAAATCGTCTTCGACGAGATCACGACGGGCGCGTCCAACGACTTGGAGCGGGTCACCCAGATCGCCAAGTCCATGACGATGCGGTTCGGCATGAGCGACAAGCTCGGGCCGCGGGTCTTGGGTCACGCCCATGGCGCACCGTTTCTGGGTCGCGACATGCACAGCGAGCCCGACTACTCGGATGAGATGGCCCGCGAGATCGACAACGAGATTCGCCGCATCATCGAGGCGGCATTCAGCGAGGCCCGGACCGTGCTGCGCGAGCACCGGCAGCAGTTGGATGAGCTGTCCGAGATCCTCCTGCGCCGGGAGACGATCGAGCGCGAAGAGTTCCTGGGACTCCTGGACGGCAAGGCGGAGGAGGACGTGTTCCGCGCCAAGGACGAGCGTGACGCGCAAGCCCGTGCCGAGGCCGAACGCGAGCTGGCCGAAGAGAAGTCGACCAAGCCGTCAACGCCACCCTCAGCGACCACCGGTCCCCCGGTACCCGAGGCCTAAGGGCTGCAAAGAGCGGGTCGGGTCGTCGTCCTGTGGGGCGCATGGGGGTCGCGTTGTGAATGGGTTGCTCGGTGAGTTGTTCTCCCTGGACGGGCGTGTCGCGCTCGTGACCGGCGGGAGCTCGGGTATCGGTCGTGCGATCGCCGAGGGATTCGCGCAGGCCGGCGCGTCGGTGGTCGTGATGGCACGGACCGAGGCGACGTTGGTGGAGTCGGCTCAGATGATCGTGGACGCCGGTGGTCAGGCGGCGTGGGTCAGCGCCGACCTCGCGGACCGGGCCGCGCTTGCCGCTGCAGCCGACCGGGCAGTCGTCCCATTCGGCGAGCCCGACGTCGTCGTGAACGCAGCGGGGATCAACCTGCGCCCGCCGCTCGCTGAGCTGACCACGGCCGAGTGGGATGTGACAATGGCGCTCAACGCGGAGGCGCCGTTCCTGCTCGGTCAGCGGTTCGGTCCGGGGATGGCCGAGCGTGGGTGGGGCAGGATCATCAACATCGGCTCGCAGCAGACCGTCCGTGCCTTCGGCAACAGCGGCGCGTACGGCGTCTCGAAGGCCGCGGTGGCCGCAGTGACCCGGTCTCAAGCCGAAGCCTGGTCGGCGTCGGGCGTCTGCTGCAACACGATCATCCCCGGCTTCGTCGAGACGCCGCTCACCCGCGGGATCTTCGAGGATCCGGGCCGCACGGCCGCGTTGGCTGCCCGAACGATGACCGGCCGAAACGGCGTCCCGCACGACATGGTGGGCGCTGCGATCTTCCTCGCAAGCCCCGCTTCGGCCTACGTGACCGGGCAGACCCTCTTCGTGGACGGCGGCTTCTCGGTGTGCTGATCCGCTGAGGGTCTCGGTACCCGCCCAATCCCCACGCCGCCTGGGCAAAGTTTGTGCGGCGGGGAAATCCGTGTCCGACACCAAGTTCCCGGAAACCGGTCTCTGCAAAACGATTTACGGGGTGTATGGAAGGGTCGAAATGGGTGGTTCTTGTGTGTCACAAAGTCGATCAGACGTTCTGCGTTGGGTGCCGCGAGGTCCCAAGAACCGCGCGATTACAAGGGCGTGCAGCGCGACGGCACATACACATGGCGCGTTTGGCCGTGTCGGGCAGATCGCGCCCGGACGTCTGGTGTCAGACACGGATTTGCCCAGAACCCTTTGTGCATGACGGATGTCGAGGTTGGAAACGACCCTTCCGGCACACGAAAATGCCGGGTCGCCGACGTGGGACGTGGCGGTCGGTACGATCGGACTCATCGACCCGCTCGCCTGGCTTTCGGCTCCTTGTGTCATGGGGGTCCTCAACGTGACCCCGGATTCGTTCTCGGACGGCGGGGAGTTCCTCGACCCGGCGGCGGCGCTTCGCCGCCTCGCAGACGTCGCCGGTGACGGTGCGGTCATTTGCGATGTCGGCGCTGAGAGCACCCGGCCCGGGGCGGCACCGGTCGCGCCCCACGAGCAGCTGCGTCGGCTCGAACCGGTGATGCACGCGGTCGCTGCGGGATGTGACATCGCGATTTCGATCGACACCGCGAGTGCCGTAGTCGCCCGAGCTGCGCTCGATGCCGGCGCCGTCCTCGTCAACGACGTCACCGCCGGACGGAGCGACCCGCAACTCCTGCCGCTGGTCGCCGAACGTGGGGCAGCCGTGTGCCTCGTGCACATGCAAGGTGAGCCGCGAACGATGCAGGAGGCACCGCGCTACGACGACGTCACGGGGGACGTGCTGGGCTTCCTCGAAGCGCGACTCGCAGCCGCGGTCGCCGCAGGGATTCCCGAGGCCCACGTGTTGCTCGATCCGGGTATCGGGTTCGGCAAGCGCCTCGACGACAACCTGACGCTCCTGAGAGAACTGCCCCGTCTGGCGACGCTCGGACGGCCCCTCGTCATCGGCGTGTCGCGCAAGAGCATGTTCGGCCAGCTACTCGGGCGATCCGTCGATGAGCGCCTGGCGGGATCCCTCGCCGCCGGACTGATGGCGATCGATCGCGGTGCCGCGGTGCTGCGCGTCCACGACATACGAGAGACTGCCGACGCGATCGACGTCTGGCGGGCCGTGAGAGGAGCGGGATGAGTGATGCGGTAACGGTGCGGGTGACGGGCCTGGAGTGCTTCGGCTACCACGGCGTGTTCCCGGAGGAACGTGAGAACGGGCAGCGGTTCGTCGTGGACGTCGAGATGGAGCTGTCGGAACTCGCGTCAATCCAGACCGACCACCTGGCCGACACGGTCGACTACGAGGCGGTTGCCGAGACCGTGGCCACCATCGTGGGCGGACCTCCGGTGTCGTTGCTGGAGCACCTGACCGGGATCATCGCGGATCGCGTCATGCAGGACCCACGTTTGTCGAGCGTCGCTGTCACCGTCCGCAAGCCCCAGGTCAAGCTCGCGCAGTCGGTCACCGAGACCTCGGTGACGTTGAGGCGGACGCGCTGAAGTACTGGCTCGGGCTCGGCGCGAACCTGGGCGATCGGCTCGCGGCACTCAACGCCGCAGTGGACGAACTGGCCGCCCGAGGCGTCATCGTCGAAGCCATCAGTCGGATCTACGAGACCGCCCCGCGTGAGGTCGAGGACCAACCGGTGTTCCTCAACGCGGCCTGCCGGGTTCGGACGGATCTGGATCCGCCCGCGTTGCTCGCGCTGATCAAAGGCATCGAACGTGATCTGGGCCGCATCGCCGCCCCGCGCTACGGCCCGCGCGCCATCGACCTGGACATCCTGTTGTGGGACGGTGGGGAGTGGAGCGACCCGGCGCTCGAGGTTCCGCACCCACGCCTGACCGAGCGCCGCTTCGCGCTCGTCCCTGTGCTCGACCTCGACCCGGACCTCGTTCTTCGAGGTCAAGCACTCACAGCCATCGAGGCGCGCATCGATCGCGATGACCAGCCCGTACGGCCGTACCCGTTCGAGGGCTGATCGCGGTCTGCGCTCACCCGCGCAGACTCCACGTCCACTGGTATCCGTCGTCCAATCCCGGTGTCGTGCCGGTTGCGCTTCCGGCGAATACACCCTCGGTGGTGATGTGCGGCGTCTGGCTGAACGGCAGGAGCCCGATCTGGAGCAACGGCCAAGGAGCGGCGTTGCCGTTGCTGCTCGCCTTGTTCGCGGGGCAATCCGAGAGTACCGACGGCACCTGACCGAGACCACCGTCGAGTGTGAGTCGGTACGTGTCGGGGTCACCTTCAGTGATGGTCAAGAGCGGGGGACGCATCCCTCCTGAGAGGGTCAGGATGTCCAACGTCCCCTGGCCCGTGATCGAGCAGTCGCCGGTGACGGGCGTCAGCGCGGCGCGAACCGTGACCGTCCCGGACGTGACCTGGTAGGTGGCCGTGGGCCCGCCGAACTGTGGCGGGATGCCACCCGGCGATGTGGCGGGCTCCAATTCGAGCGACCCGTTCCAGTCGAGCTTCCCGAGGATCACGCCGACCGGAACCTGCTTGGCATAGTCGAGCGATCCCGTGAACGTCCCGCTGATCGGAGGCGGTTTCTCGCACAGCAGCGCGGCAAGCCGGCGCGTCAGATCCGTCTCGAGCTCGAAGAACTCCTCCTGCGCCCCTTCGACGCTGGTTCGGTGGAGCGTCTTCTTGGACGACCATTTGTAGACCTCGGCGTCGATCCGCATCCGGCCGCCGGTCACGGTGAACGCGCCGCGAATTCCCCGCGTGGGACTGATCGTCAGACCGGTGCGCGGGGCCGTCGCGGGATCCGCCAGTCCCAGGCGCGCGAGGGTGAATTCCTGACTGATCATCGCCAAACCGAAGGCGCCTTGTTCGGAGACCATGATCTGGCAGCCCGCGAGCCTCGTCTGCAGCAGGTCGTTGATCAACATGTCCCGAAGGCCCTTGTTGAGTCCCCTGAAGTCGCCGGTCGCACCGGTGAACGCGCTGTCCGGCAGTCCGACGATCGGTCGCAGGACGACTGCGTGCGCCCGCGCCGGGAGCCGCACCGACTTGCGTTGACCGCGCTTCAGGCGCACCCGCGTCGGCCTCGGCGCGAACAGCTTGTTGAGCGTGATCACCGTCGGGAGCAGCACGAACGTGCCCTTGGCCACGGACAGCTTGTATCGGCCGGCGGCGTCGGTGTCGTCGGCTGCGACGACCACTCCGGTCTGGACGCTGACAGCCCGCACGAACGCCTGGCCGGTGCCGGGTGTCGGGATCGGCGCCCCGGTGATCTTGCCCGTCACGGTCGACGCAGTCGCCTGTGTCACGCCGGCGACGACGAGCACGACGAGGGCGCCCGCGGCGGCGGCGAGGGCCCTGCGGCCGAACGGGTGTTGCAGGTGTGTGACCACGACGGCACCCTTCACGTTTGGACGCGGCGAACCCTACGCCGCGGCCATGACCGCGGCGCCAGGGCCACGGGTATGGAAGGGCTGACGCAGCCCGATCGCCTGCTCGCCGCTTTCGGACCTGAGCTACACTGCACCGCTGATTGGGACGCCACGGGTGAACCGGGTGCACCACGCCGTGGAGGCGGGATGTCGCACGTCGACGAACTGGACGAGTACGACGCCGAACTCGAGCTTCGCCTGAAGCGCGAGTACAACGACGTGTTCCCGTTGTTCCGCTACTGCGTCCTGACGCAGGAGGCGACCTACCTGTGCAACACGGTCGAGCGGCGCATCGACATCCAGCCCAACTACCCGCTCTTCCACATCCTGATGGAGGACGTCTGGGTGTGGGACAAGAACCGTCCCACGCGGATTATCCCCCGGGTCGAGATCTCCACGGCTCAGGATGTGACCATCGAAATCCTCACCTCTGACGCCGACGCCGTCGTGGGTGGCGGTTCCTGATGCTGCTCGCGATCGACGTCGGCAACACCCAGACCGTGGCGGGGGTGTTCCACGGTGAGGAATTGCTGCACGAGTGGCGCCTCTCGACGGTGCGGACCGCGACGCTCGACGAGCTCGCAGCGCAACACGATTCGATGCTCCGTTTGCGTGGCAGCAGCTTGAGCGACGTGGCGGACATGGTCGTCTCGTCCGTGGTGCCGACGTTGACCGCCGGGTACCGCGACTTGGCGACCAGGTATCTGGACCGGCCGGCGCTTGTGGTCGGACCGGGAGTGCGCACGAGCATGCCGATCGTCATCGACAACCCGCACGAGGTGGGCGCCGACCGGATCGTCAACTCCGTCGCGGCGTTTCGGCGCTATGGGGGTCCCTGCATCGTCGTCGACTTCGGCACGGCCACCAACTTCGACTGCGTGTCGGCGGCCGGTGAGTACCTGGGCGGAGCGATCGCCCCCGGCATCGAGGTCTCCGTCGAGGCGCTCACCAGTCGCGCGGCGCGTCTGCTCAAGGTCGAGTTCGTCGAGCCCGCGTCGGCGATCGGCAAGTCCACGGTCGCCGCCCTGCAGTCGGGCATCCTCTACGGCACCGTCGCGATGGTCGATGGGCTCGTGGCGCGGCTCAAGGGCGAGCTTGGCGGCGACGCGGTGGTCATCGCCACGGGCGGTCTGTCCGAGCTGATCGTGCCGCTGTCGGTCCAGATCGACGAGCACGACCCGACGCTGACGCTGGCCGGCCTGCGAATGGTCCATGAGCAGAACATCGCCAAGGCGCCGCGATGAGAAAGCGCATGAACCGCGTCGTTGCAGTGCGCGAAGCCGAGCCACAGATCACGGTCGACGGGGCGTGGCCGCTTGCCGAGCCGTTCGCGATCGGCGGCGTTCGGATCCCCAACCGCGTTGTGCAGCCGCCGTTGGCCGGTATCGCCAACTGGGCGTTTCGCAGCCAGTCGCGCAGGCACGGCGTGGGCCTGGCCGTGTCCGAGATGGTGTCGAGCTTCGGCATCGTCCACGACAACGAACGCACGCAACGGATGCTTCGGCTCGATCATGACCAGGGACCGGTCGCGATCCAGCTGTTCGGCGCGAACCCGCAGGCCATGGCCGAGGCCGCGCGGGCCGTCCAGGATGCAGGGGCCGACATCGTGGACATCAACATGGGTTGCCCGGTCCGCAAGGTGTGCAAGACCGGTGCCGGTGCTGCGCTGCTGCTCGACCCCGAGGTCGGCGCGAAGATCGTCGAGGCCATGGTGCGGGCCGTCGACATCCCCGTCACCGTCAAGATGCGCCGCGGGCTCACGCCCGAAACGGCCGACCCCGTGGCGGCTGCCAAACGGTTCGAAGCGGCCGGTGCCGCGGCGCTGTTCGTGCACCCGCGAACCGCCTCGCAGGAGTATGCGGGGCGTGCCGATCATCGCTACACCGCCGAGGTCGCCGCAGCCGTCGCCATCCCGGTGATCGCGAGCGGCGACATCGACAGTCCGGGGGAGGCTGTGCGCGTGATGCAGCAAGCCGGTGTCACGGCCGTGGCGATCGGCCGGCCGGCGCTGGGCAACCCGTGGCTCTTCGGCGAGGTTCTGCGCGGCGGGCACGATCCGGCCAGGTCGCTCGTCGCGGTTGTCCACGAGGTAGAGTCCTTCGCCGCGGACGTCGCGGCTGCTCTTGGTCACGACCGGGCATGTGCGTACATGCGCAAGTTCTACCCCTGGTACCTGGTGGGGCAGCCGGTTGCCGGCGACGACCGGGATGCATTGCTCGTGGAGCCCACTCTCGAGGGGGCGCTTGACCTGCTTCGCGCGCTGGCGGAGCGGGATGGCTTGAAA
>JANMKR010000155.1:0-6710 GCA_031372145.1 Actinomycetota bacterium | reverse complement strand
TCCCCCGACCTATCTTGCGAAGTTCATGCGCCCCACCGCCGGGAACACGCTCGTGATCCTGCGTCCGCGGCTGACCTGGCAGCGCCTGTACGCCGGGACGACCTTCTCCAACGTGCAGATCTACGCCGGCAAGCGCAAGGTACTCGGCGCGTTCACGCGCGGCAACGCCTACCGCGTCCCCCAGGGGAAGCTCAAGCGCGGTACCCGGTACACCTGGGTCGTCTGGCCATACCGCGGGGCGAAGGGCTACGTCGCGCGCCCGATGATCAGCTACTTCAGCATCGCGCCGTAGGACAGCGCGGCGGGGTTCCGTCGCTCGCGCGTCGTTTCACCGCTTGCGGACCGTCCCGCGTCCGGCAAACGTGCGACGGGGCCCCGAGTTGCGGCGTCGTCCGGTGGCGGTGCTCGCCGGCGCGGGCTCGAGGCCCTGATCGTCGAAACGGGGGAACGCCCGTCCGCCGGCCACGGCGGCGGCGATCACGCTGAGGAGGCCGACGATAATCAGCAGGAGCGCGAGCTTCGAGTTCGCGCCGGACGCCGCCGCGGGCAGCGCCGTCGCCGCGCCCGCGGCGACCTGCAGCCCGCTCGGGGGCAACCGCTTGGTGCCGGTCGTCGGGGACGTGGCGCGGCCGGTGGTCGTCCCGGAGGGCTTACGCGGCGGCTTCGCCTGCCGGCCCGGCGCGGGCGTGGTGGCCTGCCCGCGAGTGGAGCCGGACCGACTTGGGCTGGCGCGCGGCGTCGAGCGCCTCGGGCTGGAAGGGGCCGGCGTCGGCGTGACCCTGCGCGGGGTCGTTTTCGGCTTCGGCGGGGTGACCAGGGAGGGCGGCGGCGTGTCCGGGGCGATGGGCACCGGGTCCGGCCCGGCGCCGACGGCCGGCGACGCCACGGCCGCAGCCGCGAAGAGCACGGCGACCCATGTGCGACGGACCATCCTGTGGCTGGCGGGTTTCATCATGGCTTCATGGCGATGATACAACCGAACAACTCCTGGGGCAGGCCGAGATGTCAGCGTCCGCGAGGCCGACGTGGCAGCGCTGTGGAGGGCACGATTGTTTCTCACGATCGATCGAAACTGAGGGTGCTGCGCCTCCGCCGCCGCCGGATCGGCGGCGGGGAGGCTTCGCGTCCAGGTCACTACCCAATGCTCACGAAGGCGATGCGCCGGCCGTCCGGTGACCAGGTGGGTGCCCAGGCGGTGGCGGTGCCGGTGTTCAGCTTGCGCAGGACAGTGCCGTTGGCGCGTAGGAGGAGGATCTTCGAGCCGGTGTCGGTGAACCTGGCGCAGGCGATCTGGCGGCCGTTGGGCGACCACGCCGGCTGCTGGCAGTTGAGGGCCGGGGACGTGATCCGCCGGGCTCGGCCGCCTGTGGCGGGCATGACGAAGATCGCCCAGTTGCTGCCGATACGGCGGGTGAACGCGATCTGCCGCCCGTCATGTGACCACGCCGGCTGCAGCTCGGTGGCGCCGAGGGTGCGGGTGAGGTTGCGCTTGCCGGTGCCGTTGGCGCGCATCGTCAGGATTTCCCATCCGCCGTTGCGCTGTTGGGTGGTGAAGGCGATCTGCCGTCCGTCGGGTGACCAGACCGATTGATCGTGGCCGATGCTTCCGGAGGTCAGTCGCCGTTGGCCGGTGCCTCGGCTGGTGATGGTGTAGACGGCGCCGGTCGGCCCGCCGACGAAGGTCAGGGCGCGGTCGAGGCGTCCCCAGTCGGGACGTGTCGCACCCGCAGCGGCACTCGCCAGCTGACGCTGACCACCCCCGCCTGGCTGGGTCACGAAGATCCCCCCCGGGCAACCAGGGCAGGTGCCGCTGAAGGCGATCAACCGGCCGCTTCTCGACCAGGCCGGGTTGTCGTAGTCGACGTTCACAGGAGCGGTCGTCACACGCCGCTTCCCCGCCCCGTCGACCCGCACCCGGTAGATGTCCGTGCTGGCGCGCGGGGCGCCGGGGGGAGCGCCGGGAAGGACGGGAACGAAGTTGTTGACCGTCACCGTCACCGACGCCGAGGCCTGGTTGCCAGAGAGGTCGAACGCTCGCGCCGTGACGCTGTGCAGCCCGCCCTTGATCGTCCTGGTGTCCCACAGGACACTGTACGGCGCGGTCGTGTCGGTCCCGACGTTGGTGCCATCGACCAGGAAGTCAACGCGATTGATGCCGCTGGGGTCGGCGGCGTTCGCCGAGATCGTCGCCGCGCCGCTGACGATCGCTCCGTTCGCCGGCGCCGTCACCGACACCGTCGGGGGCACCGTATCGCGGATGCCATGGCAGGTTGCGGTGCCGCTGTCGGCGAAGGCGGGGTTGCCCGCGCGTGGGTCCCGCGCGAACTCCCAGTCGTAGCTGTTTGCGTGCAGCGTGAGCTTGAGCACCCCGAAGCTGCGCCCACGAACCTCGCTGTTGGCCGCGACCGTCGTGTATGCCTCGAGGCTCCTGCCGCCCGTCCCGACGACGAACTGGCGGATCCCGAACGACGGATCTGGCGCTCCCAGAGGCGTTTGCGGCGCGAACCGCTCGTACGCGTGGACGTGGCCACCCAGAACGATCTCGGCGCCGGCGCCATAGAGGTCCTGCCAGAAGGTCCGCGGCGAGTTGACCGGCGTCTTCGACGAGAACAGCGAGTGGTGCATGTACGCAAGCGTGCAGGAGGCGGTATTCGTGGCCAAGTCCTTCTTCAACCACTTCTCCTGTGGAGCGTTGGGTCCGCATCCTCCGACGCCGTTACCCGGGCCGCAGTTGCTGTTGAGGGCAATCAGATGCCATGTACCGATGTTGTACGAGTAGTAGCTCGGGTATTTCCCCTTCACCGCGGCGGCAGTCGGAGGCGCGGTCGTGGGGAAGTAATCGAAGTACCCCTTCGCTTGGCCGGTGTCGTCGCAGCCGGTCCCGGTGGGGGCGATCGCCGAGGTGTAGTACTCGTGATTGCCGGGCACCGGGAACGTGAGGCTCTTGAACCGCCCCCACGTCGAATTGTAGG
This sequence comes from Actinomycetota bacterium, assembly GCA_031372145.1. Taxonomy (GTDB): domain Bacteria; phylum Actinomycetota; class Thermoleophilia; order Miltoncostaeales; family Miltoncostaeaceae; genus CALMEC01. The sequence continues at coordinate 3,738 of JANMKR010000155.1, read as the reverse complement.
CCCCGGGGGCGTTGAACGCCGCGAGCCCGCCGCACTCGTACTGCAGGTCGCCGACCGGAAGTACCGCCGAGGCGCCCGGCAGCAGGTTCGAGGTGTTCAGCTGATTGCAGAACCCGATCGTTCCCGCACCACCATTGAAGTGAGTCTCCGTCGTGTCACAGGCGATGTCCGCCGATGCGGCGATCACCGGGTCCGCGGCGCGCGCGGGAGCCACGGCGGCCCACATGAGGGCTGCGACGATGACCGCCGCGAGAAGGCCGATGCGCCTGAGACGCCCTCCGGGAGCTCCGAGAAACCATGGACGATGAGCGACGTGAAGGCTTGAGGGCACGATCTTCTCCGAGAGATGAGGGGCGGGTTCGGGGGGCAGGCTAGCCGTGCCGCCGGGGATCGACAACTGGACGATCGACCAGTCCACCCCCCGCACACGGTGACTTGACAGATTGCTTACAACTGGCCGGGATGCACCGCGCTGCTGGCCCCTCGTCGACGGACGACGCAACTGGACGATGGTCGAGTCACTGTGGTTGACGCTGCAGGGCATCCTGGTCGCCGGAGGCTTCCGGGTGGACGCCGCCGCCGCCGGCTTCGGTCGAGACCGCCGTCGGCGACGCCGGTTCGTGTGGGGAGTAACCTGCCGCGAAATGGCGCGGTCCCCGGTGCATGGGGAAGTCCCGGCGCACTGAGGAGGATTGGCTCATGGCTTCGCACATCGCACGTAATCTCCGTGTCGTCATGGTGATCGCGGCGCTGGGGGCGACAGCCGGCTCTGCCGCCGCCGTGCCCGGCCCCGCCGGCCTCCAGACCAGGGTGTCGTCGACCGCCGCAGACACCGCGGGCGCCCGTGACGCCTCGAACCCCGCCCTGGCGGCGAACACCAAGGCGAACGAATCCCTCGCGGTGTGGCAGTCGGACGCGGTCGGTGCGGACAACAAGTACGAGATCTGGGCCCGGCGGGTCTCGCTCGCCGGTACGCCGCTTGGCGTGGCGGTGCGGGTCTCGACCACGGGGTTGGACACAGACCCGACGCGCGACGCCACGGACCCGCAGGTCGCATACGACGCGCAGTCGAACGACTACCTCGTTGTCTGGCAGGCGAACCCGCCGTCCGCCGGCGGCAAGGTCGAGATCTTCGCGCAGCGGCTGTCCGCGCTGGGCGCGCTCATCGGCGCTCCGATCCAGGTGTCCACCACCGGGGCGCCGGGCGACACGACCCGCGGCGCCGCCCGCCCGGTGGTCGCCTACGACACGAAGGCGGACGAGTACCTGGTCGTCTGGTCGGCGGACGGCCTTGCCCTGGACAACAAGTTCGAGATCTTCGCCCAGCGCCTGAGCGGCGCGGGCACCACGCTCGGCGGCGTGATGCAGGTGTCGTCCACCGGCAGTCCCGGCAGTGCGTCACGCGACGCGTTCAACCCCGGCGTCGACTACTCGCCGGAGCTCGACCAGTACCTCGTGGCCTGGGAGGCCGACGGTCTTTCCCTCGACAACAAGTTCGAGATCTTCGCCCAGCCGGTCGCGGGCGGCGGCGCGCCGACCGGCGCGGCGGCGCGCATCTCCACCACCGGCTCGGATCTGGACGCCACCCGGGATGCGTTTAGCCCGGCCGTCAGCCACGGATCCAACCCGGCTGAGTACCTGGTCGCGTGGCGCGCCGACAGCCTCGGCGTCGACAACAAGTTCGAGGTGTTCGCCGAGCGGGTCGGGGGCGCGGGCGCGCCGACCGCAAGCGCGATCCGCCTCTCCAAGACCGGCTCGGACACGGACGCGACGCAGAGCGCGCTCAAGCCGGCGCTCGCCTACAACCCCCTCGGTAATGAGTTCCTCGCCTCCTGGCGGGCGGACACCGTACTCGGGGGCAGCAAGTTCGAGGTCTTCGTCAGCCGGATCGCGGCCAACGGGACGGTCCTGGACGCGAATGTCCAGATGTCGCTCACCGGTCTCGCGACCGACCCCTTCAGGGACGCCTTCAACGGTGCGATCGTCTATCACCCCGCGAGCAACGACTTCCTTGTCGCGTGGTGGGCCGACGGCCTCGCCCTCGACAACAAGTTCGAGATCTTCGCACGGCGGTTCGTCGGCGGCATCCTGCCCGGCGTCACGCCGCCTCCGACCGTGGACACGACTCCGCCGATCGTGCAGGTTCGCGTGCTCCCGGGCCAGCGGGTGTTGCGGGCTCGGGCGCTCCGAGTCCGAATTTCGTGCAATGAGCAATGCTTCGCGACGTCCCGTGGGTGGGTGTTCATCAAGAAGAAGCCGACGCGATTCATCACGAACCGCATCACGCGACAGATCACGCCGCCGAGGCCTGTGACGGTGAGGCTCGTGCTCTCGCGCAGGGCGGTGATCTCCATGCGCCGCGCCCTGAGCAATCACCGGCGGGTGACGATGCGCGTGACGGTCGTCGCAATCGACCTCGCGAACAACTCGCGGAAGGTCCGCGTGTTCTTCCGGATCAGGCGCTAGACGCCACGTGTTGGGTGGGACCCGGACCCACCATGCATCCGGAGAGCAACGCGTGCTCGATCCGTCTCAGGCCGGTCGGAAGATGACAACACGCGCTGCGGTACCTCTCACGGGGCCGGTTGTGTAGGTGACAGTCAGCGTTGCCCGCAGCTTCGTCGTTCGACCCTTCAGGAGCCTGCGCGCAGACCGCGTGAGGGGAACGCGAAATGCCGTCTTGCCGCTGCGCATGAGCCGGACGCGCCTCCTGCCGAGAACGACCGTCCGGGTGCCGCTCTTCGCGGTGAGCCTGGCGAGGACGGTTCCTGGCCCCGGCGCATCGACCGTCATTCTGACCCCGCCCTTCGCAAGCAGCGCGGGGATTCGCGGAACGACGAGGCTCCGGGCGACACGGGCCGCGGTGCGCGTTGCGACACGCAGGGTGATCGGCGCTGCCCCGCCGGCAGAATCCGTGTATGCCGTGACCCAGTCGATCTGAACGTTCCCGTCTGCTGTGTCAGTCGGCGGCGGTCCCGTCAAGGCCGTTTCTGTTTGAAGGACCCAATGCATCGGTGTATTCGGAATGCGGTCCGTTGCAATGCCGACGACCGCCCCATCGAGCAGGAAGACGATCCGATCGGCAGTCCGCTCGATGACGGCGGTATGCCAAGACGTGTACATGGCGGTCGTGGCGAAGCGATCGGAGTGAGCACCTGAAGTGCCACCCTGTGGATGGACGAACGCTTTGATGGAAGCATCGAGATTCCCCTCGGGGAAGTCGATCTCACCGTCACCGGGCCAGTTCTCGCTGTCTGGCCAGAGCAGCCAGGCCGTCTTGTACCCCGGAAGAGGATCGGCTCTGAACCGGATGACGTACCGGCCATATCGCAGACCGCGCTTGGGTCCGCCGACCTTCACGATGGTCGGTACGGGGGCGGCCACCATGTGCACGCCGTTCTCGGTGTGGAGATGGAGGTTCATCACCCCACCGGCGATGGAAACCACCTTCGAAGGCGCGTAGGTCCCATTGTGGGTCGTGTCCTGCCATCCATCTGGATAACTGTCGCCCCATGTGGCCTTCACCGCATTCGGAAAGCTCCCCAACGCGACATTCGTCACGAAGTCATCGGCAAAGACCTGGTTCCATCCCGGGAGGTCACCGACAGGCATGACCTCACCTGACACGGAGGTGGGCACGCTGGTGGAAGCGGGCGAAGCGCTTCCGGCAGACAACGATGTGCGAGTTGCCTGGAGTGCATCAGCGTGACCAACGAGTGGGCTCGGCTGATGGCGAAA
>JANMKR010000129.1:0-4479 GCA_031372145.1 Actinomycetota bacterium | reverse complement strand
CCCGGGAACGTGGACGTGCCCCCGACGTGGGTGACTAGATCGACTGCATCGCGATGAGCTTGTTGCCATCCGGGTCGTAGAACTCGAGGAGTTTGGATCCCTCGAGGTCTTCGAGGTCGCCTCGCTGCACCTCGTGCGTGGCCAGGTGGGCATCGAGTGCGGCGACATCGTCGCAGCGAAACACGACGACCGCGCCGCCCTGATGTGGGCGTGTCGCGAGTTCACCCTCGAGCGCCAGGTCGTAGCCACCGACGTCGAACTCGGCCCAGTCGTTGCCCGCACGGCTCTTGAGCGTCAGCCCAAGGACACCGTTGTAGAACCCGACCGCCTTCTCCATGTTGCAGATGCGGTAGTACACGGTCTCGATCCCTTGGAGCAACGCCACGTCAAACCCCTCTCGCTGTCGGTCGGCGCGGGAGTCTAGCGAGCCGGGCGCCTGTTGCGGATGCGTTGCAGATCATGTGCGACTCGTCAGGGTTTCGTAAAGCCTGCACCGGGAGGCGCCGAAGTCCACCTACACTGACCGCGATGCCAAAACTCCCTGCAATTGTCCCACGCGCGATCCGGATCGCACTCGCCCTCCTGGTGCTGGCGGTGGGAGCGATCGCGCTCGGCGGGTGCGGTGGATCGGACGCCGAGCCGCAGGCACCGGTTGCGAGCACCACACATACCTCGCTCCCCATGCCCGGATCGACCACCACACCGGCGACGACGGCGACGCCCACCCGCACTGCGACGCTGTATTTCGCCGACGCGGATGCAGCGCAGCTCATCGAGGAGTCACGACCGACATCAGCGACAGGGTCCGATCTTCGCGTTGCCCTTGTTGAGCTGGCCAAAGGGCCGGCGTCGGCGAGCACGCAGCAGCGCGCATTGCCCAAAGGGACCGCGGTCATCGGGACAAACGTGCGGGGCGGCGAAGCGCTCGTCAACGTGAGCGGCGAGTTCATCCAGGGCTATCCGTCCGGAGGTGCGGCCGCGGAGTTCGCGGTACTTGCGCCCCTCGTCTACACGGCAACCGCCATCGACGGCGTCGAACGCCTGCGCATCACCGTGGACGGGAAGACGCCGGCACCGGTCGGTTCCCAGTTCGACTGGGCCAGAGCCTTCACACGGGCCGATTTCCCCGACGTGCTGGCGGCCCCGTGACGCGCCTGCGCCATCTGGTCATTGTCTGCGCGATCGCCGCTGGTGCCGGGAGCGGCAGCGCTCTGGCGGCGCAGCCGTTGGTCGCGATCGACGCAGGGCATGGTGGAACCGACACCGGGGCGGTTGGGGTCCTGCCGGCCGGCACCGAGACCGGCCTGCCACCCCGGCTCGATGCGGACGGCCAGACCGTCCTGTACGAAAAGGACGTCACCCTTGACGTCTCGCAGCGCCTCAATGTCTATCTCCAGGGCCACGGTGTTCCGACGGTCATGACGCGCACGCAAGACCTTGCGGGTGGCGACGTTCCATACACGACGGTCACGGCTGACCTGCGTGCGCGGGTCGACATCGCCAACGCCGCCGGGGCGCGCCTGTTCGTCTCGATCCACGAGAACGCGCTTGCGAGCACGACGCAGGGAACAGAGACGTTCCATTTCTACTACGCCAACCCGGGTGCCCGCGCGCTCGCGCAACTCGTCCACCAGGAGGTCGTCGCGGCGCTGGGCCTGCCGGATCGCGGTGTCAAGGCCGCCGGGTTCTACGTGCTCAAGAACACCCGCATGCCGGCGATCCTGGTCGAAGGCGCGTTTCTGTCCAACCCGAATGAGGCGCTGCTGCTGGCCGACCCCAATGTTCGCCAGCGCCTGGCTGAGGCGGTTGGGACCGGTGTGGTGCGGTACTCGGCAGCCGGCTATGACGCGATCTACGGTCAGGCGCAGAACCTGACCCCCAGATACCAGGTCAACGCCGGGGCCTTTCGCAAGTTGGGCGACGCACGGTCGCGTTACCGGATGGTGCGCCGCAAGGGGTTCGCGGCGGGCATCAGGAGCGAGTACCACGCCAAGCTCCACCGGTACCTGTTCTTCGTCGTCGCGGGCAAGTTCACGTTCCTGGACAACGCGCAGACCCTGCGCAACCGCATGCGCGCAAAACGCATCCCGGCCAACGTCGCCGCGCTGGCCACGCGGTCCCGGGTGGTGCCGAGCGCCCCCCGGTAGCTCGCTGCGGTGACTTCCGAGAGGGTGCACTAGCATCGGTTGGCTTTGCCGCCCGACTACCTGCAACTCCAGCTTCCGCTTCCGCAGCCACAACCGGGCAGCGAACGTCAGGCCACGCTTGCCGACAAATTGTGCGATCTGCTCGCCCGCCGCGGTCGTCCGCTCGAGACCGGGCACGTCGTCGCGCAGGTCTTGCGGATGCGCACCTGCCCCGAGCGCCTGCAACGGCGGCTCGTGGCCGAGATCGTCGAGAGTGACGAGCGCCTGACGTGGCGCGGCCGGGACTTGGTCGGTCTGGCGCCGGCTGGGTGGGCGGCGACGCCAGTGGGGGAGGCGACGTTCTGCGTCCTCGACATCGAGACGACCGGAGGAGCGCCGGGCCGCTCCAAGATCACCGAGATCGCGGCGGTGCGACTGCGTGGCGGTCAGATCATCGATCGATTCGAGACCCTCGTCGATCCCTGCCGATCGATTCCCGCTCCGATCACCCGCATCACCGGGATCACGGATGCCCTGCTGGTCGGTCAGCCGCGTATCGAGGAGGCACTCGAACGCTTCGTCGCGTTCGTCGGCGACGACGTGATGGTCGCGCACAACGCGCCGTTCGACTTCCGGTTTCTCAACTACGAGCGCTTCCGCATCGCCGGGCGGTATTTCACCCAGCCGTGGCTCGACACGCTGGTCATCGCCCGCCGCCTGTTGAAGCGACGGCTCGATCGTTTCGACCTGGGGACACTCGCCGAGTGGGCCGACACGGCGGTGCGTCCAAGCCACCGCGCGCTTCCCGATGCGGAGGCCACGGCCGAGATCCTCGTGCTGCTGCTCGATCTGCTCGCCGAACGGGGCCACACGACGCTGGAACGCGCTGTGGGCTACGGCCAAGGTGGCGGGGCCCGATACGCGCACAAGCTCGCATTGGCTGAGGACCTGCCGCAGTCCCCGGGCGTGTACATCATGCGCGACCGCGACGGCGAGCCGCTGTACGTCGGCAAGGCACGCAACATCCGGCGGCGTGTGCGCTCGTACTTCGGTCCCCAGGGGCGTCACAGCCGGCTCGTCGCACGCGCGCTCGAGGGGGTCGCGCGCATCGACCACGAGGAGACCGGGTCCGAACTCGGCGCGTTGCTTCGCGAGACGGCGCTGCTGCGCGAGCTGCGTCCGCCGTGCAACAGCCGAGGCGTCACCACGACCGGACGGCGCTACATCAAGCTGACGCTCACCGACGAGTACCCGCGACTGCTCGTTGTGTCAGACGTGAGAGATGACGGCTCCGCGTACTACGGGCCGATACGCACGGAACGGCTCGCCCGGTCCGCGCTCGATGCGCTGCACGCGCTCTATCCGATCCAGATGTGCCATCCCCGTTGCGCCGGTGGCACGCAGGCGCGACTGATGGACGCCGCCCCCGCCGGATGTCGCGGCCCCTGCAGCGCGAGCCACGCCGACGCCTACCGACGGGCAATCCTCGAAGTCCGCTCGCTGCTCGAGGCCGACCAGGGGCCGGCCGTGGCGCAGCTGATGGCGCGCTTGGCCGAACAGGCTGGGGATCTCGCGCTGCTGTGGGATGCTGCGGGCCGGGAGGCGATCGAGGCGTTGATCGGGTGCCTGGGCGCGCTTGCCCGGGCGCGGCTGGCATCACGGGCATGCGGGGTGATCGTCGAGCCTGGCGTCGACGGTCGGGCGGTAACGGCGCTGTTCATCTGGGATGGCCGCGTCGACACGCGCGAGGAGCTCACGGCCGACGGCTGGCGCATCGCGGAGCGCGCGCTGGTGGCACTCGGCGCGCGTGACGACGCGGTGACGCTCAGCCCGGGCGAACTCGACGCGGCCCTGATTCTTCACGACTGGCTCTCCACCCGATCCGGCCATCCTGGCGTCGTGGCCCTACGACCGGGTTTCGATCACGCCGGCGCGCTGGCGGACGTGCTCACGGCAGTGCAGGCGATGGAGATCTTCAGCATCCCGGCGTTGCCGACCGCCGGGTTCGCCTCGGCGGCCTAGTGGTCCGACACGGAAATACCACGAGGTTTCGCGCGGCTGCGAGCGTCGCGATACGGCGTCCTCGGCATGGCAAATGCTCCCGGTATTCGCCACGGCCTGCGTCCACCGTCTCGCTCGCTCTCGCCCACGCGAAACAGCCGGTCATGTGCGTGTCGAACGACTAGTGGCCTGTCTCAGGAATAGCTTTGCGGTCTGGCGGCTGCAAAGCTCCGCAGGGGCGCATACCGTTCAGACAGACGTTTCGCCTTTGGAGCGTTGTCCTCGCCTTCGCCCATATGGTCCGATATGAACGAAGGCTGCGTCCTCGCCCTGCGGGCTTTTCACTCGCCAG
>JANMKR010000084.1:0-21597 GCA_031372145.1 Actinomycetota bacterium | reverse complement strand
GATGGCGATGCCTGTGCTTCGCGCAAGCGACCAGCCGGGACTCCAACATGCGGTTGCGTCGACCTTCGCCCACTCGCTGGGCGATACAGGGCGTCTTGATGAGATGCGGGGCTCTGTCACGCGTCTTGCGGGAGAATCCTCGCGCTATGGCATCGAGCTGCATCGACCGATTCTTGCCCGGTCGAAGGCAGGTTCGCCGATGCCGTGTCGTATCTCGACTCCGTCCTTCGTCGAGAGCTTCGTAGTACCGAGCGGCTGTTGCTGACGGGCGAGTACTTGATCAGTGGAGTCGCCCTTGGAATCGGCAAGGCCGCGTTGCAGAGCATCATGGAGCCACTGCTGTCGTTGGAGCAGCTTTGGGACGGGGCAATACTTAACAAGCTGACGTTCTTGGTCGCTGCGGCAGAGGCCGACGTCGCTCCCGGCGCGTCACGATGGGTTGCCGAGCTTCGTCGTGCCGATGCTTGGGAGGGCCCGCGTGCCGTGGCGATGCGACAAATGGCCGAGGGGTTCGAGTTCAGGGAGGGGCGAGCAGCAGTCCAGTCATTTCAAACGGCAGCGGCGCACTTCGATGAACTGGATGTGGGGTGGTGGGCTGCGCGCGCGTGGCTCGCGGCAGGAGAGGCAGGAGATAACGGTGAAGCGGTTGCCGATCTTGAGCGCGCCCGCCTCATGTTCGAGTCAATGGGGGCCCCGGGGTGGCGGGAACGTACGGAGGCCGGATTGCGCGATCGGGGCCAGCGATGGTCGTCCCGCGGCCACGGCACAGCCGGCGCGCCTTCCGCTCGCGAAGTCGAGGTGATGCGCGAGCTGTCGGCCGGGCGGTCGAATGCGCAGATCGCCGAGCGGTTGGTGCTGAGTGAGAACACCGTCGCACGCCACCTGACGCGTATCTACCGCAAGTTGGGAGCGTCGGGGAGGGCGTCGGCGATCGACGCCTCGCGCGACCTCCTCGGCGGTGATGTCGGTGGGTAATCGGCAGGAAACATATTTCGACCTGTGGGCGGTTCCACTCGTTGGTCGTGACGCTCTGTGGCCAACGCGCCGGTTGGCGCCGGATTCGATCCCGGAGTTCGAGTAGGTGGAGTCCTCGCGGCTTTCCAATCTGTTTGATGCTCCCTTGATCGGCAGGGAAGGCGTCTTGCAGACAGCGCAGACGGTGCTCGATGCACGCCCCGGTGGGCTCGTCATATGGGGCGAGCCCATGGTCGGGACCACCCGGGTCGCTGTCGAGATCATCCGAGCGGCCGCGGCGGATGGGGTCACACTGGTGTGGGCCGAATCAGGTCATCCTGACCCACGCCGGCGGCTGGCGACTGCGTTGAGCGCCGCGGGCGTCGGTGACTCCGGCCGGCCCGGACGCGCCGAGCGGTTCGTGGCCTTCCTGGGCGATTGTCCCTCCCGCGCTGAGTTCGGCGCGCTTGGACGTTCGCTTCAAGGATCGTCCGGGTTGGTTATCTGCACCGCGGCCGAGCCCGGAGACGGGACGGCCATAAGGCTCGATCCGTTGGAGCTCGGCGACGCGCGGCTGCTTGTGGAGTCCGTCGCCCCAACCTTGGATGGGCTTCGGCGCGATGCCGTGGTCCGACTCGCCGATGGTCTCCCGGGATGCCTTGTGCAGCTCGCCCGGGCCGCCGCGTCGGACCGGCCGATCATCCCGGCTGAGCTTGTCAAGCTTGTCGCGGCACGTATTGAGGACTTTCCCGCGGTGACCTCGAGGTCGCGGGCTGGTGCGCGATCCTTGGCGAGGTCGAAATCGATGCCGTGGCCCGGATCGCAGGCGTCGAGCGGTTCGATGTGGTCACGGCGGTCTCGCGGTTGTTGGTGAGCGGTGTCCTGTGTGACGCCCATCCACGACCGTCGTTTCGACACGTCCTGAGGCAGTTCGTGTTGCAGCAGGCGCACGGTGTTCGCAACGGTGGTGGACTTGGCGGCATGCGTGGTGTGCCGCTCGATCCAGTGCCGGTCATGGCCAGTCGCTGGCCGGTGGAGACCCTCCAGTCGCTGATCGTCGAACGAAAACGTCTGGCGACCGAGGCGAGCGAGGGCTACGACTGGACGACGGTCGCGATGCATGCCGGGCGTGGGCTGAGTGAATGGACGCCGGACCTGGGCCATGGCTTGCGCGGCGACTTACTCGTCCTTGCAGGGGGTGCCGGGGAGGGGCGTATGCAGTTTCCATCTGCGGTTCGCGATTTCCAGGACGCTGCCGTCGCGTACGAAATCGCTGACGATGCTGAAGGTGCCCGCCTCGCCCGAATCCGGGAGTCGGCGCAGCGCAGCCGCATGTACCACCGGACCGACCTCCTCGCTGCGCTGATCGGTAGTGGAGGCGCCGATGATCGTGTGCTCGGTGAGGCCGAACTCATCGCAGCCGCAGAAGCCGCCATCGTCGCGCTTCAGGATTTTCGGTTTGCGGATGCCATCGAGATCGCGGACGCCGTGCTCGCTCAGGCCGAGGAGTGCCCACCGGCCGAGGCCGTCGCGCGCGCACGCGTTGCGCGGGCGGGTGCTCGCGCCGCGCTGGCGCCGGACGGAGATCGCCTTGCTGAATTGGTCCAAACACGACACTTGGCGTACGGGATGCGCTCGGCCCGGGCGCTCAGAGTCGCCGCATCGACCCATATCTTCGTATGTGCATCGGCGGGCTGGTTTGAGGATGCCGAACTCGTCTCTCGCGAGTCCACGACGCAGCTGGAGGCGCTGGGCGCGTGGGATGAGGCCAGAATTCCCGGGTATGCATTCTTCAACGCCCAAGCTGAGCGGGGAAGAGTCCGCGAGGCTCACGCGCTGCTGGATGACCTCCTGCGAGACGGCCGCAACTACGGTGCGCTCGACCCCGATGTCGCGTACCGGTTGTATCTGCATCGGTTGGAGGGACACTTCGATGCAGGTCTCGCGCTCGGCCGTGAGGCACTGGGAGCCATCACCGGCGAGATGGGGGCCGACTACGTCATCAGCGTGGTCGCTGACGTCGCCGTTTGCGCGACTGCCGTGAGCAAAGCAGCGGAGGTCGGTCTTGACCGCCCGTCCATGGCACTTGGAAATACGCGTCTCACGAGTCCCATTTCCCGATCAGAGGAGGTGTTTGAGGATATGAGGATGGCGATCGGGGTCTGGGTGTCGCGAGGTGTTCCTTGGATTGCTGGTCCCGAACTGCTTGCCGCGGCGTGCGAGGCGGGCCTCGAACCCGGACCCGAGCATTGGAGTCATCGATTGGCGGCGGCTGTTGAGGGACGCGGCCCGCTCCCGGAGGCCATCGCCACCTGGGCCGCCGCGTTCGCGAAGGACGATGCCCAGTCTGCGATGGAGGGGTTTGCGAACGCGGCGAGCGCATTCGAAACGATCGATGCCAAATGGTGGGCGGCGCGCGCGCTTCTGTCCGCGGGTGAGCACGGCGCGGGGGAGCAAAGCGACCTCCATCTGCTCGACGCACGCACGCGCTTCGAGCAGATGGGCGCGACCGGCTGGCAGGAGCGTGCAGAGGATCTGCTTCGCCATCGTCGGCGGCGCTGGTCGCGAGGCCGCTCCGACCAGACCGTGGGTGGAATCGGCTTGTCGGAACGCGAAGCGGAAGTGCTCCGAGAACTGCGCTCCGGACGTTCGAACGCGCAGATCGCTCAGCGGATGGTCCTGAGTGAGAACACCGTTGCCCGGCACCTGACCCGGATCTACCGAAAGCTCGGCGTCACCGGCAGGGCTGGTATCGCCGCATCGGATGAAATCGACCTCCGTGAGTGATTGAGCTGCCTTTCCGTTTTAGTAGTTAAAGACGGAAAACAATGAGTGTTTCGAAGTTTCTTGGCCTCGGCGAGGCGCTCGATTGGGGATTTCTCCCCACGATTGGGACCACCTGTTGCGCCTAGGTTCCTTCTCATCAGCTCTCGCTCCAAGAAAAGGGGGAACAAAATGCCCATGGTCCGCGGCTAATCCAACTGAAACATCACCCAACGATCGCCCCTGGGGTGGGCGGATTTGGGAGATCCTAAGGAATGGGCCTCGCGCTGCCGATGATCAGCGTGAGGCCTATTCATTGTCACGGACGACCGACATCCCAGGGCGACTCAGGGTCGCGATCTACTTTGCAGTGACGGCCTGCGGGTTGGTGATCGCCTCGATTCTGCCCCATGAGCGCGACATCTTGGCTTGGTCACTTGCTGGTGGGCTTGCGTTGACGGCAATTGCCCTCGAAGCGTGCAATATGCGCCTGCTGCGCAGCACCACGGTGTCTGCGGGGGACCTGCCGTTGTTCGCATCAGTGTTGCTGCTCGACCCTGGCCTCGCAATGCTAGTTGGGGCGGTTGTCGGAATCGTGCCTCGTGGCCGAGCCGGCTTGGTATCGCGGGCGCTCAACGGCATGTGCGGCTCGATCGCGGTCGGCGCCTCCGCGGGGGCATTTGCAGGGTTGCGAGGAGCCTTGGGTGTTTCGACGCCCGTAAGCGGGATCTGGCTCTGGATCGCAGCAGGCGCGGCATCGTTGGCGCTCTACCCGCCGGTTCAGTATGCGATCATGGGAATCTGGACCTGGCGGGCCTATGGGACTCCGTTCTGGGCGTGGTTCCGCGAGGGGGTGCTTCCGCTCCTGTGGGCGGACCCAATTTCAATCGCCATCGTCACACCTCTCGCCGCTATCGCGCAGATGCTCCCCACGAGTGCCGTTGGTGTAGTTCTCCTTCCAGCGCTCGCAGCGATCGCAGGCATGTGGATTCTGATTCGAATCATGCAACGCCAGGTCGAGGCGCGGGAGCTCAAGGACGAGTTCTTTCGATCAATCTTCGTGTCGCTCGCACGGCTCCTTGAGATGAAGGACCCCGACACAGCTCAGCATTCTGCGAGGGTCGCGATGTTCTCCCGCGATCTCGCCGAACAGGTCGGGCTGAGCAAAGAGGAGCAGAGCCGAATTCACTTGGCCGGCCTTCTGCATGATGTCGGAAAAGTCGGCGTCCCCGACGAGGTCCTGCTGAAGCAGGGGAGGCTGACCGATGAGGAACGTGCTGTCATGCAGCGACATGCACGACTGTCAGCTGAAGCGATCGCCGGAATCCCGGGCTTCAGCGATCTCACGAGGATGGTCTATGCCCATCACGAGCGCCTCGATGGGTCCGGCTATCCGGAAGGAATAGGCGGACCTGACCTGCCGATCGGCGCCCGAATTCTTGGGGTTGCCGATACGTTTGAAGCACTCACGTCCGATCGGCCATACCGTGCAGGCCGGTCTGCTCTTGAGGCACTCAAAGTCTTTCGCGAAGACATCCACCTGTTCGATGCGAATATCGTGGACGCATTGCATTATCTAGTGGTCACCGGGGCATTGGAACTGCGGACCGACGAAGTCGCCGACTTCTCGGAAGAATGGTCCAATGCGGCGCGCTATCTTGATGTGAAGTTGGATGAGGAGCAGTTCCAGGTGCCTCCGGAGAAACCGATCGATTCCGAACTGGACGTTGATCCCGTGGCAGCGTCAATCTCAAGCGTGTCGGAAGTCCCACTCCCGTAGTCTTGGCGCGTGCCTGCGACTGACCCCAGGGGATTCCCCTTGTTCTGGGGGGCCCGTGGGATGTCGCAGTTCGGCGACGAGATCACGATGTTGGCCCTCCCTTGGCTTCTTGCCGAGAGCACGGCTTCGCCCTTGGCTGTGGGAGCCCTGGAGGCGTTCCTCTTCCTGCCTGTTGTCTTGTTCGGGTTGCCACTCGGAGTCGTGGCGGACCGTCGGTCTCGTCGGACATCGTTGATGCAGGCAGATGCCCTTCGTCTCGTGATGCTGATGAGCATCGCCTCAGCGTCCTGGTTGTTGGGTACGCCCCATCTCTCACATGTATTGGTCGCAGTCTTCGTGATCGGGATCGGTCACGCGCTGTTCGAGGCTTCGGCGCAGGCTTTCTTGACCGACCTGGTGCCAATTGAGGGCATCGTTCAGGCGAACGCGCGCCTCTCGTTTACAGAAGGGCTCTGCGTCGTTGGGGGCCCAGCCATAGCGGGCCTCCTGATCGCTTTCATCGGTGCCTCTGGCGCGATCGCCATTGATGCGCTTACGTTCGGACTGTCTTTCGGAGCCCTCGTGCTGATCGGAAAACGGCCAGAGACGTTTTCGTCAATGAGGGGACCCATGCGGGCCGGGATGGGGGATGGTTTCCACACGATCGGCGCCCAACCGCTCTTACGCGCGTTGATGGCGGTAGTCGCCTGTTCCAACGTCGGGGCGGCGTTTGTGACCGGGCTGGCGGTGTTTTTCTTTCAACGCACGCTCCAGCTCGAGGGATGGCAGGCAGGGGTGGTGTACTCAGTCAATGGCATCGGTGCCATAGCTGCGAGCCTGGTGATCCCGCATTTGTCGCGAAAAGTCGGGCTTACTCGGAGTGTAGTCACAGGGATCGGGATCACGGGTATCGGCGCCGCATTGCTGCCTCTCGCAACCCAAGCGACGTGGTTCGTGTTTGCGACCCTTTCCTTCACGCTCATCGGGTTCGGCGTCGTCTCGCTCGTCGTCTCGAGCGCAAGCATTCGCCAGCGACTTGTCCCGGGCGAGCTGCTCGGTCGAGTAACGGCGAGCTACCGCATGATCGTGAATGGCGCCCTCGTGATCGGCGCCCTGATCGGCGGCACCTTAGGCCAGTACGTCGGGCTGCGAGCGGCCCTTAGCACGGGCTCAGCCATCTACGGTGTTGCGGTGATCTCCGCGCTGTTCAGCTCACTCAACGCGCCCGATCCGCCGGAACTTTCCGCCGCGATCTGATCGGCGACCTCGGTCACCAGGCCCCGCTCCACTGCGGCTGTGACCGCTGCGATGCGGCTCAGCACGTCAAGCTTGGCAAAGATGTGTTCGAGGTGGCGGCCGACGGTCTTTTCACTGATGAACAGGCGATTGGCGATCTGTTGGTTGCTGAGGCCCAGAGCGACCTCTTCGAGGACCTGGATCTCGCGATCGGTCAATCCGGCGTCGTCGTGGTGGCGGGAAGCCATCACGAACTTGTGGCCGCGGGCACGTAGTTCAGCCTCGCAGCGGGAGCGCCAACCCGGGGCTTCCATCTCGCGAAAGAGGCGTCGGGCTTCGAGCAGGTCGGCGACCGCTTGCGGGGTCTTGCCGGCGGACTCGCCGGCCAGCATCAGAGTCCGTGCGGCCCACCAACCCATGTCCGTCGCGGCGAACAGGGCGGAGGCCTCGCGGAAGGCGGCGGCCTTGGTGGTCGCCGAGCGCGCTGCCCATGCCTGTGAAGAGGCGACCAACGCGGCTGCCAGCGGGGCGCCCGCGTCGACTGCCACCTGGAGTTCTTTGAGCACGGGTTTGGCTTCGGCGGGGGGGAGAACCTCGCATGCGGCGCCCAGCAGGCCCAGGGCGTCGACGCGATCCTCGGTGCTTTGCCAGTACGCGATGGCCGTGCGTGCGACCGACTGGGCCTCGTCCAGCTCGCCCGCCGCGTGCGCAACGTGTACGTGGTAGGCCGCGAACGAGCCCATGTGCTCGATCGTGACGGCCTCGTCGCCGTTGCCAGACGCGGCGCGAAGGGCGGCGAGGGCCTCGGGGACTTTGCCTTCGGCAAAGTCGATCCATGCCAGCACGCCGTCAAGGGGTGCCTGCGACCACATCCCCAATGCGGCGAACGCCTCTCTGGAGCGCAGCGCAAGACGCCGGGCTCCGCGCAGGCGTCCCATCGCTGCCAGGGCCTCGGCCAGGTTGTGGGTCAGGGGCGCGTCGATCTCGGGAATCGCGTTGGTCTCGACGATGTCAAGCCCCTCCTGCGCACGGTCGGCGGCTTGGCGGACCATTCCCAGCATCAGCAGGCTGACGCTCTCGTTGTTGAGGGTCACCGCCGCCTGTCGCAACAGGCCGTTGGCGCGCGCCTGCTGCAGCCCCTCGCGGAAGTAGCCGAGGCCGTCGGGACTCGCGGTCGACCGGACGGTCGAGAGCCCCATTGCGTTTGCGGCGAGGATCGCAGTCAGGTGGTCGCCGCACACCTCGGCCTCGGCGCGCGCCCGTGTGGCCCACGCCAGGGCGTCGGTGTGGCGGCCTTCGGTCGCGGCGAACATCGCGGCCTGGGTCAGCGCCTTGGCGCGCTCGGCAAGGGGTCCGTCGCCCTCGGACACGTTGGCCTCGATCAACGCGAACGCCCCACGTCGATCCCCGGCATACCAACGCACGCGCGCCCACTCGGTCGCCGCGCGAAGGGCCGCGTTCTCGTTGCCCGCGCGCCGCTGGCGGCGGATGACCTGTCCCAGCACCGGTGCGACCTGATCCCAGTGGCCCAGGCCCGCGAGCGCGAGCCCCTGCTCGAGCATGGCTTCGAGCAGCTCGGACTCGGGACGGTGACGTTCGCTCCAGGTCAATGCGCGTTCGGCGTGGACGAGGGCGCGGGCCGGGTCGCCACGCTCGCGGGCAAACGCCGCGGCGCGCAGCGAGAGGCCCACGATCTCACGCGGCTCCGAGGTGCCGATTGCATACTGCACCAGCTCGGATGCGTCGCCGCCACGTGCCCGCCGGGCGTTGAGCACCGCGGAGTGCCTGCGGCGCAGGTCGCTCGGCGGGGTTCCCTGGCGCAGTGCATCCGCCATCAGCGGATCGGCAAACTGCATGCGCACCGGACCCGGGCCGGGCAGCTCTTCGAGGAGCCCGGACACGATCAGCCCGTCAAGGATTGCCGCGCAGCCGTCTTCGGTGCGCCCGGTCAGCCGCACCAGATCTGACGGCTCGAAGACGCCACCCATCACGGCGGTCCAGCGCGCGACGTCCAGGTAGGAGGGATCGATCGCGTCGATGGTGGGTTGGAGCTCGCGGATCAGGGCCGGTGGGATCTTGAGCGGCGTCTCGTCCGGGACGGGGCGGCGATTGGCATGGGCCAACGCCACGAGCACGCCCGGACGCCCCGCGCCGAGGGCCAGCACTCGCGCTTGGGTGACATCGCCGATGGTGGGTACCGCTTCGGCCACGATCGCCCGGGCCGCCTCGTCATCGAGCGGTTCGAGCTCGACGAACGCTGCGCCGACGGGGATCTCGCGCATACGTCCGATCAGCAGGCCGGGGGTGCCGGCCAACGTGTGACCGATCTGCTGCGCTTGGCCGAACGTATCGTGGTCGACGTCGCCGAGGAGCGCGACGAACGGGCGCAGTTGGCTGGCCGTGACCGGATCGGGGCGAAGGTCGGCTCGCGTCAGTCCCGCGGCGAGGCGATCCGCGAGGCTCTCGCCCTTGCCAAGCGTCACTCCCTGAGCGCCATCGGCCTCGAGGCGGCTGGAGAGTTCGGCGACGAACCGGGTGCCGCCGACCCATGCGGTGGCGATCACGACGAGGAGGCCAGGACGTTCGGCGGCAGCGTCGAGTGCGGCGGCCAGTTCGGCATCCCGGCCGGCGAACTTCGGTTCGCTTGCTGCATGTGCGTGTCTCGCCGTCACGGGCTCCTCCCGATCCGTCCCGGCATGGTGCGACGTTGGCAACCCTACCCGACGTCCGCAGGGCTACGCTACTCGCCGAACGTCGAGAACGAAGGGCCACCGCCGGTTGGCGGGACCCCTCGTTCGTATAGCGCATACGGGATTCGAACCCGTGTTACCGGCGTGAGAGGCCAGCGTCCTAGGCCCCTAGACGAATGCGCCCTGGACAAACTGCGATTGATTTGACCGCGTGGGAAACGAGTTGGGGGAGGAGGATTCGAACCCCCGCTACCGGGGCCAGAACCCGGCGTCCTACCGCTAGACGATCCCCCAGCGGAGCCCCCTCACGGCCGCGAGGAGGGTAGCACAACAGGTGACCGAAGAGCAGTGGATGGACCCGAACGTGCCCCGCGACGTGTCCGTTGCCAAGCTGACCCCCGACTTTGTGCAACACGGTGAAGTGACGGTCAATGGTGTCTGACACCAGATTTCCCGTGAACCCTTTCTGAGAAACGGTTCGCGGGGTGGAGGGAAGGGTCGTTTCTGCCTCATTGGCACATGTCACAAAGTCCGCTGCCGTCGGACAAGAAGCCCGCAACTCGGGCATGCAACGGGCGGCCGTGTCCGGCGGGCAGCGAAGTGGCCCCGCGGCAGCCCGGCTGCGGGCACATTGGTGTCTGACACCAATGTCTTCAGAATGCGCTTGGCAGAACGGATCTCGTGGCTCCGGACGACCCTTCCCGACACGGGTTTTCAGGCGGCGGCTTGTTCCCAGTCGGTGTAGAGCTGCGCGTAGCGGCCACCGGTCGCGAGCAGGTGCTCGTGGCTTCCCTGCTCCACCACGCGACCGCCTTCGACGACCACGATCCGGTCGGCATCGCGGATGGTCGACAGGCGGTGGGCGATGACGATCGACGTGCGACCGGTCAGGAGCGTCGCGAGGGCCTCCTCGATGCGCGCCTCGGTGCGCAGATCGACCGATGATGTCGCCTCATCCAGGATCAGCAGTGCCGGGTCGGCCACGAGCGCGCGCGCGAACGCCAACAGTTGCCGTTGGCCGGCCGACAGTCGCGCTCCGCGCTCCTCGATCTGCGTGTCGTATCCGTCGGGCAGCGCCTCGACGAACTCGGTCGCGCCCACCGCCGCGCACGCCGCGTGCAGTTGCTCGTCCGAGGCGTCCGGACGGGCAAACCGCAGGTTCTCGGCGACGGTTCCGCTGAACAGGAACCCTTCCTGCGGGACGATGCCGAGCTGGGCACGGAGCGAACTCTGGGTGACATCACGCAGGTCGTGTCCGTCGATCGAGACAGCACCATGATCGGGGTCATAGAAGCGTGCGATGAGCTTGGCCAACGTGGATTTGCCCGCGCCGGTCGGACCGACGAGCGCCACGGTCTCGCCCGCACGGATCTGCAGGTTGACGTCGCGAAGGACCGGCTCCTCCAGATAGCCGAACGTGACGTCGCGCAACTCGATCGCACCGGAGATCGGGGGCAGGTCGGCGGCGTCGGGCCGGTCGATCATCGTCGGCTTGGTCTCGAGCACCCCCAGGGTCTTCTCCAGGGCCGCCATCGCCGACTGGAACGTCCCGTACAGCTGCGACAGCTGCTGGATCGGATCGAAGAAGAGCACGATGTAGCCCAGGAACGCCGCAAGCACGCCGATCGTCACGTCGCCGTCGAGCACGCGCCAGCCGCCGAACAGGAGCACCATGGCCGTGCCGATCGCGGTCAGGAACTCGACGGCCGGGAAGTACGACGACGAGATGCGGATGGTCTGCATGTTCGCTTCGCGATACTCGTCGTTGACCGCGCGGAAGGCCTCAGCCGCGGGCCCCTGCCGACCAAATCCCTGGACGACACGGATGCCCGAGATCGTCTCCTGGAGCGCCGCCAGCACGTTGGCGACCTTCTCGCGGGTGCGTCGATACGCACCGGCCGAGCTCACCCGGAACACGGCCGTCGCGAGCGCCAAAAACGGGAACACGCTGAACGCCACCAGGGCGAGCTTCCAGTCGTAGTCGAACAGGATCACGATGACGCCCACAAACGTGAGCCCCTGCACGACCAGCGTGGTGATGCCGTCGGTGACCAGCTGGCGCAGGGCCTCGATGTCGCTGGTGAGCCTGCTGACGGTCACGCCGGTCGGCACGCGCTCGTGGTGGCCGATCGAAAGCCCCATCAGGTGCGAGAACACATCGGTGCGCAGATCCAGCAGCATGCGCTCACCGATCCAGCTGGACAGGTAGGTCTGTCCGTACCCGGCGAGCCAGCCGACAAGGCCGGCTCCGACCAGAAGCGCGACCGCGATGACCAGCACGTGTTTGTCGCTTTTGGTGATGCCGTCGTCAATGGCGATCTGCGCCAGCTTCGGTGAGGCGAGTCCGGCCAGGCTCAGCAGGACCATCAGCCCGAGCGTCACGGCGATCTGCCAGCGGTACGGGCGGAAATACGGCATGAGCTTGCGGAGCTTCTTCGTGGGGACGCGTCCAGATCGCATCTCGCGGTCCACGAGCGAGCCGAGCACGGCGTGCGCGGGGCCGTGGCCGGGGGGGCGACCGATGCTCACTGGCCGACCACCAACTCGGGGCGCGCCAGGCCTCGGTCGTGGATCTCGCGGTAGATCTCGCTCGTCGCGTGCAGCTCCTCATGGGTGCCGCGGGCGACGATACGGCCTTCGTCGAGCACCACGATCTCGTCGGCCAGGGCGATCGTCGAGAGGCGGTGGGCGATGATCAAGGTCGTGCGCCCCGCCATGACCGCGCGCAGCGCGCCCTGGATCTCGCGTTCGGTGGACGCATCGACTGACGCGGTGGCTTCGTCCAGGATCAACACGCGCGGGTCGGTGATGACGGCTCGCGCGATCGCGATGCGCTGACGCTGGCCACCCGACAAGGTGTAGCCGCGCTCGCCGATGATCGTGCCGAACCCGTCCGGCAGTTCGTCGACGAACCCCTCGGCCTGCGCCAAGCGGGCGGCGGTGCGCACATCGTCGTCAGTGGCGTCGATGACCCCGTAGGCGATGTTCTCACGGACGGTGGTCGAAAACAGGAACGGGTCCTGCGCGACCACGCCAACGGTACGGCGCAACGGATCGAGTCCGAGGTCACGCACGTCGACGCCGTCGAGCAGCACCGTGCCGGCCGTGGGGTCGTAGTAACGGGGGATGAGTTGCGTGAGCGTCGTCTTGCCCGAGCCGGTGGGGCCGATCAGCGCGACCACGCGACCGGCCGGGATGTCCAGGTCCAGGTCCGCCAGTACGTCGGGTCCCGTCTCGGAGTGTGCGAACGACACGCTGGCGAACTCCACGTGTCCACCACCCGTCTCCAGTTCCAGCGGGTCGGGGCGCTCGACCAAGTCGGGCTCGGTGTCGAGGACCTCGAAGATGCGCTGGCCACTGGCCGCGGCGCGCTGAGCGTTGCCGACCAGCGAGCCGATCATCCGCAGCGGGAACACCAGCGCCAGCAGGTAGCTGTAGAACTGCACGAACTCGCCCAGCGACAACGTGCCGTCGATCGCGCGAATTCCGCCGAAGATGACCACGACGCCAAGGCCGATGGTCGGCAGAAACCCCATCAGTGACAGGTAGAACGCCTGCAGGCGGTTGGCGTCCATGCTGCGGTCGAACGCCCGCCGGGCGATCGCGGCAAAGCGTGCGCTCTGCGGACCCTCCTGGCCGAACGCCTTGATGACGCGGATGCCGACGATGCTCTCCTCGGCGCTCTGCGTCACGTCGGCGACCTTCTGCTGGACGTCCACGAGCACCGGTTGGGTGCGTTTGCTTGAGCGCCACGCCACCGCCACCAGTGCCGGTGCCATCAGCAGCGCGAGCCCGGTCAGCGCCGGATCGATCAACAGCAGCAGGACGGTGTAGAGCACCAGCCCGAACGCGTTCATGAACAGAAAGATCAGGCCGTAGCCCAGAAAGAACCGCACTGTTTGCAGGTCGTTCGTGGCGCGGGACATGAGCTGCCCGACCGGCATGTGGTCGAAGTAGCGAAACGACAGTCGCTGCATGTGGGTGAACATGCGCCCGCGCAGGTCGTACTCGACGCCCAGGCTGACCTGTCCCGACACCCACCGGCGCACTGCCGCGAACACCATCCGCACCAGCCCGACGCCGATGACCGCCACGATCAGCGGAACGAGCAGGTCGCGGCGGTGCTGGCCCAACGCATCGTCAATGATCACCTTGGTCAACCAGGGGATCGCGGCGGTGCACGCCATCAGCCCCGCGGCCGACACAGCGGTGACAATGACCTGCGCCCGGTATGGTCGCAGGAATGAAAGTAGGCGAAAAAGCGTCTGCATCTGGTTTTACCGGTCAAGGTTAGCGTGACCGGTCAGAGTGGCGTCCCAGTACTGATCGACGACGACGAGCTGCCGGCGGCGCCGTCGCGACCCGTTGCGCTGGCTGTGCCCAACGTCAGCGAGGGACGCGATCAGGCGACGATCGAGGCGTTGGTGCAGGCCGTGCGTCTCCCTGGCGTGCGCGTGTTGGACGTGCACTCGGATGTCGACCACAACCGCAGCGTCCTGACCGTTGCCGGCGATCCGCTGGCGATTCAAGACGCGATGGTCGCCCTGGCCTGGGAGGCCATGGAGCGCATCGACCTGCGCCGCCACAAAGGGGTCCACCCGCGCATCGGGGCATTGGATCTGGTGCCGATCGTGGCGTTGGCACCCGACGAGCTGCCGATGGCATGTGAGCTGGCCACAGGCATCGCCCAGCGCATCGGCGAGGAGCTGGCGCTTCCGGTCTTCCGCTACGGGGCGATCGCGAGCGACCCTGAGCGAACGCGCCCCCATGACTTCCGTCGCGGCGGACTCGATGCGCTGGCCGCGGCGGTCGAAGACGGCCAGATCGCGCCGGATGACGGGCCCCGTCGCATCCACGCGACCGCCGGGGCGGTCATGGTGGGCGCGCGCGAGCCCCTGATCGCGTGGAATGTCTGGATGCCGGAGGCGAGCCTGGATCAGGTCCGCGCGATCGCGGCGCGGGTGCGCGAATCAGGCGGCGGTCCCCCGGGGCTTCGGGCGCTCGGGCTCTATCTGGCCGACCCCGGTGTTGCCCAAGTGTCCATGAACCTGGAAGACTTCAGGCGCACCCCGCCCGCGGTGGCAGTCGCCGCCGTACGCAGGGAGGCGGAGCGGCTCGGCATCGAAGCGGGCGACAGCGAACTGGTCGGGCTCATCCCGGGCATCGCGCTGCGCGGCCCCAGTCCCAGCGCGCTCCGGCTCATGCGGTTCCGTCCGGGACAGGTGCTCGAAGCCCAGCTCACGTCGCTTCGACGTCAACCCCCGAGGAGAGAGCACTAACCATCGCCAAGAAGCCTCGCCGCCGGCCCTCGGCCGGCCCGCCCCCGATCAAGAACCCGCGTCACGAAGCCAAACGTTCGGATGACGGCACACTGTTGCCGACGGCCAAGAAGCTGCCTGCGGGCGCCCCCGTCGCGCCGACGTTTCGCAGTGTCATCGTCCGTTCGGTCATGGCATCGGCGGTGTTTCTGGTGTTCCTGACGCTGACCAGCGGCGGCAGCGCCGGGGCCAACATCCTGCTCGTGCTCGTGATGTTCCTGTTCCTGATGGGCTTCGGCTGGCTGTTTGATCGCTGGTTTTACCGCTTCCGCCTGCGCCGGTGGGAACAAAAGCGCGCGGGCGGCTAGCCGGCGGTGCCACCCCGCGGGACCCGCGACATCCTTCCGCCCGAAGCGCGCCTGCGCGATCGGGTGACCGACGCTGCGCGCGCCGTGTTCGCGTCATACGGGTACGGCCGCATCCAGACGCCGACGTTCGAGGAGACCGAGGTCTTCTCGCGCGGGGTCGGCGCCAGCACGGACATCGTGCGCAAGGAGATGTACACGTTCACGGACGCTGGTGGACGGTCGCTGACGCTGCGCCCCGAGGGCACCGCGCCCGTCGTGCGTGCGTTCGTCGAACACGGCATGCACAAGCTGCAACTGCCGGTCAAGCTCTGGTACCTGGCGCCCATGTTCCGCTACGAGGCGCCTCAGGCCGGACGCTACCGTGAACACACGCAGCTGGGCATCGAGGCGATCGGCAGTGACGACCCGCTCCTCGATGCCGAGGTCATCACCGTGCTCTTCGACCTGTACGCACGCCTCGGCGTGCCCGGCATCACGCTCAAACTGGCCAGCATGGGCGACCCGGAGACACACGCCGCCTACCGGCCGGTCCTGATGGAGTACCTCGACGCACACGCGCAGGGGTTTGGGCCGGACGAGCGCGACCGGATGCGCGACAACCCATTGCGACTGTTCGACTCCAAGAGCGAGCGCGTGCGCGCGGTGATGGAGGGCGCACCCAAGGTGTTGGCGCACCTGAGCCCGACCGCCCTGGCGCATCACCGGCGCGTGTGCGCGGCGCTGGACGCACTCGGCATCGCGTATGTCGAGGACCCGATGCTGGTGCGGGGTTTCGACTACTACACGAAGACGGTGTTCGAGTTCTCGTGCGACCGGTTGGGCGCGCAGTCGGGGATCGGCGGCGGCGGTCGCTACGACGGCCTGGTCGAGGAGCTCGGCGGGCCTGCGACGCCGGGGATCGGCTTTGGCAGCGGGCTCGAGCGCATCACCTTGGCGCTGCAGGCGGACGGGCCGGTGGACGAGCCTGCGGGGCTCGACTGTTATCTGGCGATCGCCGACGAGGCGCTGCGGCTCGAGCTGATGCCACTGCTGCGCCGGCTTCGGGCTGCCGGAGTGCGGTGCGACAGCGACCTGCGGGGCCGCAGCCTCAAGGCCATGTTGCGCCAGGCCGGTTCGCTCGGAGCGCGGACCGTGGCCATCATCGGACCGCGCGAACACGCCGCCGGTGTCGTGACGTTGCGCGACATGACCAGCGGTGAGCAACGTGAAGTCCCCCTCGACAAGCTGGCGGAGGCACTCCTTTGATCGGATCCGATCGGTATCGCACCCACACCTGCGTCGGCGCCGCCGACACGACCGGCGCCACGGTCCGCGTGGCGGGGTGGGTGCATCGCCGCCGCGATCACGGCGGGCTGATCTTCGTCGATCTTCGTGATCGCAGCGGGCTGCTGCAGCTGGTGTTCGATCCCGAGGCGGCTCCTGAGGCGCACGCCGCCGCGCACAGGTTCCACAACGAGGACGTGGTCAGCGTCGATGGGGTGGTCGTGGCCCGGGAGCGCAGGAACGTCAACGCCAACATCCCCACCGGTGGGGTCGAACTGCGCGTCGCCGGGGTCGAGCTGCTGGCGGCCTCCGATCCGTTGCCATTTTCGGTGGAGGACGAGACCCAGGAGGCAAGCGAAGAGGTGCGCCTGGCGTACCGCTACATCGAGACCCGCCGTCCGCGCCGCCTGCGGGCGTTGGAGCTGCGGGCCAAGATCGCCCGTGCGACCCGACGGGTGCTCGAAGACGAGGGGTTCCTGGAGGTCGAGACGCCGATCTTGATCCGCTCCACACCCGAGGGCGCGCGTGACTTCATCGTCCCCAGCCGCCTTCAGCAAGGCAAGTGGTACGCGCTTCCGCAGAGCCCGCAACTGTTCAAACAGCTGTTGATGGTCGGTGGGTTCGAGCGCTACTACCAAATCGTGCGTTGCTTCCGCGACGAGGATCTTCGTGCCGACCGCCAACCCGAGTTCACTCAGATCGACATCGAGGCCTCGTTCGTCGAGCCCGAGGACATCTACGGATTGATCGAGACGCTCCTGGTCGCGCAGGCGGCCGAGGCGGGTGTGACGTTGACCGCGCCGTTCCCGCGGCTGGGGTTTGCGGACGCGATGGCGCGGTATGGCACCGACCGGCCCGACGTGCGGTTCGGCGTGGAAATCCAGGATTGGACTGCGCAGGCCGCCGCGTCGGGGCTCGGCATCTTCGAGAAGGCCGTTGCGGGCGGCGCCGTGGTGCGGGGCATTTGCCTGCCGGGCGCCGGGGCGGGGCTCTCGCGCAAGGACCTGGACGGGCTCGTGACCGACGCGCAGGAGTTCGGCGCGAAGGGCTTGGTGTGGGCGGTCGTCGGCGAGGACGGGCTGCGCGCCTCGGTCAAGGGCGAGTTCCTGACGGGCCTGGCGGCCGCGTTCGGCGCCGCACAGGGCGACCTGATCTGCCTCGTGGCCGACACGGAGGACGCTGCGCTGGGGGTGCTGGGCTCCTTGCGGGTCCGGTTGGCCGACCGCTACGGCTTGGCGCCCGAGGGCACCTGGGCTCCGTTGTGGGTCACCGACTTCCCGCTGGTGGAGTGGAACGCAGACGAAATGCGCTGGGATGCGCGCCATCACCCGTTCACCTCGCCCCGTCCGGAGCACATCCCGTTGCTTGCGACGGATCCGGGTGCCGTGATCGCGCAGGCATACGACATCGTGCTCAACGGCCTCGAGATCGGCGGCGGCAGCATTCGTATCCATGATCGCGACGTGCAGCAGGCGGCGTTCGCGACGATCGGCGTCGATGCGGAGGAGGCCGAGGAGAAGTTCGGGTTCTTGCTGCGGGCGCTTCGCCTGGGTGCGCCGCCGCACGGTGGCATCGCGCTCGGGTTCGATCGGCTCGTCATGTTGCTCTTGGGCGAAAAGTCGATCCGCGACGTCATCGCGTTCCCGAAGACCGCCACGGGCCAGGACCCACTGACCGGCGCCCCCTCCACGGTCGACGACGTTCAACTGCGGGACCTGGCCGTGCGCAACGTGCCACCCAAAGGCGCTTAGCCCCTCCGTGGTGAGCGCGGCATATTGACGTCCAGCCGCGCTCAGCGTTTGACCTGCCCGTAGGGCGGGTCATAGGCCGTCCAAGTGCCGTGGTGAGCGCGGCGTATGGGAGTTCGCGCTCGGTGTTTGACCTGCCCGTAGGGCGGGTCAGAGGCCGTCCAAGTGCCGTGGTGAGCGCGGCGTATTGATTCGCCCGGGGCGTTAAGCCCGCACGACTTGGTGCCGACAAGGTTGTAGGTCATCGAACGTGGAGGTGTTCGACGGTGTCCGCTCCTCTTGACACTGAGGTACAAGGTTTGTCGCGCGTCCGGGTCGGGAAGACCCGGCGTCGCGCGTTGGCTGCACTCGCCGGGTTCGGCGTGCTTGCAGCGGTTCCGTTCACTGTGCAGGCGGCCGGTGGTGGCGTGGCTCTGAGTCGTGG
Organism: Actinomycetota bacterium; assembly: GCA_031372145.1. Taxonomy (GTDB): domain Bacteria; phylum Actinomycetota; class Thermoleophilia; order Miltoncostaeales; family Miltoncostaeaceae; genus CALMEC01. The sequence goes on along the minus strand of JANMKR010000084.1, from coordinate 3,134 downwards.
CGACAAGGTTGTGCCCGGCAAGGAGACCCCCGCGGTCATCAAGACAGCCCTGCAGAGCAGCGGACCCGTTGTGGTCGCGTTCCTGCTCCCAGGCATCACGGAGGACGAGATCGTCCAGAAGCGCCTCAACACGTTGCAGCGCAAGGGCGGGTTCCGTGACACCAAGTTCATCGTCTACCGGATCACCGGCAAGACGAAGCTGGGCGACCTGCCCACGCTGTTCGACGTCAAGTACACGCCCGCAGTCGCCGTGATTCAGGGCGACGACAAGCTGTCGAACGTCTGGCGCGGCATGGTCGACGAGGACATCATCGCGCAGTCGCTCATCGATGCGCGCAACGCGGTTCCGCAGCCCCTCAAGGTGACGCCCCGTAAGGGTGAGCCGAGCGGCAACGCCGCTGGGATCGCGCTGGCCAAGAAGGTCAATACCGCGTACGTCAGGGTGCCAGGTGTCTCCGTCAAGTCCACCGGTCGCGTCGGTGACTTGGTTGGGGCCGAAGGAACCGGCCAGATCCGCTTGGTCGACGGCAAACAGCGGTTGTTCGGCGCAAGTGTCGCTGCTGCCGGGAAGACGGTGCAGCTGTTCGGCAACGCGACTGGGCTCTACTCGAAGGCCAATGGTGCGCTCTGCTGGACGCGGACGACCAACCCGAAGGCCATCGCTGAGCTGGGTGACGAAGCGATTCCGCTCCAGGGGGTTCGATTCGACAAGCCGATGAAGGCCAAGAACGGCGCCACGTTGACCCTGGTCGGCACTGACCTTCTCAGCCAATACGGCGGCGGCAAGCTCTCCTACACGATCGACGCCAAGTCGTTCCAGCTCACGTCGGTGAAGCAGGGCGCGACCACCTCGACGTATGCGGCGCTCGTCAAGGCACCACGGTTCGCTTCGCCGGACAAGATCTGCTGACCATTTGTCCGATACGGATGTCGGGCTTTCGGGGCTCCCTTCGGGGAGCCCCGGCGCGTTAAGGGTGGCTCCGACGGTTGCGCCGGGGGCCCGTCGGCAGTAACGTGATTCGTGCCCGACCGTGTACGTGGCGGATCAGCGACCTGAGCCAACACGTTTGATATGGGAGGCGGAGTCAGCGCGACGCCTGGTGCTTCGCGTTGCTTGCCACCCACCTGCTAATGCAGGCCCAGTCACTCGCCGACCACGGCACGGTGGGGCATCTACCGCCCGAGATCTCGACCCTTCCCGACCCCCCGCGATCCGTGTCGCGGTGCGGTGTTGCGGGAAATCCGGTGTCAGTTGCGCGGGCGTTGCAAACGCCCACCCCGCTGGGCGAAAAATGGAAGTTGCGCCGCGCGTTTCGCGCGGCGCCCTCGTCCATTTTTGTCTCAGACACGGTTAACCAACACTTAACCGTTTTGGGGGGGACGTTTTGGCCGTGAAATCCCTTTAAGCAAATGAGGGCTTTCCACCAAACGGCCAAGGAGTGACCATGGGACGCGATCCACGACCGGTTGCAGATGGCGCCATCTACCACCTCATGGCGCGCGGCAATCGTAGACAGTCATGGCGCGCGGCAATCGTAGACAGCCGATTTTCCTCGATGATGACGACCGTCGAACGTTTCTGCGCATGCTGTCGAGAGTGTGCAGCCGCTATGGATGGACGTGCTACGGCTACTGCCTGATGGGCAACCACATTCATCTGGCGGCCAAGACCCCGGTCGGGAATCTGCCCGAGGGGATGCGCCACCTGTTGGGCCGCTATGCCTGGCTGCATAACCAATCCCATGGCCTGACCGACCACCTGTTTCGTAGCCGATACCTGTCTGTCCTGATCGAATCGGATGAGCAACTGATCTCCGTGGTCCGCTACATCGCCCGCAACCCGCTGCGAGGCGGTTTGGTGGAGCGAGCTGAGGATTGGTCGTGGGCGAGCTACCCCGCGCTCTTGGGGAAGGCGAAGCCTGTCGATGGCTTTGATCCTGTCGCGACCTTGGCCCTGTTCAGCGATCGACCGTGGCTCGCGCGCATCGCCGTGCGTGGGCTCGTCGAGGACGATGACCGCCGTCGCGATCGATGGCCGGCGGTTTCGTTGGCCAGCGCATGAGGTCGGCCCGCAAGGTGGAGGGAAGGGTCGTTTTCGATCCCGAAAACCCTTTCGGCGTAAGCGATGAGGACCGATTCGTGTCTGACACCAGGGACACCCCGGATCGGAGGGACGGGTGGGTTGCGTGGTACCCTCGCCCCATGCCTCCGTACCCTCGGAAGACGATGCGCCACCTGACTGCGCCGGCCATGGCGGGGGAGATGGCCCACCCCGATGCGGTCGGCGAATCGGGCAGTGCCGGGTGCGGTGATGTCGTACGCATCCAACTTCGGATCGCCGGTGGAACGGTGACCGACGCGCGGTTCCTGGCGTTCGGTTGCGGCGCCGCGACAGCGGCCGCCAACGCGGCTTGCGAGCGGCTCGCCGGCGCCGCGCTCGCTGATGCGTTGAACCTCTCCGCCAACTGGCTCGATCGCGAGCTCGGCGGGCTGGGCGCTGAGCGGCGCCACGGTCCCGAACTCGTGGCGGATGCCGTCGCACGGGCGCTCGAGGCCTGGTTCTCGAACCGGCTCGGCGACATGGGAGTGCCGCTGGCGGGCAACCGAGTGGCCGTCGCGATGAGCGGCGGTGTCGACAGCGCTGTGGCCGCCAAGCTTCTGCACGAGGCCGGCTACGACGTCGTCGGCGTGACGATGCGCCTATGGCACGACCCTGGGGCCGCCGCCGCGGAGCGTTCATGTTGCTCACCCGAGACGGTGCAGCTGGCACGCCGGACCGCCCACGCCCTGGGTATCCCGCACCTGACGATCGACGCGGCCGAGACGTTTCGCCGAGGCGTCGTCGAGAGCTTCATCCGCGGCTACGCCGAGGGCCGCACACCCAACCCGTGCGTCACCTGCAACGGTCAGGTCCGGTTCGCCGTCCTGGCACAGGCCGCCGCGCTCCTGGGGGCCAGACGCCTCGCGACCGGCCACTACGCACGGGTCGTCGGTGGCGCGATCGCCCGCGCCGCGGATGCCGACAAGGACCAGAGCTACATGCTCGCCATGCTCGACCGGCAGACCATCGCGCGCCTCGAGTTCCCGCTGGGCGAGCTGACCAAGCATCAGGTGCGTGACCTGGCCCGGGACGC
>JANMKR010000019.1:0-1769 GCA_031372145.1 Actinomycetota bacterium | reverse complement strand
CTTGAGCGCGGCTTCGAGCGCCTCGCGCACCGCTTTGCGGTTGCGCTGATCGTTCATGTCGATGAAGTCGATGATGATCATGCCGCCGATGTCGCGCAAGCGAAGCTGGCGGACGACCTCCTCGGCCGCTTCCAGGTTGGTTTGCGTGATCGTCTCCTCGAGCGTCGTCTTGCCGCGGCCCACGTGCCGACCGCTGTTGACGTCGATCACCGTCATCGCCTCGGTGTCGTCGATGATCAGGTACCCGCCTGACCCGAGGTCGGCGCGGCGCTCGAGGGTCGAGCGCAGGGCGCGATCCACGCCGTACTTCTCCATCATCGGAATCGGCTCGGAGTAGTAGTGAATCCGCTCCGCCAGATCCGGCGACGTGCGACGCAGGAAGTCGAGGATGCGCTGGTATTGAACCTCGTCGTCAACCAACACCTCGTCGATGTGGTCGCCGAACAGGTCGCGGATGACCTTGAGCGAGCGGTCGGCCTCGCTGTAGAGCAGGCTCGGCCCCTTGACCTGGTCGCCGCGGGCCCTGAGCGCATCCCACAGACGTTGCAGCGCGAGCAGATCGCGCTGCAGGTCCCGTGCCGTCACGCCGGCGGCCTGCGTCCGGACGATCAAGCCGCCCTGCTCGATCGTCAGCGATTTGCAGATCTTGCGCAGGCGGTCGCGCTCCTCGTCGTCCAGGCGCTTGCTGACGCCGATGCCCTCGCCGTATGGGACGTACACAAGGAAGCGCCCGGCGAGCGAGAGCTGCATGGTCAGTCGGCAACCCTTGGTGCCCATCGGGTCCTTGATCGCCTGGACCATGATCTCGTCGCTCTTCTTGAGCAGGCTCGCGATCATGCGCTTGCTCTTGGGCACACCCATTGCGACGATCTCGTCGACATGCAGGAAACCGGCCTTGGCGATGCCGACGTCGACGAACGCCGCTTCCATGCCCGCCAGGACGTTCTCAACCCGGCCCTTCCAGATGTGACCCACGACCGACTGGCGCCCGCGGCGCTCGATGTGGCACTCCGAGACCCGATCACCCTCGGTGATCGCGACCCGGGTCTCAAAACGGTCGACCGAGACGAGGATGCGCGTCGTCATCCGCGGCCTCCGCGCGTCAACGTGCGCTTGAGCGTGGCCTGCAGGCCATCGAGCGGCTGGTCTGCCTTGTCACCGGCTTGGGCGAAGTAGGTACGCGCGGCCTCGCCGACCGCGCGCGTCGCCGAATAGGCGACCCCGCCCCGCAGCGCGAACCGCGCGACGGGAACGACGCCGGCGGCACGGCGCGCGATCGCGCGCCAGCCGAACGCACCCGCCAGCACCCCGGCGACCTCGAGGCCGCGGCGTGCGTCCAAGGAGCGCCCGTACAACGCACCGAGTTGGGCGACCAGCCGCACCTGGATCAGCGTCATCGCCGGCATGTCGGCGCCCGGGATCACCACCGCCACCCCGATGGCGCCGGCCTGGCGAGCTGAACGCGCGATCAGCATTTCGGCGACCGCCGCGCGCATCGGCGGGTGGCGCCGCCCGGCGGCGACAGCCTCGTCGTCGAGGCAGCGCACGACCGCTGCGTGGATCGGTGCCGGGTCGTCGAGCGTGGCGACGTGCGCGATGTTTGACGGCTCCAGTGGACGCGTGTCCAGCAACGCACGTTCGATCCCGGCGCGCGTGTCGTCCGACCCGACGACGATCGCCAGGACGCGCCGCCCGTCGCGCTTGGCGCCGGCCAGCACGGCGGCCGCCAACGTGGGGTCGTGCCCCTCGACGGCGGCGTGCACGAGCAG
>JANMKR010000211.1:0-2029 GCA_031372145.1 Actinomycetota bacterium | reverse complement strand
CCTCCCCCCACTGACCCCGCCCACACCCACGCCGGCCGCCGATGGCAAGCGGCGCGCGGAAACGATCGCCAATCGCAAAGCGGGCCTGCGAACCATGGGCACCGCCGGCGCGATTGCCGCCCTCGGCGTCTTCACCGGCCTTGCCGCAACCCATCATGCGTCGTCGGCGGCAACGCCGACGACGGTCGTCCAGGCGGCCGCTGACGGGGTCGTCGCTGCGGATGCGACCGACGCTGCCACGCAGGCGACCAGCGACTTCTTCACCCAGCAGGACCAAACTGGCATCAGCCCGGCGACAAGCGCGGCGGCCGCGACGACGTCGAGCACCTCGTGAGGGACATCACCCTGTCGCCCCATCAGGTGCGGTTTCCCGCCATGGGCACCACGGTCACCGTGTTGTTCGCCGGCCACCTCCCGCCCGGTGCGGTCGGCGCAGTTCGCAATCTCTTCGAGGGATGGGAGGCGGCCCTCAGCCGCTTCCGTCCCGCGTCTGAGCTGTCGCGAGTCAACCGCACTCCGGGTCAGCCGGTCGTGGTCGGTCGACTGATTCGTACCGTGGTGTCCGCCGCAGTCGACGCGGCACGGGCGACCGAAGGCCTGTTCGACCCGACCCTCGGACGTCAGATGGCGGCGATCGGTTACAACCGATCGTTCACATGGCCGCTGCGTCTGGGGGGTGGCACGTTCGTCCGCGACCTGCCGGCCGCGGGCTGGCGTTCGATCCGCGTGGATGACGCGGCCGGCACGATCGCGATCCCATCGGGAACCGCCCTCGATCTGGGTGGCATCGCCAAGGGGATGGCAGTCGACGCCGCCGCGCACCTGCTGTCGGAACTCGGCGCCGGCACGGCACTCGTCAACGCCGGAGGGGATATGCGGGTCGTGCGAAACGACGCGGCCGAGTGGCAGGTTGCATTCGCCGAGGCCGACGACGCAGCGGTGACGCTCACGTCGGGCGCGCTCGCCACGTCAGGCGTCACGCGACGCCGGTGGGTGCAAGACGGGGTGGAGCGTCATCACCTGATCGATCCTCGTAGCGGCCTGCCCGCCGATTCGGGGCTTCGGTCGGTCAGCGTCGCCGCGCCCACCTGCGCGCAGGCCGAAGTCGCGGCCAAGGTCGCGCTCGTGCTCGGCCGTGATGCGGGCATTGCGTTTCTGGGTCGGCTCGGGCTCCCTGGCCTCCTGACGCTCACCGACGGTGCCGTCCACGAGACCGCGACGTGGCCGACGCAGGTGGCCGCATGAACGTCCAGCAGGTCGAATGGCTGATCGCACGTGGAGCCGGGTTCACCGCATTCCTGCTGTTGACCGCGGCTGTGACGGCGGGGTTGGTGCTGTCGTTGCGCCTGAAGTCACCACGGTGGCCCGCGGTCATCACGAAGGATCTCCATCAGCACCTGACGACCCTGAGCCTGTGGATGTTGGGTCTGCACGTGACGATGCTCGTGGTCGACGCCAAGTCGGGCGTCTCGACGGTCGCCGCGTTCTTGCCACTGCGCAGCGGATACCGGCCGTGGGCAACGGGCCTTGGCATCGTGGCGATGTACACCGTGCTCGCGGTGATCGTCAGCACCAAGTTGAAGTCACGGATCGGCCACCGGCGCTGGCGCAAACTGCATTACCTGGCGTTCCTCGCCTATGGCACGGCCCTGTTCCACGGCCTGTTGACGGGCACGGACACCGGCGCGACCTGGGCCACGTTGATCTACATCGCGAGCGCTGTCGTGGTGGGCGGCTTGACCATCGTGCGCGCGCTCGGTGCGGGCAACCGGGTGAAGGCACCGAGTCGCACGTCGAAACCAGGCGCCCCAAGGCCGGCCGCGCGACCACACGAGACCGCGACCGCCGCGCAGGTCCGGCGTGCCAGGTAGTTGCGCGACGGTCGGCCGGCACACGGGTCACCCCGTATGCGACACACGACCTCCTCGACGCCGCGTCGACGTCCCCGGTATGGGCGATACTGGGCTCGAACCAGTGACCCCTAGCTTGTCGAGCTAGTGCTCTCCCAACTGAGCTAATCGCCCGGGTC
>JANMKR010000199.1:0-18461 GCA_031372145.1 Actinomycetota bacterium | reverse complement strand
CCGATGACCAGGCCGCCGTGGGGGCGACGCATGATGGCGTAGCTCGAGAGCGGCATCACGCCGACCCCGGCGTCGCGCGCATGCCGGGTGACAAGCTCGTCATCGACACCGTCAGGCAGCCGGACGAGCACGTGCAACCCGGCGGTCACCCCGGCGACCTCGAGGCCGGGCAGCTCGCGTGCGATGGCCTCGGTGAGCCGGTCACGCCGCGTTTGGTAGATGGCGCGCACCCGGCGGACATGGCGGTCGTAGTCGCCGCGTTCGATCAGGCGTTGGAGCGCGAGGTGGTCGATGGCGGGAGAGCCTGCGTCCAGCAGCGACTTCGCCTGGGTTGCTTCCCCGACGAGGTCCGCCGGGAGGATGAGCCAGCCGATGCGAAGCGCCGGCGCCAGGGATTTCGATACGGTTCCGAGGTACGCCACGCGCTCGGGGTCGAGGCCCTGGAGCGCCCGGACCGGCTCGCGGTCGTAGCGGAACTCCGCGTCGTAGTCGTCTTCGATCAGCAGCCCCGGTCGTTCACGGGCCCACGCCAGGAGCTGGCGGCGGCGCGCGCCGCTGAGCACAACGCCGGTCGGCAGCTGGTGGGCGGGGGTGACGATCACGGTGTCGGCGTCGAGGTCCCCGGCGACGATTCCCTCGTCATCGACTGGGCGGGCGACGATCTCGAGGCCCGCGGCGGCGATCTGACCTTGTTGGCTACTCATGGACGGGTCCTCGACGCCGACGCGTCGAGCGCCGCGAGCCGCGAGCACGCGCAGGAGCAGGTCAACGCCTTGACGGGCGCCCTGGACGATGATGATTTGGGACGGGTCGGCCACGACGCCGCGTGAGCGACCGAGATGATCGGCAAGCGTCTCGCGCAGGCTGAAATCTCCACGCGGGTCGCCGTAGTCGAGCGCCCGGGCGGGGGCGTGTCGTAACGCGTGAGTGAGTGCGGACAGCCATTCGCGCCGCGGAAATAACGTGATGTCGGGTGTGGTCGCCGACATGTCATGGGTCGGTGGCCGAGGCTGCTCGGCGGACGGCAGGGGCGCTCGTGCGATCGGTGTCGGGACATCGGCGACGACCGGGGCGCTGCGGGCGTGCACCAGGATGAAGCCCTGGGCTTCGAGCTGCGCGTACACGTCGCTGGTGACTCCCCGGGACACGCCGAGCTGCTCGGCAAGGCGACGCGACGAGGGCAGGCGAACCCCGACGCGCAGTGCGCCCTCGCAGATTGCGTCGCGTAGCGCTCGCTCGAGTGCGACCCGCAATGTCTCGCTACCGGAGCGATCGAACCGAAGCCAACTGGCCTCATCTGCTGGTGCCTTCGTGGCTCTTTTCATCGGTCCACCGTGGAGGGAGACTACCACTGGTCAACTCACTCCGACGACCACGAGGAGACAGTCATGAACCACCCGACCATCGCCCAAGCCCTCGCCGCCGCGCGCGCAGAGGAGTTCATCGCGCGGGCCGACGCCTACCGCGCGAGCCGTCTCGTACGTCGCCCACGGCGCGTGTCGATCGATGATCCGACGGGCATCGTCATCCGCCCGGCCGCACCTGTCGATGCCCCTGAGCTCGCGCGCCTAGCGGTCATGGATGACGCCCGCGTGCCTGCCGCTCCGATCCTGGTCGCCGAAGCCAGCAACGTCATCGTCGCGGCGGTCGGGAGCGACAACGCCGCGATCGCCGACCCGTTCGTCCCGACCGAGGCGATTGTCCAGGCGCTGCGGGTCTGCACCCGCGAGCCTCACCCTGGATCGGCGATCCGCGGTCGGTTGCGGCGTCTGGCCCCATGGGCCGCGCGTCGGCGCATCGAGCACCGTCCCTCATGCATGTCGTAGCGATCGACGTTGCCCGCCTCAGGGAGCGCACCGTCCGCGGGAAATGCGGTCGCGGCCGGCCTCCCGCCGCGGGTGGTATGCGGACTCCGTGCACCGAGACGCCAAGTGTGTCGGAAAACGACACAAGTGGCCGTCAGTGCATCGGCCAAATGGCCGGCACGGCCGGAGCTCTTCCGGCGCGAGTCTCCTTGCCCGGAAGGGGAACGCGATGGTTGACTTCGATCGAGCGAGGAGAGGGACGAACCGGTGACGGCGAACATCGTTGCAAGCGACGCGGTCCTCGAGATCGTCCACTTCACCGACCCGGCATGCCCGTTTGCGTTTTCGGCCGAGCCGGTACGGATGCGTCTGCGTTGGCACTACGGCGATCGGCTTCGCTGGCGTACCAGGATGGTGGTGCTGACCATGGAGCCGGGTGAGGCCGAGAAGCTCGCGCAGGGCGCACCCGGCCTGCAGCGGACCTACGGCATGCCGATCGACCCGGCTCCGTTGTCCCGGCCCGCGTCGTCGGAGCCCGCCTGCCGCGCGATCGTCGCGACGCGCCTCTACGCCGCCGAGCGCGAGGAGTCGCTTCTGCGCCGTCTCCGGGTTCGCGCGATGACAGGCGGGCTACTCGATGACCCGGAGCTCATCGCCGCGGCCGCCCGGGACGTCGGGCTCGACCCCGCCAGGCTTTCAATGTGGTGCACGCGAGCCGAGGTCGACGTGCAACTGCAAGCCGACATCAAGGCGGCCCGCTCCCCGTCCGATCCTGCGCTGGCACTCGACCACAAGCTGGGAGGGCCACCCGGACACCGGCGCTACACGACGCCGAGCTACGAGATCGCCCGCATCGACACCGGGGCGGCGATCGCGGTGCCCGGATTCAACCCGGTCGAGGCGTATGAGGTCGCGATCGCAAACCTGGCTCCCGAGCTCGAGCGAACACCCACGCCGGCGAGCGCCATCGAGCTGCTGGACTGGGCAGGCGAGCCACTCGCGACGGCTGAGGTCGCCCTCACGATGGGCCTGGATCGTGACACCGCCCGGTTCGCGCTCAGCCAGGTTGCCCACCCGATTCCGGCTGGCGCCGACATGTATTGGACGCTCCACGCTGCCTGAGCAATACGTGGCGCGCGGTCGTCGCCATTCCATTTGTGCGACGTCGGCGGCAAATCTTTTAGGCGCTGAACGGGGCGATCGCGTGCTTGCGAACGAGTTCGAAGATCAACCGGGTCTCGACATGCGCCACCTCGGGCCGGGCGGTGAAGTCCTCGACCACGAGTTCCCGCAGCGCAGCCGTATCCGGCACCGCGACATGGACGAGGTAGTCATCGGCGCCGCCGACGTGGTAGACGGCGAGTGAGTCCGGCAGCTCCGTGACATGTCGTTGGAAGGCGTCGATCGACTCGCGGTTGTGGACGCGAAGCCGGACGGCGATCAGCGCCTGCATCGGGCGCCCGACCAGGCCTGGATCGATGTCGGCGTGGAATCCACGGATCACCCCACGCTCCCGCAGACGGCGGACGCGCTCGAGGCACGTCGAGGGGGCGATCCCGACCTGATCGGCGAGTTCCTTGTTCGAGATCCGCGCATTCCGCTGCAGCGCCTCGAGAATCGCGCCTTCCGTTCGGTCCACGGGGATGAAGAGGGGTTTCATACGCCGGTTGTTCGGATTCCTTGCGACCCGGTGCGATGAGACATATCGTTCTCCCTCATACTACCCGAGGAGGCCCCCGATGAGCGACGATCGTATGGATGCGGGAGAGTCACGCGACTTCGTGTTCTCCTCGGAGTCCGTCACCGAGGGGCATCCGGACAAGGTCGCCGACCAGATCTCGGACGCCGTGCTCGATGCGATGCTCGAGCAGGACCCCACCAGCCGGGTCGCATGCGAGACGCTGGTGACGACGAACCTGACGGTCGTGGCCGGCGAGATCACCTCACGGGCGGTGGTCGACGTCCCGAGCATCGTTCGGGAGAAGATCGCCGAGATCGGATACACCGAAGCGGGTTTCAACCCCGACACATGCGAGGTCAGGGTCACGCTCGACAAGCAATCACCGGACATCGCACAGGGTGTTGACGCCTCCTTCGAGGCGCAGCATGGCCACGGCGACCCGCTCGACCGCGTCGGCGCCGGCGACCAGGGGATGATGTTCGGCTACGCCTGCACCGAGACGGATGCGTTGATGCCGCTCCCGATCCAGCTCGCCCACCAGCTGACGAGGCGACTCGCGGCGGTCCGCAAGGACGGGACGCTGCCCTACCTGCGCCCGGACGGCAAGTCCCAGGTCACGGTGCGATACGAGGTCGACGAGCACGGCCGGCGCACTCCCGTCGAGGTCATGCGCGTCCTGATCTCCACCCAGCACGCCGACGGCGTCGATCCCCACACGACGATCAAAGCCGACCTGATCGAGCACGTGTTCAGCCAGGTCCTGCCGAGCGACCTCTACGACGAGCGACGCTTCGGCGACCCCGACTTCGTCTACGTCAACCCGACCGGCCGCTTCGTCGTCGGCGGGCCGGTCGGTGACTGCGGCTTGACCGGCCGGAAGATCATCGTCGACACCTACGGTGGTGCTGCGCGTCACGGTGGCGGAGCCTTCTCCGGGAAGGACCCGACGAAGGTCGATCGCTCGGCCGCGTACGCCGCCCGCTACGTCGCGAAGAACGTCGTCGCCGCCGGACTCGCCGCCCGCTGCGAAATTCAGGTGGCGTACGCGATCGGCGTCGCGCGCCCCTTCTCGATCGAGGTCGAGTGCCATGGGACGCACGTGATTCCCCAGCGGCAGATCGAGGCCCTGATCGAGGAGCACTTCGACCTGCGGCCCGCAGCGATCCTCCGCGACCTCGACCTTCGCCGCCCGATCTACGGCGCGACCGCCTCATACGGCCACTTCGGCCGCGACGACCAGGACTTCCCGTGGGAGCGGATCGACAAGGCGGATCTCCTGCGAACTGCAGCCGGTCGCGTCATCGAGGTAGGGAGGTAATGGCCGTCACCGTCGTCGGATCCGTTGCATTCGATGCGCTCGAGACGCCGTACGGGCGGCGCGATCGCATTCTCGGTGGCGCCGCGACGCACTTCGCGCTCGCTGCGAGCTTCTTCACGGACGTCAGCGTCGTGGGCGTCATCGGCGAGGACTTCGGCGACGGCGAGTTCGAGGTCTTCCGTTCGCGCGGGATCAACACCGACGACCTGGAGCAGGTCGCGGGGGAGCAGTCCTTCTTCTGGAAGGGCCGGTACGAGGAAGACATGAACGTGGCGCACACGCTCGACACGCAGCTCAATGTGTTCGCCGACTTCAACCCGACCCTGTCCGCGGCTGCGCGGTCGGCGTCGATCCTGTTCCTCGCGAACATCCAGCCGGATCTGCAGCGGCGCGTGCGCGAGCAGTGCGTGCAGGCGCGCCTCGTCGGGCTCGACTCGATGAACTTCTGGATCACGTCGGCGCGCGACGCGTTGATCGAGACGATCCGCACCGTCGATGTGGTCGTCCTGAACGACATGGAGGTGCGGTCGCTCATGGGCGAGCCGAACCTCGCACGGGCAGCCAAGCAGATGCGTGCGCTCGGGCCCAGTCTCCTCGTCGTCAAACAAGGTACCTACGGCGCGTGCATGTTCAGCGCGGACGGGTACTTCGCCGTACCGGCATATCCGCTTGAGACCGTCGTGGACCCGACCGGTGCGGGCGACTCGTTCGCGGGCGCCTTCTTCGGTTACCTCGACTCGCTCGGGGTGGCCGCCTGGTCCGAAAGCGACCTGCGCTGTGCCGCGGTGTGCGCCTCGACGTTGGCGTCGTTCACCGTCGAGGACTTCGGAACCGAGCGTCTGCAGCGGCTCACACCCGCTGAGATCTCCACGCGGTTCGACGAGTTCCGCGTGATCACGGCGTTCGACGCGCCCGTCCTGGCTCAAGGAGAGTGACATGAGCGACACAAAGATCGCCCGTGCGGCCGTGACCGCCCAACCGCCCACCTACCTGCCGTTGGGGGTCCACCTGGCCGGCAGCATTCCGCTCCCGAGCGCGGAGGATGTGTTTCGCACGGTCAGCGAGGCGTTGGGCGAGCGGGTGCGCCGCATTCCTGACGGCGAGACCGGCGCACGCGCCGACTGGATCGTCTGGCAATACCCGGTGCTCAGCTCGCGGCCGCAGTTCGAGGTCGCGCCGCCGACAGAAGACTTCTACCGCGCACTGCCGCGACTCAAATTGCGGGAAGGCGAGGCAGGCGAGGATCTCCAGTTCGGTTCGTTGGGGTATTCGGACGCTGCGCGAAACTCGTACCGGACCTTCCGTGAGCTGAAGCGGGCGGGCGTCGTTCCCGGCAGCTGCCGCTTCCAGGTCTGCCTGCCCACGCCGCTCGCGCCGATCGGCGCCTTCGTCGCTCCGACGGATCAGGCGAAGGTCGAGCAGATGTACGCGCAGGCGCTATTGACCGAGCTCGAGCAGCTCCTGACGGTGGTGCCGCACGATCAGCTTGCGATTCAATGGGACACGAACTTCGAATTCGGCATGCTCGAAGGCGACCTCCGTGCCTGGTTTCCTGACATCAAGGGAGGCGTGCTCGAGCGGCTCATCGGCCTGAGCAGGGCCGTCCCACCGGACGTCGAGCTCGGCTTCCACTTCTGCTACGGCGACGGCAAGGATCCCCGTCGCGGGCCGCCGAAGGACATGTCGCGGCTCGTCGAGGTCGCGAACGCGCTCTCTGCAAGTGTCGGCCGCTCACTCAACTGGATCCACATGCCGGCCGGTGGTGCCGCGACCGATCCCGCCTTCTTCGAGCCGCTTCGCGACCTGCGGATCAACGCCGAGACGGAACTCTATCTCGGGGTGCTCGACGCCGACACGCCCGACGAAGGGATCGAGGATCGCATCGCGATCGCGCACGAGATCGTCGGAGAGTTCGGCCTTGCCTGCGGGTGCGGTCTGGGCAGGCTGGGGCCGGCGAAGCTCACGGCGCTGCTCGCCGCGCACGCGCGCTACAGCCGGCGCGTCTCGCAGACCCGCGAGGACGGCGTTCGATTCTCCTGGCCCGAAGGCGTGGCGCGGATCCCCGACCAGGAGTGGACGAGTCAGGCGGTCGAGTCGTTTGGCCTCCAGTACGACAGCGTCGAGAACCACGGGTGGTACCGCAACCTGGATCCGACGGTGGAGCAGCTGGCACGCAACCTGACCGACGGCGACATTCTGATCGACTACTCCGGCGGGACCGGAATCCTGCTCGACCGCCTGCTCCTGCGGATCTTCGACCGGCAGGTCGGGATGATGATCGTCGACAGCTCACCCAAGTTCCTGCGTGTCGCCTTGGAGCGATTCAGAGGCGACGAGCGGGTGGCGGTCCGGTGGCTGCGCTACCTCAAGGACGAGAAACGCCTGCAGCGGCTCAAGGAGGTCGTGGAGCCGCAGGTGCAGGCCGACGTGATCGTCTCCACCAACGCGATCCACCTCTACTACGACCTCGAGGATGCCCTGAGGTCCTGGGACGAGGTGCTGAAACCGGGCGGGCGCGTGTACGTCAACTCCGGCAACGTCCGCAACCCCGGCGCGCGGCCCAACGAGTGGATCATCGACGAGACCGTCTACGTGATCCACGAGGTCGCGACGGGCATCGTCCGCACCGACCCGCGCTTCGCCCGGTACCGCGACGCGCTCGACGACCGAGAGCGAATGGATCGCCATCTCGCGTTCCGTGACAAGGTCTTCCTGGCGCCGCGGCCGCTCGACTACTACCTCGATGCCATGCGCGCGTCGGGGCTGGTCATCGACGAGGTCGGCGATCGGGCGATCGAGGCCGACGTCGGCGAGTGGTACGAGTTCCTCTCCGCCTACCACGACGCGGTCCTCGGCTGGGTGGGGGGCACACAGAAGGTCGACGGCGTCGCGCCCTCGGATGAGACCGTCGCCGATCGCCTGCAGCTCATGCGGGAGGCGCTCGCAGTCATCTTCGGCGGTCGCAGCACCTTCCTGGCCTGCTGGACCTACATCGGCGCGCGCAAGCCATGAACGCAATTGGCGCGTGCTTTCACCCCCCGGACGATTGGATGGAGATTCGATGACGATGACCGGAGTGACGCAGCAGGCCGACTTCAAGGTGGCCGACCTCTCGCTGGGCGAGTTCGGGCGCAAGGAGATCGAGCTCGCCGAGCACGAGATGCCGGGTCTCATGGCGATGCGACGGGAGTTCGGCACGTCGCAGCCGCTCAGCGGTGCGCGGATCACCGGGTCGCTGCACATGACGATCCAGACCGCTGTGCTGATCGAGACGTTGGTGGTGCTGGGCGCGCAGGTGCGTTGGGCGAGCTGCAACATCTTCTCCACTCAGGATCACGCCGCGGCGGCCGTCGCAGTCGGGCCCGAGGGCACCGCGGACGACCTGCGCGGTGTGCCGGTGTTCGCGTGGAAGGGCGAGACGCTCGAGGAGTACTGGTGGTGCACGGAGCGGGCGCTCTTGTGGCCGGACGGCGGTGGCCCGAACATGATCCTCGATGACGGCGGGGACGCGACGATGCTCGTGCACATGGGCGTCCAGTATGAGGCGGCCGGGGAAGTCCCGGATCCGTCCACCGGCGAGTCCGAGGAGTTCCAAGTCGTCCTGCAGGTGCTGACCCGGTCGCTGGAGGAGGACCCGAAGCGGTGGACCACCATCGCCGCGGAGATCCGGGGAGTCACGGAGGAGACGACCACCGGGGTGCACCGGCTCTACCAGCTCGCCGAGCGCGAGGAGCTCCTGTTCCCTGCGATCAACGTCAACGACTCCGTGACGAAGTCCAAGTTCGACAACCTGTATGGGTGCCGCCATTCCCTGATCGACGGGATCAACCGGGCGACGGATGTGATGATCGGTGGGAAGGTCGCCGTGATCTGCGGGTTCGGCGACGTCGGCAAGGGCTGCGCGGAGTCGCTGCGCGGGCAGGGCGCGCGCGTGGTGGTGACCGAGATCGATCCGATCTGCGCGCTGCAGGCGGCGATGCAGGGCTACGACGTCAAGACGCTCGACGATGTCGTTGCGTCCGCCGACATCTTCATCACCGCGACCGGCAACAAGGACATCATCACCGCCGGCCACATGGCGCGCATGAAGCACCAGGCCATCGTCGGCAACATCGGCCATTTCGACAACGAGATCGACATGGCCGGACTTCTGGGCTACGAGGGCGTGCAGCGCATCAACATCAAGCCACAGGTCGACAAGTGGGTGTTCCCCGACGGGCACGCGATCATCGTGCTCTCGGAGGGACGGCTGCTGAACCTCGGCAACGCGACCGGACACCCGAGCTTCGTGATGTCGAACTCGTTCACCAACCAGACGATCGCCCAGATGGAGTTGTTCACGAAGCACCGTGAGTACGGCAAACAGGTCCACACGCTGCCGAAGCATCTCGACGAGAAGGTCGCCCGCCTGCATCTGGACGCCCTCGGCGTCAAGCTCACCATCCTGAGCGACGATCAGGCCGACTACCTCGGGATTCCCGCATCCGGGCCGTACAAGCCCGACCACTACCGGTATTGATGGGCAACCTCGCCGTGTCGGACAACGTCGGCAGCATCGAACCGGTGACCTACGTCCCGCTCGGGATGCATCTCGTCGGGAGTGTGCCGCTGCCGAGTGCCGAAGATGTGTTCCGAACGCTGAGCGCCGCGGTGGGAGACCGTTTGCGGCGGATGGCCGACGGCGAGACCGGCGCGCGTGCCGACTGGATCGTCTGGCAGTACCCGGTGCTCAGCTCGCGACCGCAGTTCGAGATCGCCCCTCCGACCCAGGACTTCTACAAGGCGCTGCCGCGACTCAAGCTGCGCGAAGGCGAGGCCGGTCAGGGAGTCGAGTTCGGCTCGCTGGGCTACGCGGATGCGGCGCACGGGTCGTACCGGACGTTCCGCCAGCTCAAGCGAGAGGGCATCATCCCGGCCCGCTGCCGCTTCCAGGTGTCGCTCCCGACACCGCTTGCTCCGATCGCCGCGTTCGTCGCGGCATCCGACCAGGCGGCGGTCGAGCAGGTGTACGAGCGAGCAATGGTCGCGGAGGTCGAGGCCATCCTCGATGTGATTCCGCGCGAGCAACTGGCGATCCAGTGGGACGCGAACTTCGAGTTCGCGATGCTCGAAGGCGAGATGCGCGCGTGGTTCCCGGACGTGAAGGCGGGGATCCTTGAGCGTTTGATCCGGCTGAGCCGGCTCGTGCCGAGCGACGTCGAACTCGGCTTCCACTTCTGTTACGGCGACGGCAGTGAGCGGCGTCCGGCGCCGCCGGACATGCGTCAGCTCGTCGAGATCGCGAACGCCGTCTCGGCCAGCCTCGGCCGCTCGATCGACTGGATTCACATGCCCGCGCAGGCAGCCGCCGAAGAGGAGTCGACGTTCTTCGCGCCGCTGCGCGAGCTGCGCCTGCAGCCGGACACGCAGCTCTCGCTCGGAGTGTTGTGCCATGGGGAGGAGGACGCCGTGACCCGTGCGCGGATCACGGCGCTGTCGGCACTCGTGGGCGAGTTCGGCGTCGCGACCTCCTGCGGGTGGGGCAGGCTGGCCACGAAACACGTCGAGGAACTCATCGGTGCGCACAGCCGCCACAGCCGTCCCCTCGTCGGTTCGGGGGACGCGCGACCGGCGTTCGACTGGCCGGCCGGCGTCTCGAGGATCCCGGATGACGAGTGGACGACGGCGCCGCTCGACACGTTTGGCCTGCGCTACGACTCCGTCGACGCCCACGGCTGGTACCGAAACCTCGATCCGACCGTCGCGCAACTCGCTCGCGACCTGCAGG
This sequence comes from Actinomycetota bacterium, assembly GCA_031372145.1. Taxonomy (GTDB): domain Bacteria; phylum Actinomycetota; class Thermoleophilia; order Miltoncostaeales; family Miltoncostaeaceae; genus CALMEC01. Next base: position 7,890 of record JANMKR010000199.1, on the reverse strand, counting down.
ACGGCGACCTCCTGATCGACTTCTCGGGGGGCACCGGCATCCTGCTCAACCGGCTGCTCATGCGGATCTTCGACCGACCTGTGGGCGTGGTGATCGTCGATGCCTCGCAGAAGTTCCTGCGCGTCGCCGTCGAGCACTTCCGCGACGACCCACGCGTCGGTGTGCGGCTTCTGCGCTACCTGCGCGAGCAGAACCGCCTCGAGTTCATGGACGAGGTGCTCGAGCCGGCGCTGCTCGCCCGCAAGGCGGACGCAATCGTCTCCACGAACGCGGTCCACCTCTACACCAACCTGGACGAGACGCTGGCGTCATGGGCCCGCGTCGTACGGCCCGGTGGCAGGTTGTACATCAACTCCGGCAACCTCCGCAATCCCGAGGCGGCGGCCAACGAATGGATCCTTGACGAGACGGTCTACGTCGTGCACGAGGTCGCGACCGGGATCGCCAGGACGAACCCCCGCTATCAGGCATACCGCGACGTCCTGCACGACGGCGAGCGGCTCCAGAAATACCTCGACTTCCGCGACCGGGTGTTCGCGCCCCCGCGGCCGCTTGCGCTGTACACGAGCGCACTCCACGACGCGGGCTTCGATGTCGTCGGCGTCACACACGAGACGATCGCTGCGGACGTTGACGACTGGTTCGACCTGCTGACCGCCTACCACGAGCCCGTACTCGGCTGGGTCGGCGGGACGGAGAAGGTCGACGGCAGGCCACCGTCCGAGGAGGCCGTGGTGGACCGGCTTGCGCTGATCCGCGACGCGCTCGACGCGATCTTCGGGGAGCGGCCGGGCTTCAAATGCTGCTGGACGTACATCGAAGGAAAACGGCGGGAGGATTCATGAGGGATGTCTTCGTCTCGGGCATCGGGATGACCCGGTTCACCAAGCAACCTGATCGCACGATGAAGGACCTGACGGCCGAGGCGGTCAACGGCGCACTCGCCGACAGCGAGCTCACCGTCGGCGACATCCAGGCCGTGTACTTCGGCAATGCCTGCACCGGCGCGATCACCCGGCAGGAGATGGTCAAGGGGCAGATCTTCATGCGCCCGCTGGGGTTCGAGGCGGTGCCGTTCATGAACGTCGAGAACGCGTGCGCCTCCGCGTCGAGCGCCTTCCACCTCGCGTGGCTCGCGATCGCGTCGGGCGAGTGCGACATCGCGCTCGCGGTCGGCGCCGAGAAGATGACCCACGAGGACAAGAACGTCACGTTCGAGGCGATCGGCCGCGCGGTCGACGTCGATCTCGTGCCACCCGCGGGGGATGGGCGCTCGCCGCTGATGGACTCGTACGCGGAGGCCGCGCAGTTGTACATGGACGAGAGCATCACGACCGCCGAGGACTGCGCCGCGATCGTCGTCAAGAACCAGGCCAACGGCGCGCTCAACCCGCTCGCGCAGTATGGCGGTGCCCTGACGATCGCCGAGGTGCTCAACTCGCGGATGATCGTGACGCCCCTGACGCTCCTGATGTGCTCGCCGATCTCCGACGGCGCTGCCGCGGCCGTCTTGACGGCCACGCCGCCGGTGAGTTCGCGGCGTGTGCGCGTTGCGGCCTCTGCAGTCCGCTCCGGCCTCACCCCTCGCCATGCACCCATGAAAGGGGCGTGGCTTGCGAGCCAGGACGCATATCAGCGCGCCGGCCTCGGTCCCGAGGACGTCGACGTGGTCGAGATCCACGACGCCGCCGCGCCTGCCGAGATCCAGCTCTACGAGCAAGTCGGGCTCGCGCCGTTCGGCGAGGGAGCCCGCCTCATCCGCGACGGCGATGTCCTGCTCGGCGGTCGGATCCCGGCCAACACGAGCGGCGGCCTGCTCGCACGCGGGCATCCGATCGGCGCCACGGGTCTTGCGCAGATCACCGAGCTGGTGCTGCAGCTGCGCAACGAGGCAGGCCCGCGGCAGGTGCCGAACGTCAATGTCGCGCTCGCCCAGAACGGCGGCGGCTGGCATGACGGTGACAACGTCGCCCACGTCGTCCATATCCTTGTGCGGTGATTCTGGTCCAACCGCCAAGAACCCCGCGGCGATCCTGGTCTCTGGCGGGGGTTGCCGTAGGGCACCTTGCTATTCTCTTGAAATATGACTGCAAAAGAAGGAACTCTCGCAGCACCTCGGCGCCCCAAGAACGGGTCAGATGCGCGTGAGCGCATCCTGGAGGCCGCCTACGAGTTGTTCTCGCGGCAGGGTATTCGGGCGGTCGGGATCGATTCGATCATCGAGCGGTCCGGCGTCGCACGGATGACCCTGTACCGGCACTTCTCGTCGAAGGACGCCTTGGTGCTGGCGTTTCTCGAGCTGCGGGAGGAGCGCTGGACACAGGGCTGGCTCCAGAGCGAGGTGGAACGCCGCGCCGTCGATCCGGCCGAGCGCCTGCTGACGATCTTCGACGTGTTCGACGAGTGGTTCCAGCAGCCGGACTTCGAGGGCTGTTCGTTTGTGAACGTGCTCCTGGAGACGGCCGACCCGACGCATGAGCTGCATCGCGCGAGTGCGCGCTATCTCGCGCGGATCCGGACGTTTGTCGCCGGCCTGGCGGCCGATGCCGGTGTGGCTGATCCGGATGGGTTCGCGCGCCAGTGGCACATCCTGATGAAGGGCTCGATCGTGTCTGCAGGCGAGGGTGACCGTGCGGCTGCGCGGCGGGCGCAGGAGGTCGGCGCGCTGCTGCTGGCGAGCAAGACCTTCGATGCGACTGTGAGCCTCCCGCAGTAAGCCTTGGCGAGCGTCCGACGTGGTCGCGTCTGGCGAGCGCCACGCCCGCCGGACACGGGACGCGTCCAGAGCGCGGTGGGCGATCGCAGCTACCCGTCGGGGTTCGCCCCGGCGGGCCGGCCGAAGATCATAAGCACGGAGTGGGCCACCGGCTGACCACGGCGTGAGCGGTCCTCGGCCTCCCGAGCCGACATCGACAGACGACCGAGTTGATCCTCGACCGTCGCGGCGAGCTCCGCACCGTCGAGTCCGGCGCGACGGGCGTCGGCCACGATCGCGATCGCCTCGACCGCATAGAAGCGAAATTCCACGCCTTGCTCGTCCTCCACGCGCCGGTACCCGGGGATCACGAGACCGGGCTCGGCCTGCACTTTGACGTCGAAGGCCACGAGTTCCGGCGCATAACCGCAGGCGCGATGCAATCCGAAGGCGACCTCGTCAGGGATCCGGCCCCCGAGGGCGGTGAGGATCCCGCCGCCGTCGCGAACATTCCCTCGTGCTTCGCAGAGGAACCGGTAGTGGAGCGCGAGCAGGTAGTCGCCGAACGGCGGTGGCACCTGGAGCCCGGTGGCGTCGAAGAACCTCCCGGTGTTGATGCCCTGATCGAGCGCGATCTCCGGCGTCGCGGGGATGTTGGGAAGGTTCTCGTAGACGAGGTCCACGCGTGTCTCGGATGGGACGTCGGACAGCAGGTCACCGGTGAAAAAGCTGAGCTCGATCGCCGCCTCGTCCGCGATGTGGGCGAGGATGTTCTCGCGAGAAACGGAAAGGCTCGCCTCGAAGAGGTCCGTGACCACCAGGGAACGCAGATCGAAGATCTCTGCGGCGCCCAGCGCGTCCAGTCCGTTTCCCGTCCCGAGGATCAGCAGGTCACGGACCGGGATCAGCTCGGCGATGCGGGCAAACGCCCTGAACGCGATCGGAAGCCAGGACGCTCCGGGCGAGGGCTCAAGCGGGTAGGTGTGCTCCGTCAGATCGATCCACACCGGCCGGCGCACCCGGCGTGCCGGATAGGGAGCGAGGTACTCGGTGGCGTCGATCCGCGGAATCTGAGGATTCTACTCGTGGAGCACTATCCTGCGAGTGCCGCGATGGGCGGCGGCGGGGGTTCTGGCAACTCGGGTCGCACCATGAAATGGTCGAGGAGCGGGCCGGCCATGATGAGCGTCACGATCGCCCCGATCACGAATGTGGCCTGGAGTTCGGGGGTGATGACACCGAGCTGGAGCCCGATGAGGCCGACGACGAGGACGAGCAGGCCACCGCAGCTCAGCAACACGCCCAGGGCGTTGGCCTCGGGACCTGCGAGCCCGGCGGCGCGGCCCGCGAGATATCCCGGGCCCCATTTGCCGGCGACCATCAGGACAAGGAACAGGAGGACCCCGGGGAGTACCCCGACGTGCAGCTGCCGGAAGTTCGTCATCAGGCCCGAGACGGCGAAGAAGACCGGAAGGAAGAAGAGGACGATCATGTCTCCGATGCGCTCCACGATTGCATCCGCGAGCGCGCGCGTTGCCGGCACTGACAGCCCCAAGAGAAACCCGCCGACGAGGGCGTTAATGCCGATGCGATCGGCGGCGAGTCCGGTCGCGAGGGCAAATGCGAGCAGTACGGTGAGAATGGTCCCGAGCTGACGTTCCTGGTCGACGTGCCGCAGCGCCCACCCCATTGCGGGACGGGCGACTGCGAACAGGACGACGATCAACCCGAGCGTCCACGCGAGCTTCCCACCCACGTCGCCGCGGACGCCGCTGCCTTTCGCGCTGGCACTTGCCGCTGCGATCACGAGGAACACGACCACCGTCACGAGTCCCGCGACACCCAACCCCATCGCGGCGACGGGTGTCGCCATCAATCGTTTCTCCTGCAGCAGCCGGGCCATCACCGGAAGCGCGGTGGCAGCGAGACCGGCCCCGAGAAAGAGTGCGAACGTCGTGCCGCTGACTCCGTGCGGGCGCCACATGGAGCCGTGAAACGCCGGTGCCGCGGCGACCGCGAGGATGAGCGGCGTGGCGGCCGTCGCCGCCGCCACGACGAAGATCTGGCGGCTGCGCCCCCTCATCAGGCGGTTGTCAACCTCGACGCCGACCAGGAACATGTAGAGGACGAGCCCGACCTGGCTGGTCACGCTGAGAAACGAGTACGCCTCGGTCGGGAAGATCCGATCCACCAACCCCGCGCCGTCGGCGCCCAGCGTGCCCACGTGCCCGCCGAGCACGGTCGGTCCGATCAGGAGCCCGGCGACGATCTCGCCGACCACGAATGGCTGGGCGAGCGCCGAGGCGATGCGACCCCCCACGCGCAAGACGACCAGGATGATTGCGATGTCTGCGAGGACATACGCCGTCACATCTGCACTGGCGATCACGACGACGCGCTCGCATACGGCGATCCGCGTGCCCCGCCCCGTCGGCGGAATGACCAGAACCCCTCCGGCGCGCCGGAAGGGTTCTGGGGTCGCGAGCGATTCGTCAGTGCCGTGGAAACGAGAAGGCGCTAGCCGATGCCGAGCTTCTCCGCGGCCATCTTCGTGCCTTGGATCCGGTTCGTGATCTTCTGGAACGCGATGTCGCGGGCGTAGTCCGGCGAGCCGTGGTTCGGCTTTTCGTCGATCGAGAACGGCGAGAATCCACAGTCGTCGGTTGAGCCGAGACGGTCCTTGGGGATGAAGTTCGCCGCCCGCACGAGCTGGTCGCAGATCTCCTGGGCGCTCTCGGGCCGCGGGCTCTGGGTGACCGTGACGCCGACGTAGCAAATCTGCGGGACGCCGTTGGCGTCGTCGCGGCTGTGCTTGCCGATCATCTCGTAGGCCGGGTCCTTGTCGCGCTCGCTGGCGAGCTGGATCAGGAAGTAGCCCGCGTTCATCTTGAACATCTCCGGTAGCAGGTTGGCGTATGGCACGTCTGCGCTGTGCACGGAGTCCCGGTCGCCGCCGGGACAGGTGTGGATGCCGATGTTGACGCGCTCCTCGGGCGTGAACCGCTCGAGCACCCGGTTGTTGAGCTCGATGAAGTGCGGCAGCATGCCGGCACCGGTCCATGGGTTGCGGGGGTCGGCCCGGGTCGCGAGGCGGCCCTCGGTGAAGTCGATCGACACGCGCACCGCGCCGGCGGCGAACGCCTGCCGGATGTCCTTCTCGCATTCGTCGATGACGTCGGCCTCGAACTGCTCGCGCGAGTAGCCGGGAACCTCGTCCTTGAGTGGGTACAGAAGCGCGAGCATCGACGGTGCGATCACGGCCTGCTTCATCGGCTTGGTCGCGTAGGGGATCGACTTCTTCAGCGTGTCCGCCGCGTAGGTCTTGTAGCGGAACGGGCCGCGGGCGAGGCGCGGCAGCTGGCGCCCGTGACCGTCGGCGAAGATGGCGAAGAATTGTCCGCCGGTGCCTTCGAGGGTGTCGACCAGGCCCGTGCCCGCGAGCGTGTCCGTGATCGGGTAGGTCGCGAAGCTCGACCAGCGCTGCTCGCCGTCAGACACGATCGGGGAGCCCGTCGCCTCCATGCGGCTGATCGAGTCTTTGACAGCCGCGTCCTGGTGGACTTCCAACTGGTCCTTGGTGATCTTCCCCGCGTCGTACTCCGCATATGCGGCTTGCAGCGTCGCGGGTCGGGGGAGCGAACCGACCGGTTCGCTCGGGATGCCGGTCTCAGTCTTTGGATCGTAAGCCATCGTGTTCTCCTTGAATCGCTCTTGCCGCATCCGTCGACCGAACGTCGATGTCTCGGTATGCGGGATAGGCGCGCCCAGTGACCCTCACGGCCAGTTGGACACGACGCGTCCTTCGCGTGTCGAGCAACGGCCGCTCCCTTCGTCCATCTGGCGCATCCTGGTTGTCCTGGTCCGCCATCGGCATCGCTCGTCGTGGCAGGTGGAAGAACGTGTCGAGTGAGACTGACGTGAGACTGATCGATCTCCCTCGGCCGCGACGCTACCGGCTGGCGCTGTGGTCGTCAAGCTGCGAGCGAGCGCATACGCGGGAGATCTGCACGTGCCGTATCGTCGAAGGATTATGTGCGACCAGGTACGAGCGTCGACAACGCACCGGCGCCTCCCAACCGGGTGCCCCTGCGCCATCGCGTCGGCAGGGCGATCGTGACCGCAACGGGCATCCGGGGAATCCCACTCACCGTCGTGGGCGGTTTCCTCGGCGCGGGCAAGACCACGCTCCTCAACCGCCTGCTGCGCGACGCCGACCGCCGGATCGCGGTGTTCGTCAACGACTTCGGCGCGATCAACATCGACGCGGAGTGCATACGCGCACGGAATGGCGACACGATCACCCTCACCAACGGCTGCATCTGCTGCGGAATCAGCGGCGAGTTCATGTTCGCGCTCGCCGGCCTGCGCGACCGCGAGGACCCGCCCGATCACGTGATCGTCGAGGCGAGCGGCATCGGCGACGTCGCCACGATCGTTCGGTACGCAGACATTCCCGGCTACCGCCGGGACGCGGCGATCGTGGTGGTCGACGCCGAGACGGTCATGAACCCCGAAGCCGCCGGGCGAACCACCGACCACGTCGTCGCACAGCTGCGGGCGGCGGACCTGGTCGTGTTGAACAAGGCCGACCTCGTCACCGCGGACCAGCTCGCCGCGACCCGCCGGTGGCTCGGCGAGCTGGTCCCGTTCGCCGGCATCGTGGAAACCGCGTTCGGCGAGGTGCCCGCGGCGTTCGTCCTCGGCGTCGGTGATCGCCCCCGACCGGTGTCGGCCGCGCCCGCCCTCGAGCACCCGCATCCCGAGTACGCCTCGTGGAGCTGGACCGGCGACGTGCCGCTCGACGGCCGGGGTCTGACCGACGCGATCGCGGCGCTGCCCGACGGCGTCCTGCGCGTCAAAGGTGTGCTCCACTTGCGCGAGGATCCGGGCCACCGGTATCTCGTGCAGCTCGTCGGTCGGCGTGGCAGCATCGAACGTGACCGGACCTGGGGCGACGGCGAGACGCCGGGCTCTCGACTGGTCATGATCGGCCTGCCCGGTTCGATCGTCGCGGAGCATCTGGATGCCGAGATGGGGCGCCTCATCAACCCGGTCTAGACCGTATGGGGGTGTCGGGCCGGCGCCTCGCTCATGCGTGATCGTGGGTTGCAGCCGGGGTTGGCCCGGTTGTAGAGCCACAGTCATGGGAGGCGCCGACATGGGCGAAGGTAGCTGGATCGGTTTGGATGTGCACG
>JANMKR010000188.1:0-7066 GCA_031372145.1 Actinomycetota bacterium | reverse complement strand
GACCGACATGGCCGCGCGATTCGGCGGCGAGGAGTTCGCCCTGCTGATGCCGGCGACCTCGATCGAGGCCGCCATGATCGTTGCCGAGCGTGTTCGGGTCGCGATCGCAGACCTCGTCATCGAGACCGAGGGCAAGGAGCTCCGCGCGACCGTCAGCATCGGGGTGGCGAGCGGCGCGGAGACGCTCGAGGAGCTCATCCGGCGATCCGACCGCGCGCTCTACCGCGCAAAGGGACGCGGCCGCAATGCCGTCGTGCTGGCCGACGAATCGGACGAGACCGGCGAAGACGTCGTCGACCGGCGGACCCGCTCGAGCGACAGCACCAGCCCGGTTCGCTGAGGCGATCCACAGGCGTTCGTCGAATCCCCGCGGGATCGGGTACAATCTCGGGCCGCGCGCCGTGCCCGTGGCGCTGGAGCAACCGGGAGCATTGATGCCTGACTACGCTGTGATCGCCGTTGGCGGAAAGCAATACCGTGTCCGTGAGGGCGAGCGGCTGCTCGTCGACCGCCTCAAGGTCGAGCCCGGCGAGACGTTCAACCCGAACGTCCTCGCGGTTGGGGGCGACAAAGTGATCAGCGACGGCGGCTCGGTGACGGCCCGCGTCGAGGAGCACCTGCTCGGCAAGAAGATCGTGGTCTTCACGTACCGGGCCAAGAAAGACTCCAAGAAGAAGCGCGGGCACCGTTCGCGTCTGTCGCGCATCCAGATCGAATCCATCGCGGGGGCATGAGACGTGGCACATAAAAAAGGTGGCGGCTCCAGCCGCAACGGACGTGACTCCGCCGCACAGCGGCTCGGCGTGAAAGTCTTCGCGGGGCAGGTCGTACCGGCCGGGTCGATCATCGTGCGCCAGCGTGGAACACGCTTTCATCCGGGCGACGGGACCGGCCTCGGCCGGGATCACACGATCTTTGCGACGGTGAGCGGACGGGTCGAGTTCACGAAGGGTCGCAAGGGCCGCCGGATCTTCGTGCACCCGGAGGCTTCGGCGAGCTAGTGCCCTGTCACGGAAGTCTCTTTGCGGTTTGGCGGCTGCAAAGCTCCGCCGGATTTGATCCGCTGGGAGCAGGAACAATCGCCTCGGGAGCTTTGTCCTCGCCTGCACCCATATCCAACGATATGGCCACAGGCTGCGTCCTTGACAGGTGGACCGGTGTGACCACCGATCCTCGGCGTAGGGATATCGGACTCCCCGAGTCCAATATCCCAATCCGGCGGGCTTTTCACTCGCCAAACCATCAAAGAACTCCCGTGACAGGGCACTAGCCCGCCGGTGGTGTTCACCGATCGGGCCAAGATCAATGTCGCTGGTGGCCACGGAGGCGGTGGCGCCGTGTCGTTCCGTCGCGAGGCCCACACGCCGCGGGGGGGACCCGACGGGGGCAACGGCGGGCGGGGTGGGTCGGTCTTCTTGGTGGCGGATTCCACCGTCGAGGATCTGTCGCGGTTCCGGCACGCCGTCCACCACGCGGCGCGCGCCGGGGAGCCCGGCGCCGGGCGCAAGCGCCATGGCAAAGCCGGCGTTGACATCGAGCTGGCGGTGCCGGTCGGCACGCGGGTGATCCGCGACGATGCGACGATCGCGTTGTTGGATGCGCCGGGTGAGCGGGCCGAAGTGGCGCGTGGCGGCGAGGGCGGGGTGGGCAATGTCGCGTTTCGCTCCTCGACCCACCAGGCGCCGCGTGAGGCGGTGCCGGGTACCGCGGGCGACGAGACGTGGCTGATGCTCGAGCTGCGCATGTCGATCGACGTCGCGATCGTGGGACTCCCCAACAGCGGCAAGAGCTCGTTGCTGCACGCGCTGACCGGGGCCCCGGTCGTCGTGGCGGCATATCCGCGCTCGACCAAGGAGCCCGCGTTCGGGCCGCTCGAGGACGACTACGGCCATCAGTACCTGCTGGTGGACCTTCCCGGCGTGGACGAGCGCGGCGAACCGCGCCGCGACGGGCGCCTGGGACAGCTGGAGCGCGCCCGGATCGTCCTGCACTGCGTCGATGCGACCGATCCCGAGACGCTCGGCGAGCAGGTGGCGGCGGTCCGCGCCACGGTGCTGGCGCTGGCGCCGCCCGACGTCAGGGAGCTCCTGGTCGCGACCCACGCAGCTCCGGACGCCGCCCCGGCAGGATTCGATGCCGCGGTCGATCTCGCGACGGGTGCCGGAGTGGACGCGCTGCGCACGCGCTTGATGACCCTCCTGGCGAGGAACTGAGGGGGCGCCATGGCGGTGTTCGTCGTCAAGATCGGGACGTCGACGTTGGTGGACGCCTCAGGGCGGTTCCGCGACGACGTGTTGGAGGACCGCGTACGGGATCTGGTGCGGATCCAGCGTCAGGGACACCAGCCGGTACTCGTCACGAGTGCCGCCATCGCCTGCGGGTTGGCCAGGCTCGGCATCACCGATCGCCCGACGGCCCTGCCCGATCTGCAAGCGGCCTCGGCGGTGGGGCAGGGGGTGCTGTTCGAGCGGTACCTGCAGGCGTTTCGAGCGCACGACGTGGTGCCCGCCCAGGTGCTGTTGACCTCACGCGACCTGGAGCGCCGTGCGTCCTACGTCAACGCACGCAACACGCTGCTGCGGCTGATCGAGTTCGGCGTGATTCCCGTGATCAACGAGAACGACACGACCACGACCGACGACATCACGTTCGGCGACAACGACGTGCTCGCCGCTCAGGTGGCGATCCTGCTGCGCGCCGGCTGGCTGGTACTGCTGACCGATCGCGACGGCCTGTACGCACCCGGGACCGACGGCCCGGTCCTGATCGGCGACGTCCCGGCCGAAACGGCCCCCGAGGACGTCGAGCTGGCGCCGCTTGCAGGCTCCGGGCACGGTCGGGGCGGGATCTCGAGCAAGATCGCGTCGGCCAGCATGGCGACGGCCGCGGGCATCACGTGTGTCATCGCGAACGGCGCCACGGACGGGGTCATTCCTCAGGTGGCGCACGGCGCCCACGTCGGGACGCGGTTTCCGCCGGCGCTGCGGCCGCGGTCGGCGTTCAAGTTGTGGCTCCGGTACGCCAAACCGACGATGGGGCAGATCGACATCGACGCGGGCGCCGCTCGCGCGATCGAGTCGCGTGGCACCTCGCTGCTGGCCGTCGGTGTAACCGGATCGCGTGGTGTCTTCTCCGCCGGCGATGCGGTCGAGGTCGCCGATCCGACGGGACGGGTCATCGGCAAGGGCATCAGCGGATTGTCGGCCGACGAGGTGCGCCAGGTCGCCGGCCTGTCGAGCGCGGACCTTCGGACGCGACTTCCCGGCGCCCCCAACGAGGTCATCCACCGCGATCAGCTCGTGCTGGTCGGAGCGGATGTGGTGTAAGTTTTCGCGGTGGCCTCGGTCGACGTCAAATCCCTGGAAGGTCTGTGTCAGCAGGCAAAGCGCGCATCCGTCGCGCTTCGCGGCATGACCGCCGCGCGCAAGAACGACGTCCTGCACGAGATGGCCGACGCCCTCGTTCGTCGCACCGACGAGATCATCCGCGAGAACGAGCTGGACGTCGCCGACGCCAAGGCCGCCCACCGGCCCGGCGCGATGGTCGACCGTCTGATGCTGGACGCGGACCGCATCATGGCGATGGCCCGAGGCATCCGTCAGGTTGCCGCCCTGCCCGACCCTGTCGGCGAGATCGACGAGGGCAGGCGGTTGCCCAACGGCCTCGAGGTGGTCAAGAAGCGCGTTCCCCTCGGTGTCGTCGCGGTCATCTACGAGGGTCGACCCAACGTCACTTCGGATGCCGCAGCGCTCTGCATCAAGAGCGGCAATGCGGCGATCCTGCGCGGGAGCAGCATCGCGCGCCGGTCCAACGGGATGATCGCAGACGTTTTGATGCGCGCGCTCGGTGAGGCCGACGCCCCCGCCGGTGCGATCGTCAACGTCGAGGGTGATCACGAGCAACTTCGCGAGCTGATCCAGATGAAGCATCTGGTGGACCTGGTCATCCCGCGCGGTGGCGAGGAGCTCAAGAGCTTTCTGATGGAGCACGCGACGGTGCCGGTCATCTACGCGGCGTCGGGCAACAACCACGTGTACATCGACGCTGACGCCGACGTGCAGAAAGCCGTCAAGATCGTGGTCAACGCCAAGGTTCAGCGGCCGGGTGTCTGCAACGCCGTCGAGACGTTGCTGGTGCATCGCGACGTGGCGGCGGTCGCGCTGCCGGCTGCTGTGGCCGCGCTGGAGCCCTACGGCGTCGAGCTTCGCGTCTGCGCTGCGAGCCGGGAGGTGTTGGGCGCGGCGGCCGCGGAATTCGCCGAGGCCACCGATCTGGACTACGCGACCGAGTTCCTGGACCTGACGATGGCGGTGCGCGTCGTCGACAGCCTCGACGAGGCGGTTGCCCACATCGCACGGTTCGGCTCGGGCCACAGCGAGGCAATCGTCACCCGCTCGTTGGCTGCGGCCCAGGAGTTTGAGGCCGCCGTCGATGCCGCCTGCGTCTACATCAACGCGTCGACGCGGTTCACCGACGGCGGTGAGTTCGGCATGGGCGCCGAGATCGCGAACTCCACCCAGAAGCTCCACGCACGCGGCCCGATCGGCCTGCGGGAGCTCACCACCATGAAGTACGTCCTCACCGGAGACGGTCACGTCCGAGCGTAGGGTCGGCGTGTTCGGCGGGATGTTCGACCCGCCCCACATCGGGCACGTCGTGCTTGCCAATGAGGCGGCGTGGCAGCTGGGGCTCGACGAAGTGCGTCTGGTGGTGACTGCGCGGCCACCCCACCGCGATGACGGCTGGCTTGACCCTGAGCTGCGCGTGCGGCTGGTCGAGCGGGCCACCGACGCCCATCCCGCGCTCGTCGCATCCCGCGCAGAGCTCGACCGGCCTGGTGTCAGCTTCATGGTGGATACCCTCAGCGATTTTGCGGCGGCCGAACCCCATGCCACCTTCTGGTTGATCCTCGGGGCCGACCAGCTGGCGTCGTTCGCGCGGTGGCGCGACCCGGAGCGCATCGCGCGGCTCGCGCGGCTCGCTGTGGCGGCACGTGATGGCAACGATCAAGCAGATTTCCAGGCGGTCGCGACGCACGTCGCCCCGGGACGCGTGGACTGGATTCAGATGCCGACGGTTGCCGTTTCGTCCACGATGATCCGCGAGCGGATCGGCGCCGGGACGCCGGTGCGCCACCTGGTGTCGCCTCCCGTCGATGACCTTCTGGTGGCAGAGGGTTTGTCGAACCGTCCCGACGCGCTACCCTGACGACGCCATCTCGACCGACCTGACCGACATCTCCACCCACGACCTCGCCCTGATCGCCGCCCAGGCGGCGGACGCGAAGAAGGCTTCCGACATCGTCCTCGTCGACATGCGGGGCGTTGTGGCGTACACGGATTGGCTCGTCGTCGCCACCGGGCAGACCTCGCGGCAGACCAAGGCGATCGCCGAAGAGGTCCGCAAGCGCGTCAAGGAAGAGACCGGCCGGTTTGCCCGACGCACCGAGGGCGAGCGCGAAGGTGAGTGGGTCCTGCTCGACTACCTGGACGCCGTCGTCCACGTGTTCACCCCACAATCCCGCGAGTTCTACCGCCTCGACCGCCTGTGGCGCGAGGCTCCGCAGGAGCGGTACGAGCCAGAGGTCCCCGAGGGCATTGCACCCGCCACCGGCTGACCGCGGTCTATAATCAGCGTCCCAGGGGGATTAGCTCAGCTGGGAGAGCGTCGCGCTGGCAGCGCGAAGGTCACCGGTTCGATCCCGGTATCCTCCACTTCCTCCGTGATCCCTTTGCCAGAGCCGGTTCCGGGGTGTTGGCCATCACTCCGAGGCATCACCGAGGCATCACGGAGATTGCGCTCCTCGCGCTCTAGGACCAATTCTCGACGCTCCGCGAGCACCGCACGGGGCTCGTCGAGGAGGGCGTGGGAGTAGACGTCGAGCGTCACCGACGCGCGTGAGTGCCCGACGACGCCACGGACGACCGGGAGGGGCACCCCTGCCATCACGAGCAGCGAGATGTAGCGGTGGCGCAGGTCGTGCGGGGAGTAGGCGGGGATGCCGGCGTGCTTGCATGCCCGGGTCATCGCGAGGCGCAGGCCCTGGTCGGAGAAGCCGGGGAAGAGCGCCTCGTCGAGGTTGCGGTCCTCCGCGGGGACGAGGTCGGCGATGTCAGCGAGCAGCTCGGTTGGGACGGGGACCCAGCGCCGTCCGGCTGTGCCGCCTTTGGTGCGGCCGCGGGCGACTCGGAGGCGCGCGCCGCAGAAGTCGAGGTCGCCCCAGCGAAGCCCGGCCAGCTCCCCGACGCGCAGGCCGGTCCAGTCGAGCAGGCGGAGCGGGAGGCGGTATCGCGGTGAGATCACGTCGACGAGCGCGGCGACATGCTCGGTCGTGGGCGGGTCGACCTCGGTCCCCTCCGCGCGGGGGAGCCTGAGCCTGCGTGAGCGCGCTGGATTCGGTTCGAGGTCTGCGAAGTCGAGCACCTGGCGCACCGGATCGAGGTACTTGCGAACCGTGGCCGGCGAGAGGCCGTCCCGGGCGAGGGCTCCGACCCACTCCTGGATATCCGCGACCGTGATCGCCGCTGGTTCGCGTTCTGCGAGCGCGCCGAGGCGCGTGAAGGCTTGGCGGTAGGTCGTGAGGGTCTTGTCGCTCGCGTCGATCCTGGTGGCCAGGTAGCGCTCTGTGAGCGCTCCGAGCGTCACGCCCACGGGCCGCTCGATGCTCAGGTCTGGTACTCGGCGTGCCGCCAGCTCCCCGCCGATCCAGCGGGCGCGCTCGCTCGCCTCGCGCATCGTCGCGAACACCCCGCCGTCGCAGGGCGGATTCCCTGCCGCCGAGGCGGTAGCGCACGAGGTACCGCTTCGCGCCGGCGCGGGTGGTGCGCGTGATGATGTGCACGCTCGGCGTGACGCGGGGACCCTACGCCGCCTCGGCGTTCGGCCGGATGCGGTCGTCACGGAAGGTGTGCTGGTCGAGGTACGCGCTGACGTCTGCGCGGCGCACGTAGACCTTGCGGTGGCCGGGTAGCGCCACGACGGGGCAGTGGCGGAAGATCACGTCGATCGCCGACCTGGGGAGCCCCGTCTCGGCTGCAAAGCGTTTGCGGTCCAAGAGCTCCGGGAG
>JANMKR010000061.1:0-3616 GCA_031372145.1 Actinomycetota bacterium | reverse complement strand
CGGCTCGACAGCTCGTCCCCCGACACGCCCGAGGGGAAGCCGAGGTAGTTCTCGATGCGGGAGGACGTGCCCGCCTGACCTCCCGGCGCCTCGCGTTCGACCACGATCGTACGGAGTCCCTCGGAAGCGCCGTACACGGCGGCCGCCAGGCCTGCGGGCCCTGCACCGACGATCACCGTGTCGTACTCGGCGGCCACCGGCTCGGTCGCGATGTCGAGGAGCTCGGCCACGCGGCGCAGCTGCGGTCGCACGACGGTCTTGCCGTTCACGACGCGAATGGCGGGGTAGTCACCCTCGGGCGGCAGCGCGCCCGACCACTGCTCGGCGTCGGCGGGCACGTCCGGCTGGAGCCATGTGAACCGGATCTGGTTGCGGTCGAGGAAGCGCCTCAGCTCCGCGCAGGAGGCGTCCCAGCGATAGCCGAGGACGATTGCCCGGGACGGGGTGGGTGCGGACACGATCGCCTGCAGACCTCTGGGTCCGCTGATCCGGTGGCTCGCCAGGAGGCCCACCCGTTTCGCGACCTCCGGCGCGACGGCAGCGAGGGCGTGGTAGTCGTGCGGCTCGATCCGGAAGACACGCGACGGCTCGGTTGCCCGGAATCCGGCGGGTTGGCCCATTCCGAACGCGATCGAGAGCTCTCCGATGATCTCACCGGGCAGCCGCTCGCCGATCACGCGCTCCAGGCCGTCGACGAGCCTGACCACCTCCATCCGGCCCTCGATCACGCCGAGCAGTGCCTGCTCATCCCCCTCGTGCACCACGAACTCGCCGGGGCCGAGCGAGATGTCGGCGGCAACACGACAGAGCCGCTCGCAGCCGGCCGGATCGAGCGACGCGAACACCTCGAACTGCAGGATCTCCTCCGAGGTCACCATGCCCGCCACCGCCGCCCCGGGGCCGAGCAAACCGCACCCGGGGCGCTCGATGCGCTCACCAGCATCGTCACGACCTGGGTACGTTCCCGCTTCATCCCCTTCGCCACGTGGACAACTCTACGGCGCCGGCTCGCGCAGTGCCGAGGGCATGCTCCCGGGTCGAACCTCCGGGTCGCTCGAGCTTCGAACGTCGACGCTTGGTCGCCCACGCCAGGCGCCAACACCCGCCGCCGACCAACGGTTGGCCGCAGGTGACGAGGCTTGGCTAGTCTCCTCGCATGCCGCGGTCCGAAACGATCCCCACTGGCCTTGCCGCCGTCCTGATCGCCGGCCTGCTGCTCGCCGGCTGCGGGGGTTCGGGCGCGTCCACCGCCTCGGCGCCGTCGAGCACCACCGTGTCCCAGGGCACCACCGTCTCCCAGAACACGACGACTCCCCCGAACAGCGCGGCGGCTCGGTGCGGCACCGCCAACCTCGCCCCACCGGAGTACGACCACGTCATCTGGATCACGTTCGAGAATCAGAGCTTCAAGGAGGTGATCGGCAACACCGGGACGCAGCCGTTCATCAATCAGCTTGCCGGTGAGTGCGGCCTTGCGACGAACTTCTTCCCGGAGCGGCACCCGTCGCTGCCGAACTACATCGCGATGACCTCCGGTGACACCCAGGGCATCACGCGTGACCGCAGCGGTCCGCTTGACGCCGACAACATCTTCCAACAGGTCAAGGCGAGCGGTCGCGAGTGGCGCCAGTACTCGTTCGGCATGCCGGACAACTGCCACAAAGCCGACGCGCCGTCCTCGTCCGCGGCGGTCTACACCGCCCATCACGAGGCGGTCGTCTACTACACGAACGTCGCCGCCGACTGCGCCAACTGGGACATCCCCGTGAGCCCCGGCAAGGTCGACGACGTGAACGACGTTGTGAGCAGCCCGCTCGCGACGGCGATCGACGCCGGCACCTTGCCGGCATTCACGGTCATCGGTCCGAGCGACGACGGTGGCGATTCCGCTCGGGGTGGGCAGGTCGACCCGAAACTCGGCGACCCGTTCCTGAAGCGGTGGATCGACAAGATCACCTCGAGCACGACCTACCTGGCCGGGCGCACCGCGATCTTCGTCACGTGGGACGAGGGAAGCGACTTCAAGAACTTCGCGCCGCATCTCGACAACATCGTCACGGTCGTCGTGGCGCCATCCGTCCCGGCCGGCGTCAGGAGCGCGACGCGCTTCGATCATTACTCGATGCTCCGGACGACCGAGGAGATGCTCGGAATCCGCACGCTGCTGGGCAATGCGGCGACCGCGCCGTCCATGGGGGACGCCTTCCACCTGCTGCCGTCCTGACGCGACGGAGTCCGGTTCGACAGAAATCACGTACCGGTATTCCCGCTGCGAGCGGTGGTCTGTCACACGCGTCCGGGACGCTCCCGTTGACTGGTGCCAGGGTGGCGGGTAGGGTCCAAAATCTGCAAGCTCGCCAGCATGTATGCGCGGACGTCTCACGCCGAGGCCGTCCGGGGACCCGACGCCGATCGCGGCAGCCGGTTCGCGCGTCGGCGCGGTCGCGCAGCAGGCTGACGTGGGCCTTGGCCGTGGGGCTCCTGCTGGTGCTGGCAGCCGGCGCCAACCCCGCGAGTGCGATCACCCGGGCGTCGACGAGCACCGTCGTCAACGCTACGGCGACCGGCACCGTGATCGTGGCCGCGCCATCCCAGACCCAGTCGGGCGACGTCCTCGTCGCCTGCCTCGCGTTGAACGGCGGGAGCGTCAGCGGGCTCGGCGTGCCGCTCGGCTGGTCGCCGATCGCGAGTGTCACCGCGATCACGAACCCCCACGTCTTCGGCTACTACAAGGTTGCGGGCGCCTCGGAGCCCGCCAGCTACACGTGGACCCTCACCAGCTCCGTCGCGAACGGAGCCGGCATCGCGCGATACCTGGGGGTCGACACCACCAGCCCCCTGGACACCACCGTGGTCACCGCCACCGGAGCCACGGCAACGTCCGGCACCGTCCCGGGCGTGACGACGGCGACGGCGAACGCGACGCTGGCGGGGTGCATGGCGGTCAACTCGTCGGCGACGACGATCACGATGACGGCGCCCGCAGGCATGACCCCGGCATGGGACATCGGCGGCAAGCGCCACCAGTACGCCGACGGCCCGCAGGCGTCGGCGGGCGCCAGCGGACCGAAGACCTGGACGTTCAGCGCGTCGCGCGAGTGGGCGGGGTGGCTCACCGCCCTTCGTCCTCAGGCAGCCGGGCCGCCGGGTGTGCCGGTCAACTCGGTGCTGCCGACGGTCTGCGCGGCTCCCGCTGTGGGGGTGGGGTGCGGCGCGACGAACGGGACGTGGTCGGGGGCGCCGACCTTCGCGCACCAATGGCAGACGAATCCGTCGTCGTCGGGTGGGACGTGGACGGATGCGACCGGCGTGGGCAAGAACTTGGCGAGCTACACCCCGGCGGCCGGGGACGCCGGGTTGTTCCTGCGGGTCGTGGTGACCGCGACGAACGCGGGTGGGTCGGCGAGCGCGCAGTCGGCGCGGAGTGCCGCCGCTGTGACGACCTCAACGGTGCCGGCGGGCACCGTGGCGCTCGGGCACATGGACGAGCCCGCGGGCTCGGCGTCCATGAGCGACGCGGTCGGCGGGCACACCGGCACGCTCACCTCCGTGACCGCCGGCGGCCCGGGGTTCCTGAACACGGCCTACGGCTTCAACGGCTCGAGCAGCTCCGTCT
>JANMKR010000044.1:0-1931 GCA_031372145.1 Actinomycetota bacterium | reverse complement strand
GCACCGCACGGGACTGTCGTCGACGCCCTCGAAGTCATCGAGCGTCAGGTCGTCGCGCAGCGGGACCGCCACCTCGCCGATGCGCACGACGTGGCTGCGCAACTCGATCCCGAACCGGCGAAGCAGGGCTTTGGCGACCGCTCCCGCGGCGACCCGTGCCGCCGTCTCACGCGCGCTCGCTCGCTCCAGGATGTTGCGCAGGTCCTTGGTGCCGTATTTCTGCATGCCGGCCTGGTCGGCGTGACCGGGCCGCGGGATCGTGATGGCCTCAACCTCGGTCTCGGGCTGCCAGATCGCCATGCGATCGCGTTCCCAGTTCTTGAAGTCCAGGTTGACGATCTCGAGCGCGACGGGACTGCCCAGGGTCTGTCCGTGACGGATGCCGGATTTGACCTGGACGCGGTCGGTCTCGATCTTCATGCGCCCGCCGCGGCCGTAGCCCAGCTGCCGACGCGCGAGATCGCCGTCGATGTCATCGGGAGTCAGCGTCAGGCCAGCCGGAAGACCCTCGATCAGGGCGATCAGCGCAGGCCCGTGGGACTCCCCCGCCGTTCGGTACGTCAGGGCCACGAGGCCAGTCTACAGGCAGCGCGGTGCCGCTTCGCCGGCCCCAAATGGCGACGGGGCGCCCAAGCGCCCCGTGCCAATCGATACCGGGCGGACTGCCGTCAGATCTGGGTCTTGATCTCCAAGACGTTGATGGTCAGGCTGGTGCCGGTCGAGGGGTTGGACAACGTCACCGGGACGTTCTTGAGCAGGTCAACCGTCGTGCCACCTCCGGGAAGCGTTCCGCTGTTGAGCTTGAGCGTCACCCCGGTCGACGTGATCGTCATGACCGTGAACTGTGGTGCTTTTGCCGGAACCTGACCGCCGACGAGGACGGTTTCGACCGCCCCTGACACGTCCAGGCTCGCAGAGAGCTGGGTCGCGACCGGAGCCGGCGTGGACGTGGTCGCGGGCGCTGCCGGCCCAGTCGTGGTCGGACTCGCAGGCGTTGTGCTGACGGGGTTGGCTGTGCCGGGAGTGGCCGTCGCAGGAGCCGTGACCACCGGAGCGGCCGGTCCGACGAAGATCGTGCCGGCACGCGTCTTTGGGAACCGTGTGTAGCCGGCGAAGGTCTGGTCCCTGGAGGACCGGGGATCGGACAGGGCGAACGACCCGATGACGCCCTGGGCCGTCGGTCCCGCAGACACCGCAGCCGGCGTTGCAGCCGCAGCTGTCGAGGTCGGTGCGGATTCCGCCGCCCTGTAGCCGCCTCCGCCGCATCCTGCGACGAATCCAGCGCACGCGACGACCGCGGCAATCGTGCCGAACATCCGTGTGCGGCTCATGTGGTCTTACCTCCGGCGTTGTTGCTTGGCTGACCCGTCGTGGCGGCCGTGCCCGCGGCGGCAGCTGACTGAGCTGCACCTGCTGCGCCCGCCGTGCGGCTGAACGCGACGATCGTGATGCTGGCGCTGACATCCGTGGATCCTGATGTGCTGGACGCGCCACCCGAGGCGCCAGCGGTCTCATCCGGCGTCAGATCCGCCTTGGTGACCGCGAGCATCCGACCCTTGATCCGCAGCCTGCCCTTGCCATCGACGATGACACGGTTGTGCATGCGGTACAGGAAGTCCTGCACGTTGAAGTACTTGCCCGTAACCGCGATGGTGAACGGCGTGCCGGTGACACCGGCGTAGTCGGTCCCCGCCGCAGGCGTGGCGTCACCAAGCGTGACCTTGGTCTGCCTGGCGATCGCTTCGATCTGCAGGATCAGGACCGGGACGTCCTCCGAGTACGGGTAGGCTTTGGCGAGCCGGAGCTCGTCGGCGATCGGAACCGTCCTGGGCTTGGTGGCCTGAACCTTGAGCTTCGAGAGCTCGCGTTGAAGTTGGTCGACCCGATCTTGCGCGTCCACTGACGCCTGCTGCTTCGCCTTCAAGTCGGCC
>JANMKR010000041.1:0-39185 GCA_031372145.1 Actinomycetota bacterium | reverse complement strand
CTCCTCGCACGCATCCGTGAGTGCGGGTGCGAGGCCGGCCTTGCGCTCAACCCTGGGACGTCGCTGTCGGCGGTCGAGCCGGTCGCGCACCTCGTGGATGTCGTGAATGTGATGAGCGTTAACCCCGGCTTTGCAGGCCAGTCGTTCATCGCCACGACTCCGGAGCGGGTTGCCGATCTGTGGGAACTCCTGCCGGACGGGGTTGCGATCGAGGTCGACGGAGGAGTCAGTGCGGCCACGCTTCCGGCCGTGCGTGATGCCGGGGCGACGCTGTTCGTCTCGGCGTCGTCCATCTTCGGCGCGGATGATCCCGTGGCGGCGTACTCCGCGCTGGCCGTGCTGGCGGCGGGGGCGTGACGGCGACCACCACGTCTGCCGCAACGGCCGACGAACTGCTCCAGCTGGCACGAGCACGCGAGCTTGCGCTCGGTGGACGGGGCCGTGTGAGTCCCAACCCGCTGGTCGGCGCAGTCGTGGTGCGCGATGGGCGGGTGGTCGGTGAGGGCTGGCACGAAGGGCCGGGGACGCCGCATGCCGAGGTCTCCGCGTTGCGCGCCGCGGGCGACGCGGCACGCGGCGCAACCGTGGTCTGCACGCTGGAACCATGTTCGCATCATGGGCGTACACCGCCCTGTTGCGATGCGCTCATCGCCGCCGGTGTCGCCAGGGTCGTGATCGGTTGCCTGGATCCGTTGGAGCGAGGGCGCGCCGGTGGCGGATCGGTGCTGTCGGCGGCTGGGATGGACGTGGCGTTGGCTCCGAGCGACGACGCGGAGGCCTGCCGGGAGCTCAATGCATCGTTCATCACCCACGCGCTCACCGGGCGACCGCTTGTGACGCTCAAGCTCGCGACGAGCCTGGACGGCAAAGTGGCGACCGCCGCAGGTGAGACCCGCTGGATCAGCGGACCGGAATCGCGCGCCCTCGTGCATCGGTGGCGTGCCGATGCGGATGCGGTCACCGTTGGGATCGGCACCGCCATCGCAGACGATCCGATGCTGACCGCGCGGGACGTTGATGGTGCTGCTCCGAGACAGCCCATTCGGGTGGTGTTCGATCGCCAGGCGCGACTGCCGCTCGACGGTGCGCTGGTGCGAACCGCGGCCGATGTACCGGTCGTGGTGTTCGTCGCCGAGGATGCCGATCAGATGCGTGTCACGGCGTTGCGTGGCGCCGGGGTCGACGTGGTGCCGCTGCCGGGCAGTTCTGGTGAACACATCGGGTTTGGCCTGGAGGTCCTTGCCGCGCGCGACGTCCAGTCCGTCTTCCTGGAGGGCGGACCGGTCTTGGCCGAGGCGTTCCTCGCCGCCGGGGCGGTCGATCGGGTGTCGTGGTTCGTCGCGCCGACGTTGATCGGCGGAGCGGCCGCGCCGGGTGCCCTCGGCGGCCCGGGCCTGGGCCCGCTCGCATCCGTCCCCAGGTTGTGCGCGGTGGATGTGACCCGGGTCGGTCAGGACGTGCTGATTGCGGGTCGCTTGCGACCGTTGGCGCAGGTCTGATGTTCACCGGTCTGGTCGAAGAGGTCGGGCGGATCGCCGCGCTCGACGTGCGCTCGGACGGTGCACGTCTTCGGGTCGGCGCGACGCTGGTGCTGGACGGACTTGTGCTGGGTGATTCGGTTGCGGTCGACGGAGCGTGTCTGACGGTCGTCGCGATTCACGACGACGGCTTCGAGATCGATGCGGTCAAGGAGACGCTGCGGCGCACCGTCCTGGGCGATCGAGGCGTCGGCGATCACGTCAACCTTGAGCGTGCGCTTCGCGTCGGCGACCGGCTGGGTGGGCACTTGGTCCAGGGGCACGTGGACGGCACCGGGCGGATCGCCGTCGTCATCGACGAGGGAACCGGACGCCGGGTCACGGTCACTGCGTCGCAGGAGGTCCTGCGCTACGTGGTCGAGAAAGGCAGTGTCACGCTCGATGGCGTCAGCTTGACCGTTGCCGAACGGGACACCGACGGCTTCGCGGTGGCGGTCATCCCACATACGTTGGGGGGGACGACCCTGGCGCACGCGGTGCCGGGCCGGCGAGTCAACTTGGAGGTCGACTTGGTGGCAAAGTACGTCGAGGCGCTCGTGGCGCCGTACAGGTCTTCGGAGGGGGGTTCATGAGCACGACGTCACCATTTACGACCGTGGAGCACGCGATCGAGGAGATTCGTGGCGGGCGGATGGTCGTCGTGTGCGATTCCGAGGATCGTGAGAACGAGGGCGACCTGATCATGGCGGCCCAGTTCGCCACGCCGGAGGCCGTTAACTTCATGGCAACCAACGCCCGTGGGTTGATCTGCCTTGCCCTGACCGAGGAGCGGTGCGAGCAGATCGGCCTGACACTGGCTGCCCGGCGCAACGAGACCCCGCACGGGACGGCTTTCACGGACTCCATCGAGGCGCGCGAAGGTGTGACGACCGGCATCTCGGCGCCGGATCGTTCGCGGACGATCATGGTCGCGATCGATCCCACCAGCGGTCCCGATGACCTTGCCAAACCGGGGCACGTGTTTCCGCTTCGTGCCCAGACCGGCGGAGTCCTCAAACGGGCCGGACATACCGAAGCGGCGGTCGACCTGGCACGGCTGGCGGGGCTGATCCCGGCCGGCGTGATCTGCGAGATCATGAACGACGACGGGACCATGGCCCGGGTGGCGGACCTCTCCCGATATGCAGCGGATCACGGTTTGCAGATGATCACCGTTGCCCAGTTGATTGAGCACCGGCGCCGGACCGAGAAGCTCATCGAGCGGGGGACACCGGCGCGACTGCCGACCCCGTTCGGCGAGTTCACCGCCATCGGCTACCGCAGCGTCATCGACGGCAAAGAGCACTTGGCGCTCGTCATGGGCGAGGTGGATGGACGTGAGGACGTGTTGGTCCGCGTTCATTCGGAGTGCCTGACGGGTGACGTGTTCGGGTCGCTTCGGTGTGATTGCGGCGAGCAACTCCACGCGGCGTTGCAGATCATCGGCAATGAGGGCCGCGGCGTCGTGTTGTACATCGCGCAGGAAGGCCGTGGTATCGGGCTGCTCAACAAGTTGAGCGCGTATGAGCTCCAGGACAATGGGCGCGACACGGTCGAGGCCAACATCGAACTCGGATTTGCGCCGGATCTTCGCGATTACGGCATCGGCGCCCAGATCTTGGTTGACCTGGGTCTGACGACGATTCGTCAGTTGACGAACAATCCCAAGAAGATCGCCGGTCTCAAGGGGTATGGGCTGACGGTCGTGGAGCAGGTTCCGATCGAGGTGCCGCCCGGCGCCGAGAACACGAGGTACCTGCAGACGAAACGCGACAAGATGGGGCACAAGCTCCACCACCAGGATCTGCGCTTCGACGAGGACCAGGCGGATGATGTCGGCGAGTTGGGTGGCGAGGCCGATGGCACGTAGTGAAGCCGCGCCGCCGGCACCCCCGCTTGTCGACCGGGACGTGCGCATGGCGGTCGTGGTGGCCGGTTTTCACCGTCAGATCGCGGAGCAGCTCCTCGGTGGCGTCCGGTCGCGCCTGGCGCAGTCCGGTCTGCCTGATGGCAACCTGGACGAGGTCTGGGTGCCCGGCGCGTACGAGCTGCCACTGGCGGCGCAGACCCTCGCGCGCACGGGCCGCTACGCCGCGATCTTGACCGTCGGCGCGGTCATCCGTGGTGAGACCCCACATTTCAACTACGTGTGCGACGCGGCCGCGTCTGGCCTGCTGCGCGTGTCGCTGGGCACTGGCGTGCCGTGCGCCTTCGGTGTCTTGACGTGCGACACGCTTGCGCAGGCGGAAGCCCGAGCCGGCGGCGCGGTGGGCAACAAGGGCGAAGAAGCCGCCGACGCCGCGGTGGCGATGGCCAACCTGATCGCGACGCATTCCGCGACGTAGGCCCCGGCTTCGCGCACCATCCCAGGTCAGCTTGGCGCGCACCGCTGATGGGCTTTATCCAAGCCCGACCGACCGCCCACGGTGCTCTTGAACGGACCGACCGCGCGACGGAACCTGATCTGACCCGCCGCCGTCAGCCGAGATGGCCGAAACCGCCCGCGAAGACGTCCGCCGCGGCGCAGGGCTTGCCCAAAAAGAATCACCGCAGCCCATCCCGAGCGGCGCCGCCAAACAGCCATTTGGCGAGTACGGGGACGGCCAATTGTGTCGTTCGGCGCGCATGTTTCGACACCTTTTTGTGACAGGTGGGTGTAGCGCTGTAACAGTCGCGGGGGGCATGATCGGTCGCGTGAGTGAAGAAGCGACGACGATCCGTGTGCGGCGACGGTGGGGGATTGGGCAGCCGGTGTGTGCCTTGTGCGCTGGGCCTGGTTCAGGGTCCGTGAGCGCGCACCATCTCACCCACGGCGTGTCGGTCTTCCTGTGTTCGGCGCACAGAAGCGACGCGTTTCAGCGGCGCCGGGGGGGCCGGGACTTTGTCGATGAGCTCGCCGGGATGTGGAGTGCGTCGGGCTGCCTGTCACCTCGACAGCGGCGTGCCCTTGCGGGGCACGTCACCAAAATCGCGCGTGCCAACGCTCCCGCACGGTTGCTCCCAGGTTCGTATTCGTGGCCGGTGTTGCGGGCCGAGGCCGAGCGACGGTTCGCCTCCGGGGAGGCACCACGAACGGTGATCTACGAACTTCGAACCGAGCACAGCGGAGGGGACGCGATCGTTCCGTCGGTCCGGACCATGCGGCGATGGTTCTGCGAGTCACGCTGGCTGGCCGGACGTGGGACGTCCCAACCGTCAACGCGACAAGGGCAACAGCAGCGACGTACGCTGCGACCGCTCGAATTGATCGACCACATCCTGTACCTCGGCGAACCCTTCAGCTTTGGCTTCCACCGCTGGCCCCGAGGCACTCCGCGAGGATCGCCCGGACGGTGACGGGCGTGCGCCGCGGGGTTAGACCGCCTTCTGGACCTTGCCGGCCTTGAGGCAGCGGGTGCAGACGTAGACGCTGACCGGGGTTGCGCCCTTCATGATGCGCACCTTCTGGACGTTCGGGTTGAACCGACGGGACGTCGCCCGCATCGAGTGGCTTCGGTTGTTGCCGAACATGGGCTTCTTCTCGCAGACACTGCAGACCTTCGCCACGGCGCTCCGTCCTGGGTCGATGACACGATGCGGACCCAGCGGGTCCACCAACGGCCCCGGATTATGCCGACTCAACGCCCAAACGTGCAACCGAGCCCGTCCACACCCACAATCCCGCCGTTCTCCGAGGCCCGCGGAACACCGTGGGTGACGAGCCCTGACCCCAAGCGACCGAGCACCGAATGGTGGGATGCGCCGGTCACCGCCTTGAGCGGAATCGGCCGCGTCACCGGCGAACGGGCTGCCACCATGGGCATCAGGCGGGTGGGAGATCTGCTCGAGCACCTGCCCGTCCGATACCTGACCTACGACGATGCCCGCCCGCTCGGCGAGCTTGCGATCGACGAGGAGGCCACCGTCCGCGTGCGTATCGGTCGGATCGCCGTGCGCCCGACCCGGCGCCGCGCGCTCCGGATCGTCGAGGCGAGCGTCAGTGACGCGACCGGCGCCGCGGTGGCGGTGTGGTTCAACCAGGAATACCTGCTGCGTGTGCTCGAACCAGGCCAGGAGGTGCTGCTGCGTGGGCGCCTCGAGCCCGGTCGGCCGCCCAAGCTCGTCGTCAAGGCACACGAGGTGCTCGGAGGGCAGGGCTCCGAAGGACGCCACACCCAGGGGCTCGTGCCCGTCTATCCGGCGAGCGAGGCGCTTTCGGCTCGCCGGCTGCGGGAGCTGGTCGACGCTGCCCGGCCGTATCTTGGTGCCGCCGTCGAGAACCTGCCCGCCTGGATGCGCAGGCGCCTGGATCTGCCCCACCAGGCCGATGCGCTTGCGGCCATCCACTTCCCTCGAACGACCCGCGAGGGGCGCGTCGGGCGACGGCGACTGGTGCTGGAGGAGTTGGTGGTCCTGCAGCTGGGGTTGGGCGCGGTGCGCCGCAACGAGCAGCTCGGCCGGCCGGCGCCTGCCCTGCGTGGGGATGGCGGCCTACGCGCCGTCGTGTTGGCGGGCCTGCCGTTCACGCTGACCGCCGAACAGGAACGCGTGACCGCCGAGATCGCGCGGGACCTTCAGCGCGATCGTCCGATGCGCCGGCTGTTGCAGGGCGAAGTCGGTTCGGGAAAGACCGTGGTCGCGGCGCTGGCGATCTGTCAGGCGGTCGAAGCGGGCCGCCAGGCGGCGTTGCTCGTTCCGACCGAGACGTTGGCCGATCAACACGTGCGCACGCTCGATGCGGTCCTCGCACCCGCAGGCATCAGGCCGGTACTGGTGACCGGCCGCGTGTCGGCTGTCGAGCGTGATCATCGTCGCCTGGCACTCCGTTCCGGGACCGCCATGGTTGCGATCGGCACCCAGGCGCTGTTGTTCGAACGCGAGGCGTTTGCCCGGCTCGGTCTTGTGGTCGTCGACGAGCAACACCGGTTCGGGGTCGAGCAACGGCAGGCCCTGGCGGATCGTGCCACGGACGCGGGTGACGACGCGGCAGCCCATCTGCTCTACATGACCGCCACGCCGATCCCACGCACCTTGGCATTGACGGCGTACGGGGATCTTCGCGTCTCGACGATCCGTGGACGTCCACCGGGTCGTCAGCCGGTGGAGACCCTGTGGATTCGCGAGCCCGAACGCGAAGCAGCCTACGAACGTGTTCGCGAGCAGCTTCGCGCCGGACGGCAGGGGTATGTGATCTGCCCACGCGTGGAGGGCGGCGAAGCGGCCTTGGCGCGCGCAGCGGTCGAAGAAGCCGAGCGCCTGCGCCGGGGGCCGTTTGCGGCGTTCACGGTGGGCCTTGCGCACGGCGCGCAGAAAGGTGACGAGAAGCGCGCCGCGATGAGCGCATTTGCCGGTGGTCAGACCGACCTGCTCGTGGCGACCACCGTCGTCGAGGTCGGGATCGATGTGCCCAACGCCACGATCATGGTCATCGAAGATGCTGACCGCTTTGGCTTGGCGCAGCTCCACCAGCTGCGCGGGCGCGTGGGACGTGGCGCGGATCTGGGGTACTGCATCCTCTTCGCCGAGCCGTCGACTGACGAAGGGCAACGGCGTCTCGAGGCGATCACGCAGACCCACGATGGCTTTCGACTGGCGGAACTCGACTTGGAGTTGCGGGGGGAGGGCGCCGTCCTCGGAGTCCGTCAGTCCGGACCCACCGATTTGCGCTTCGCACGCCTCACCCGTGACCGTCGCGAGCTTGCGGAGGCGCGCCAAATTGCGCGCCGCACCCTGCGCGACGATCCGCGGTTGGAGCGTCCCGAGCACAGCCTGCTGCGTCGGGCGGTGCTCGTGCGCTTCGCCGAACTCCCCCGGCTGCTCGACGCATGAGGGTCGTCGCCGGTCAGTACGGCGGGCGCACGCTGGTGGCTCCACGGGGGGGATCGACGCGCCCAACCAGCGATCGTGTGCGCGAGGCGCTCTTTTCGATCATCGGCTCGGTGGAAGGGCTGCACGTCCTCGACCTGTTCGCCGGGTCGGGAGCACTCGGGATCGAGGCGCTCTCACGTGGCGCGGCGTCGGCGACGTTCGTCGATTCATCCAGGGCCGCGGTCGCCGCCATACGCACCAACGCGATGATGATCGACGATGCGGCCCGGGTCCGTGTCGTGCCCACCGACTGGCAGCCGGCATTGCGCGCCGAGCGCGCCGCGGGCCGGACCTATGGCTTGTGCCTGCTGGACCCGCCCTATACCGTCCTGGACCGTATTGCGGGTGATCTTGGCTCCGCCCTCGCACCGGTCCTGTCAGATGGCGCTACGCTGGTCGTCGAACACCGGGTCGCAGCGGGGCCGGTACACATCGAGGGTCTTCTGATCTCGGCCCGCACAGACCGCACATACGGAGGCACGGGGATCGCAGTCATGCGTATCGAGGCATCAGGGTGAGCAAGCGGCGCATCGTTGTCTGCCCCGGGAGCTTCGACCCGGTCACCTACGGCCATGTCGACATCATCCAGCGCGCGTCGGGCCTGTTCGACGAGGTCGTCGTCGGCGTGGTCATCGGGTCGACCCGTAAGAAGTACATGTTCGACACGGACGTGCGGATCAACTTCGTCCGCGATGCGGTCGCCCACCTGGACAACGTCCGCGTGGAAGGGTTCAATATGTTGATCACCGAGTTCGCGCGTCAGATCGGGGCGTGCGCGTTGGTGAAGGGCCTTCGGGCCATCTCGGATTTCGACTACGAGTTCCAGATGGCGCAGATCAACAAGGGACTGGCTCCCGAAATCGAGACGGTGTACCTTCCCGCATCCGCCAAGTACAGCTTCCTGAGTTCCAGCGGCGTCCGCGAGATCGCGGTCTGGGGAGGCTCCGTCGACGACTGGGTTCCGGCCAACGTCGTCGAGGCGTTCCGGGGGCTGGTCGGCACACACCACGAGGAGGACTGACAACTCTTGGACGTACTCGCCTTGATCGACAAGCTCGACGACCTCATCCACAACGCGCGAACGGTGCCGTTTTCGGACAAAGTCGCGATCGAGCGGGAGGAAATCTACGAGCTGCTCGACCAGATGCGCTCGACGATCCCCGAGGAGATCAAACAGTCGCGATGGATCGTCAAGGAGCGGCAGGAGATGCTGGCCGAGGCCAAGCGCGAGGCGGACCGCCTCGTCGCCGATGCACGGGACAAGGCCGCGCAGGAGGCCTCACAGGAGGAGATCGTCAAGCGTGCCGAGCGTGAGGCCGCGCAGGTGCTCGAGGAGGCGCGGGTCCGTGAGCGCGAGGTGCGCCTGGGCGCCGAGGACTACGCCGATGAAGTGCTGTCCACGCTCGAGGTCAACCTCGGCAAGTTTCTTGCCGCCGTCCAACGCGGGCGCGAACGGTTGCAACGCGGTGGCGGCGGGACCGACGGGTCCGGCCAGGCGATTCCCGAACCGATCGCGCCTCCTGACCAGCGTTGACCTGACGTCGTGAAGCTGTGAGCGGGAGCACTCCGAAACGACGATCGCGAGCGGGCACCGGTCGACGCGACGAGGGATCTCGCGCGTTTGACCTTCGGGCACTCGAGCTGACGCCCGGCCAGGCGCGTGCGTTCGAGCTGTCGATTCCGGTCGACGACATCGTCTTGGCCGGCCAGCGGTACGCCGCTCACCCACGCGAGCCGGTCGCCCACGTCGAGGCGTCCCAGTCGTCATCAGGTTGGCATTTCCGGCTGCAGGTCGCGACGGAGCTCACCGGGCCGTGTTGGCGCTGCCTCAACGATGCGCACGTGCCCTTGCAGGCAGAGATCCGTGACTACTCGGCCTTCGACCGACCGTACAGTGAGGGCTACGACGAGGACCTCGACTGTGAGTATCTGACGGGCGAGGACCTCGACGTCATCGGAATGGCTCGCGACGCGCTGTTGGACCTGCTGCCGGCCCGGATCCTCTGCCGTGCCGACTGCGCCGGCCTGTGCCCGACATGCGGCGTGGACCTCAATGCCGGCGCCTGCAACTGCCCTGCGGAGGCCACCGATCACCGATGGGCCGCGCTCCAGGAGATCGCCGAGCGCCTGAAGTCTGATCAGTAGTGGCGCGCCCGCCGCGGAATCGCTACCCTTCCGCCGTCCGCACTTCCGACGAAGGATCCGAGACACTGTGGCTGTTCCGAAGCGAAAGACCTCCCGCCAGCGACGCGATACGCGCCGGGCGACGCATTCCATCGAGGCCGCGCGGCTCGGGCAATGCCCGCGATGCACGAGTCCGATCCGTCCCCACCACGTGTGCGTGGTGTGCGGGTACTACCGCGGTCGACAGGTCGTCGACGTCGAGGGATAACCGGTGCCGCCTCCGGGCGGGTCGATGAGCGCACCGGTCACGATCGCGCTCGACGCGATGGGCGGGGACCGAGCGCCGTCGGAGCCGGTTCGCGGCGCCATCACCGCTGCGCGTGAGGGCGTACGTGTCCTGCTGGTCGGTGACGAGGCGCTGCTCACGGCTGAGCTCGCTGCGCAGGGCGGGGCCCCGGACGGCATCCAGGTCGTCCATGCGCCGGATATCGTCGGCTCGGACGAGGACGGCGCCAAAGCCGTTCGCGCCAAACCCGAGTCGTCGCTCGTCGTCGCATGCAAGCTCGTGGCGGACGGCAGTGCTCAGGGTGTGATGTCGCCGGGAAACACGGGCGCGATGCTGGCCGCGGCGACGTTGTACATCCGCCGGCTGCCTGGTGTCATCCGACCGGGCATCGCGGCCGTCCTCCCGAGCGCACGCGGGCCTGTCGTCCTGCTCGACGCCGGTGCCAACCACGAAAGTCGTTCGGAATACCTGCAGCAGTTCGCGGTGATGGGCCGTTTGCTCGCGCGCGACGTCCTGCTGATCCCTTCGCCGCGGGTCGGGCTGCTCTCCATCGGCGAGGAGTCCGGCAAGGGCAGCGAACTCGTGCAGGTGACCTACGCCGCGCTGGAGGGCACCGAGGGGTTCATCGGCAACGTCGAGGGGCGCGACATTCCGCAGGGTTCGGTCGACGTCGTCGTCACCGACGGGTTCACCGGCAACGTCGCACTGAAGCTGTACGAAGGGGCCGGAGCGGTG
Organism: Actinomycetota bacterium; assembly: GCA_031372145.1. Lineage (GTDB taxonomy): Bacteria > Actinomycetota > Thermoleophilia > Miltoncostaeales > Miltoncostaeaceae > CALMEC01. Next base: position 28,676 of record JANMKR010000041.1, on the reverse strand, counting down.
ATGTTCAGCGAGATCAAGTCGACGTTGAACGCGACGCTTCGCGGCAAGTTGGGTGGTTTGCTCGCCCGCCCGGCGATTCGTCGGCTGCGCGCCAAGTTCGACGTGGACGAATACGGCGGGGCCTACCTGGTCGGGGTGCGTGGGCTGGTCGTGATCGGTCACGGCAACGCCGGCGGCTACGCCATCGCCAACGCGATCCGCCTGTGCGCACGTGGCGTTCAAGGGCAGCTGGTCCAACGCATCGAAGCGGGACTCGCGCCGCCGTCATAGGTGCATCCGAGCGAGCGGCACATGGATACGCGTCCGCATGCGTTGGTAACGTCCTTCCGCACTAGGCAACGCAATCTGCGAAGGGAAACGAGTGGACCGCGAGACAGCCTTCGAACAGGTCAAGGGAATCATCGTCGAACAGCTCGGCGTGAGTCCCGACGAGGTACGCGACGGCGCATCGTTCCAAGAGGACCTCAACGCCGACTCGCTCGACCTGGTCGAGCTCATCATGAGCATGGAGGACAAGTTCGGTGTCAAGATCCCTGACGAGGACGCAGAAAAGATCCTGACCGTCAGCGACGCCGTCGACTACGTCGTCGCGTCCGCCGGAGGCTGATCCCACACGTCGCCGACCCCGACCAAATCGCCCCTTGGTCTTTCGCAACTGGCACTCCTCCTGCCAGCCGCGCGGCGCACGGAGACGCTCACGCATCGTTCGTGGGCGCCGTCGCGCGCGGTCTCGTATGAGCGGCTGGAGTTCCTTGGCGACGTCGTGCTCGAGCTCGTCGTGACGTCCGAACTCCTGACCCGTCATCCGGAGGCCTCGGAAGGGGACCTGGCGTGGATGCGCCAGCAGATCGTCGCGCGCGAGGCGTGTGCTTCGGTCGCGCGCGATCAGGGGCTCGTGGAGCAGTTCGTCGCAGGGGCGCCGAACCGTCAGCGGACGACGGCCCGTGATATGGCCGGTCAGATCAGCGTGCAGGCGGCGCTCATCGAAGCCTTGATCGGCGCGTGCTGGACCGATCTGGGCCACGAACGCACTGCACCGGCCGTGCTCACTGCGTTCGAGGCCGTCATTGACGCGGCGACGCTGGGGCAGCGCGATGCCAAGACCGCCCTGCAGGAGCTGGCCGCGAGCGACCGGCTCGAGGTCCGTTACGAGGTCGTGGGGCGTGACGGGCCGCCTCACGCGCGCATTTTCACGACCCGCGTGCTCGTCGGTGGAGACGAAGCAGGGCAGGGCACAGGCAGCTCCAAGCAGGCATCCGAACAGGCCGCAGCGACGGAGGCCATCGCGGGACTCACCGGGACACAATCATGCTGAGACGGGTCAAGATCCGCGGGTTCAAGTCCTTCGCCGGTGACGTGACGCTGGATCTGGGGCCAGGGCTCAACGTCATCGTCGGTCCCAACGGCTCCGGCAAGAGCAACTTCGCCGAGGCGATTGTGTGGGCCCTGGGTGAGCAGCGTGCCGGCAGGCTCCGGGCGCCGGGCATGGGCGACATCCTGTATCAGGGTGGCGCAACCCGCCCGCCCGCCGGTTTGGCCGAAGTCGCGTTGCAGTTCGACGGTGACCAGGACGGACCCGCCGAGGTCGAGGTGGGGCGCCGTCTGACCCGCGCCGGTGACTCCGACTACCGTGTCAACGGCGCCTCGTGTCGGTTGCTCGATCTGCAGGAGTCGCTCTCGGCGCGCGGACTTGGAGGCGATTCGTTGGCGGTCATCCGCCAGGGCCAGGTTGAGGCGCTCGCGACCAGCAAGCCCGGTGAGCGTCGTGCGATGTTGGACGAGGCGGCCGGCGTGGGCGTCGCAAAACGCCGCCGCCGCCGCGCCGAGCAGAAGCTGACGCGGGTCGCCGAGAAGCTCGACCGCGCTCGCGACCTTGCGACCGAACTGTCGTCGCGGGCCCGTTTGCTTGAGCGCCAGGCACGCGCAGCCGAACGCGCCGCAGCGCTCGAGATCGAGATCGCCGAACTCCGCGACACCGAACGTGCCGCACGTGCTGTCGCGGCCGCCGCAGCGCTGCACGCGGCCGCAGCCACACACGTTGTTCAAGTCGATGCAGATCGCGAGGTCCGCGAGATGCTCGACGCGGCGCGTTCGCTGCGTCTGGTCGAGACCGACGCGCGGGCTCAGGCCGTCGGCGTGTTGGAACAGGCCGAGGTGCTGGCGGCGACATTGGGCGGGGCGGCGGACCGCGTGGGTGGCCGGGCCGAGCTGGCGCACGAGCGCCTGATTGAGCTCGAGGCCCGCCAGGAGCGGCTGGGCAAGGCGCGTGCCGATGCCGCGCGGCGTCTGGTCGAACTCCAAGCGCAGGAGGATGCGCTCGGCGGCAAGCTCGCTGACGCCGCTGCGCTTCTTACCGCCGCCCAAGTAGCGGCGCATGCGGCCGAGGAAGCCGAGATCGCTCTGCGCGGCGTCGAGCTCGAGGCCACCGAGGCCGTTCGACGCATGGGAGCCGAGATCGCAGGGTGTGATGGGGCGGTCGCAGACGGCGAACGCCGGCTCGCCCTTGCCCGCCAGGCGATCGCCCGCACCCAGACCGCCCTCGGCCAGATGGAGTTGGACGCACCCGAGGTGCTCCCGCGTGCGGAGCGACGTGACGAGATCGCAACGCAACGTGTCGAACGCGATCGTGCGCGGCTCGCCGCGATCACCGCGAGGTTTGAGGACCGTACGGCCGAGTTACGCGGTGCGGAGCAGCGCCACCGTGACGCCGCTGCCGAGGCGCGACGCCTGGCGCCCGAAGCGGGGGATGCACCGCGGGGTGCGCTGGGTGATGGGCTTGAGGTCGAGGCCGGTCTCGAGCGAGCGGTTGCCGGTGCGTTGGGTGCGTTTGTCGACGCGGCGGTCGCCCCTGCCGTTCCCGATGCACGGGCGCTGATTGACGATGGCGCGTCGGCGGTGGTCATCCCCGCAGCCGCACGGGCGCAGGGGTCGGCTCCGGTAGGGGCGCGGCCCCTGTCCCAGATGATCGTGGCATGTCCCGCGGCCAGCCGTACGCACGTCGATCGTCTGCTGGCAGACGTGTGGCTTGTCGATGATCTGGACGCGGTTCGCCCCACTGATGTCGGCGTATTCGTCAACCGTGACGGCGTCGTCCTGCGTCCCGCCGACGGCACGGTCACGACGAGTCGTGGGGCATGGGCCCGCAAGGCGCTGCATCGACGCGCCCTTGAGGTCGCCGAGGGCACGCAGGCCGCGGTCACGGCGTGTGGTGCGACGATCACGAGCGTTGCTGATGAGCGTGATCGTGTCCGTCGGCGCGCCACCGCGACGGAACGCTCCGCGGCCAGGATCGCTGAGCGCCTTGGGGCCGAGCGCGCGCAGGCCGCCGCGCGGGCCGAACGACTCGAGCGCTTGCGTGCCGATGCCGAGGCTGCCCAGCATCAGGCGACCGAAGCCAAGCGGGCGGTCGATGACGCCGCCGGCCGCCGTCAGGAGTTGGCCCAGATCGTGGGCGGAGCCCAGCAACAGGTCGAGCAAGCCCGTCAGGCCGCCCAGGTCGGGTCGAGCGAGCTGGAGCGCCTGCGGGGCGAGCTTCGCGACGCGCGGACCCACGCCGCGGTCGTTGATGCCCAGGCTGCCGAAATCCAGGCGCAAGCGGCGGCGGCTCGTGCCCTGGTGGGTGCGGCTGACACGCTGCCGGCCAACCTCGCGCTGGTCGCCCGTGCCGCGTCGGCCCTGCAGTCCGCAACGGATCAGCTGGCCCCCCGGGTCGAGGCCGCCGCCGCGGAGGTCAGCGCGTCACGAGGTGCGTTCACCACGGCTGAGGAGCGGCTGTCACAGGCCTTGCGGACCGTCGAGGCCGCTGAGGCCGCCGCCACCGATGTGCGCGAGCGACTCCACGCAGCCGAGGTCGAGCTGCGTCTGGCCGAGGAACGCTCGACTGAGGCGGGACCGGTCCCCGAGGTCGCGCCCGATGAGCCACTCGACCCCGACGAGGTTGCCGCACGTCTGGCAGATCTGGAGCGGCGGCGACTCGGCATCGGTGCAGTCAACGAGTTGGCGGCGACCGAACGTACCGAACTCGCTGAGCGTGAGGCGCACATCGACGAGCAGGTCAAGGACCTGCACGAAAGCGGCGAGGCCTTGCGCGGGCACCTTGGCGAGCTCGACGCGGCGGTCGGCGAAGGCTTTGAGGCGATCTTCCAGGCGGTGTCCGAGCGGTTCTCCGAGGTCGTCGGGCTCCTGTTTCCAGGAGGCACCGGCAGGCTGCGGCTCGTCGAGCCCGATGAGGAGGGCGGCGACGAAGGCGTCGAGGTCGAGGTCGTGCCCGCCGGCAAGCGTGCCCGGGCGCTCTCGCTGATGTCGGGTGGTGAGCGCTCGCTGATCGCCATGGGCTTCTGCCTGGCGCTCGCGCTCGCGCGACCCGCGCCGTTCTACCTGCTGGACGAGGTGGAGGCCGCACTCGACGACGCCAACCTGCGACGGTTCTTGGGTGTCGTGCGGCGTTTGTCGGACGAGACGCAGTTCATCGTCATCACCCACCAGCAGCCGACGGTCGAGATCGCCGACACGCTGTTCGGCGTGACGATGGGCCAGGACGGCGCCAGCCAGGTGCTGTCGCGCCAGCTGTCGCGCTCGGTCGAAGGCCCGGCGCGACCGTATGTGCGCCGCCAGCTTCGTCTCGTGAACTCGTAGTCATGGACCCGGAACTCGTTCCGTGGGCGGAGCTATTTGAGCTGCCCGTCGAAGATGCCGTGCCCGAGGACGTCGAGGCGCCCAAGCGCCGAGGCCTGTTCGGTCGGCTGCGCGATTCCTTGGGTGGCGGCACGCAGCAGGCGATCTCGCCGCAGCTCGCTGCGATCTACGCCCCGAAGCTCGTCACGGAGGAGACCTGGGACGACCTCGAAGAAGCGCTGATCCTCGCCGACTGCGGGATGGAGGCGACGGACCAGCTCGTGTCCCACCTGCGCCAGGAGGCCCGTGAGGGGCGCGTGACGAGCGGCGCGACGTTGGCCCAGGGTCTGTGGCGCGAGGTTGCGCGGCTGATGGCCCCCGAACCCGCGCGCATCCCGCTCGATGGCGAGCCGACCGTGATCCTCGTGATCGGCGTCAACGGCAGCGGCAAGACGACGACGATCGGCAAGCTCGCCCACCGGCTGAGCCAACTCGAGCAGAAGGTCGTGATCGGCGCCGGTGACACGTTCCGGGCGGCGGCTGGCGAACAGCTCCAGATCTGGGCGGAGCGCTCAGGGGCACAGATCATCCGCCAAGCTCCCGGAGCGGATCCGGGTGCGGTCACGTACGACGCGATCGCCGCCGGACGGGCCCGCGGCGCCGACGTCGTCATCATCGACACCGCCGGGCGCCTGCAGACCCAGAAGAACCTGATGGAGGAACTGCGCAAGGTCGCGTCGGTGGCGGGCAAACTCGACCCAGAGGCCCCACACGAGACGCTGCTCGTCCTCGACGCGACGACCGGCCAGAACGGCATCAGTCAGGCGTTGCTCTTCAACGACGTCGCGACGCTGACGGGAGTCGTGCTGACCAAACTCGACGGCAGCGCCAAGGGCGGGATCGTCCTGTCGATCCAAAATCAACTCGGCGTCCCCGTCAAGCTCGTCGGCGTGGGGGAGGCCCTCGAGGACCTGCAGCCGTTCGATGCGGAGGGATTCGCGCGAGCGATCTTCGCGCCGCCGGACGCCTAACTCAGTCCCTCCAACGGCGCTGACACGGCCGGTCGCGCCGTGACAAGCCGCCGGGCGGACGAGCGGACGCACGGGATGGACGCGATGGCCACCGGCGGCGCGAACCGTCACGAGGAAGGCGGTCGCGCACGACAGGCGCTTCGCACGCCGCGAGATCGGGGGTGGGCAGTGGCGAACGTGCTCCAACCGACCATGATCGCGGTATCGCAACCATGCGGACGCGCCTGGCAGTATGGGACCGTGGTCGCGACTCAGACGATGTACTTGGCCGATAACGCCGCGCGTGCGCTCGAGGCCCAGGTGTGCAGCAGGCGGGCACCCCGATGAAGCCGCCGTCCTTCTCGCTCGGCTACCCGCCGTCTGCCGCCGGTCGGAGCGCGCTCGAGCGGGTCCGGGCGTTCGTGGCCGACGTGGCCCTGCCGATGGTCGCTGAGCTGGAGCGCACGCGTCCGGACACCGCGTTCGCGCTCGAGGCCGACGGCCGTCTTGCCACCGACGTCCGTGAGCTCAAGCGCGGCATGCAGCGGGCGTCCGCGGAGGCCGGGCTCTACTGCGCGCACCTACCGGTGTCCCACGGGGGCCTGGGGCTCAACCTTGTGGACTGCTTCTACGTCCAGGAGGAGGTCTACCGCCACGGACTGCGGGGCGCCCAGTGGATGCTCGCGTGGACGGACGGCCCGAGCCCGCTGGTTACCCACTGGGGCGGCGCGTCGCGGGACCGTTACCTGGACGACTATCTGGCGGGCCGCATCGACGCGGCGTTCGCCCTGACCGAGCCCCGCGCCGGCTCGGACGCGCTCGCGCTCAAGACATCGGCGCGACGCCGCGGCGAGGACTGGGTCCTCAACGGCGTCAAGCACCTGATCACGGGGGCCCCATTCGCGGAGCTCGCGCAGGTGCTCGCCCGGGTCGAGGGCGCGGGGCGCAGGGAGCTGACCGCGTTCCTGGTCCCGCTCAACGCCCCTGGGGTGGAGCGCGGGCCCGTGCAGCAGACCCTGATGGCCGACGGTCAGACCGGCATCCTGCGCTTTCGCGACGTGCGCCTGCCCGCCGACGCGGTGATCGGGACGGTCGGGGAGGGCCTTCCGCTGGCGCTCTTGTGGATCAACTGGGCGCGCACCCGGCGCGGGGGCATGTGCAGCGGGTTGGCCTGGCATTGCCTGGATCGCTCGGTCCGCTATGGGCATGCTCGCCAGGCTTTTGGCGGTCCCATCGAGGGGCTCGGCCCGGTTGCCGAGATGCTGAGCGACATGTACATGGACTGGCAGGCGATGCGGGCGCTCTCGCTCGAGCTCCTTGCGCGCCTGGACGAGGCGGATCTTTTCCATGCGAAGGTCACCCCTGCGATGCGCCGCGACGTGTCGGCGCTCAAGGCATGGAACGACGAGGCGCTCCTGCGGGTTGCCGACCGCGCCATCCAGGTTCACGGTGGGCGGGGCCTTTTGACCGAGACGGGGATCGAGCGCATCTACCGGGTCGCCCGCAACCTGCGGATCCCGGCCGGGACGAGCGAGATCCAGCGCGCGACGATCGCCGAGAGCCTGACCGCCGAGGAGCCCGCCACTACGCCCTGAGCGGCTCTATATCCAGCGGGACCCCGCTCGCGCCCGGGGTCGGGGTGGGGCGCGAGCCCAGGAACAGCGGCCGGTCAGCGGCGTTCAGAAGCACCGGCATCATGTCGGCGCCGGCGAGCCGTCCCAGGATGCCCTCGGCGCAGTCGATCTCGCCGAATCGGGTCACCCGGTCCGCGCGAACGCCCGGACCCGCCAGCACGAACGGCACCGGGTCGCCGGAGTGGATGACCTCGGGTGAGGTGGGGGTGGCGTGATCGCCCGTTACGCAGATCACGCTGTTCGGGAACCGGCCCGTCAGGTCGGCGAGCGCACGGTCGGCGGCCTCGATGGTCCGCAGCTTGACGTGCGGATCCTTCGTGTGCCCTGCCTCGTCGGTGGCCTTGAGGTGGCAGAACACGAAGGTGGCGCCCTCGTCCAGGAGCCCTCGCGCCAGATCCAGCCGCCGTGCCAGGGCGGCGGCGGGGTCCGGGCCTTCCGCGCACTGCACGAACCCCAGCCCCAGGATCCGGGCGAGCCCGGCCAGGAAGGGTGACGCTCCGACGATCGCGCCGTCCAGGCCGTGACGGGCGCGCATGCTCGGTGCCTCCCGCAGCCGCGCCCACCACTTGAGCGTCACGACGGCCAGCGGCGGGCCCCCCCGCGCCGCACGGGCGCGATTGAGGGGGTGACGTGCGAGCGCCCGGACCGCCCACCGGCTCCACAGCTCGGCCGCCCGGGCCGTCTGCTCGGCCTCCTCGGTGAGTGGGAGGGGGCGCAGCACCGGGTACCGGTCGCGAAAGAACGGATCTGTATCCGTGACCGCGTCGCTGGCGCCGCCGGCGATCCTCAGCAGGCCCTCCCCCGGTCCGGTCGGATGCACGTGCAGGCTGAGATCCCCGATCCCGACCCGACCGAAGCTCTCGAGGAGAATTCGCGCGGAATCGGCGTCGGCCGCCGTCGCGCGGCCGGTGACCCACAGGGCGCCGTCACGCCGATCGGCCGGCCGCAGCGCGGCGTGGGCCACGACCTCACCGTAGTCGATGTCGAGTCCATGACCGAGGGCCTCGAGCACCGCGCGGCCCGAGAACTCGTGCGGGTGGTAGCCGAGCATCGCCCAGTGGGCCACCTCGCTCGAAGGCGCCCGACCCGGGCCGAGCGGCGCGAGCAGGCCACACGATCCGCGGTCCGCCAGTGCGTCGAGGTGCGGCGTCCGGGCTGCCTCGTTCGCGGTGCGCCCGTCGAATGCGGCGCAGGCGCGATCGCCCAGGCCGTCAAGCAGCAGGACGAGGAGTGAGCGCATGCGGAGGTGGGAGGGAGTCGAGGATCGCGGCGACGGCAGGCGGCACGAGGGCCCTCCAGTTACCACCAGAGCGGATTGCCGCCCGGACCTGTTGGCCCGACACGTTCTTGGCGGCGCCGTCGTCCAAGACGACGGCGTGGTAGCCGCGCTGACGCAGCCGCTCGAGCTTGGCCGCGCCCCACGGCGAGAAGACGCGCAGGAAGTGCACCGTCCCGGCCGGGACGTAGTCGGGCCACATTCCGGGCTCGGTAATGGGAAACGGAATCACCTCGAGGGTTCCGACGCCGGCCGCCTGCGCGGCCGCTCTGACCATCAGCAGGCGCTCGGTGTAGGTGTACGGGTTGGCCTCAGGCAGGTGCCGGGTGGCATCCTCCAGAGTAGGGCGCAGGTGGAGCCGATCGGGGTTGGTGATCCCGACGAGGAGCCGATCGCACCGGGCTGCCGCGCCGACCAGGTAGGCGAGATGCCCGTTATGGAAGGGCTGGAAGCGGCCATGGATCATCCCCCAGCCGGCGATACCCCCCGCGACCCCCGGAATGACGGGGTCTCCCGTCAATGGTTACCAGCCGAGCGTCTCACACGCTGTCGCCGCTGAGGTGCCACCGCTCAGCATCCTGCCGAGGCGCCGAGCGCGCGGCAACCCCACGCAGTTTGGCCCTCTCGGTGATCGCGGGTGCATCGCTTGGATGAATCTGAACGCTCCGCATTGTCATCCGCCAAACGTAGCAAGTCATACATACCGAACGCGGGCGCTCGTCGCCCGCCAACCCGTGCACCCGTATGACGTCACGCGTTCGGCCCACCCCGACAGATACGTGTAGTTTACACTTATGAGCGACGGCCCAGCGAATCGAGCCACCCCGCAGCGTGAGGTTCACGGCCAACCGAAGAGCTGGGTGCAACCCTTCCTGTTGTTGTCGCTCGATCAGTGGCAAAGCCACGGGTATGAACTGATCCGGCGGCTGACGCTGTTCGGCTTCGAGACCGTCGACCCGGGAGGCGTGTACCGGACGCTCCGTCAACTCGAGCGCGACGGCCTCCTCGAGTCCGACTGGGATACCGAAAACGGTGGTCCGGCACGCCGACGCTACGCGCTGACCGACGCCGGACGGACCTACCTGGACGGGTGGGCGGGGGCGCTTCGCGGCTACCAGCACATGCTCGAGACGTTCTTCAGCACCTATCCGGACACGGCGCAGGACGACCCCGCGGTCGCGCCCGAGCCATGAGCAGCACAACACATGACGCGCCTCCGCGCGCACCCAACCCACGATTCATCCGAGATCCCGAGGCCCGTCGCCCCGGCGGCAGACACCGAACACCACCGAAAGGCGCCGTATGCCCGAAGATCAACCGCTCAGCCTCCCGCAGCACGGGCCACTCTCGGGCCTGACCTGGATGGACGCTGCGCTGCAAGCCGGGGACTCGGCGACCGAACTGTGGCGTGGCGTACTCGACGACTGGACCGAGCTCTGCAGCCGGGCGATGACGATCTGGTCGCGGCCCGCGGCCGCCCTCGGTCTCGTGACGAACGGGTCCGGCTTCACGGCCCACGGCGACGGCAAGACCATCGACCAGCTCCACGTCGGCGACTCGGCGAGCGTCACCCGGCGCATCTCGCAAGCCGACATCGACAGGTTCGCGCGGATTTCGGGCGACGACAACCCCGCGCACGTCGATGCGGCGTGGGCGGCACAGTCCCCATTCAAGGGTCGTGTCGCACACGGCATGTTGACCGCTGGCCTGGTGTCCGCGGTGCTCGGAACGGAGCTGCCAGGGCCGGGTGCGATCTACATGTCCCAGACGCTTCGGTGGCTCGCGCCCGTGCGACCCGGCGACGTGCTCACGGCGACTGCGACGATCACAGAAATCATCGCCGAGAAGGGCAGGGTCGTGCTCGAGACCGTCGTGAAGCGTGGCGAAGAGGCCGTGCTGACCGGCGAGGCGCTCATCATGCCGCGGCGCGAAGGATGACCCCGGCGGCCGTACGCGCGCGCACGAGCGACAATCCCCCAGAGGAGGGCAGATGGCGTCAGAACTAGCGGACCAGGTCGCGCTCGTCACCGGAGGCGTCCGAGGCATCGGGCTCGCGATCAGCGAGATCCTGATCGCCCAGGGCGCACGGGTCGCGGCCGGCTACTCGAGGAACGGCGCGGCGGCGGACGCCTTCCTCGAGAAGCACGCCGATCACGGGGCATCCATCCACCAGGGGACGATTGAGGATCACGCCGACTGCCAGCGGGTCGTCGACGAAGTCATCGACCGCCACGGGCGCCTCGACATCCTCGTCAACAACGCCGGTGTGACGATGGACCGCACGGTGCGGAAGATGCAGCCCGAGGAGTGGGACCACGTGCTGCGCGTCAACCTCGGCGGCGCGTTCAACATGTGCCGGGCCGCCCTGCCGCACATGATCGCCCGTGGCTACGGGCGTATCATCAACATGAGTTCGGTCACCGGCGAGCGGGGCAACATCGGACAGGCGAACTACGCCGCGTCGAAGTCCGGCCTGTTCGGACTCAGCATGAGCCTCGCGCTTGAGTGCGCCAACAAGGGCATCACGGTCAACTGCGTCGCCCCCGGCTTCATCGAAACGGACATGACCGCGGCGGTGCCCGCCGAGATCCTGGAACGCATCGTCGAGGGCATTCCCGCGCGACGGCTGGGTCAGCCGGCGGAGGTCGCACGGGTGGTCCTCTTCCTCGCCGAGCCGGAGTCCAGCTACATCACGGGACAGGTGTACTCGATCAACGGCGGACTCAACATGTGACCATTCCCGGGACGGCCCGCTGGAACGGCGTACGAACGTCAGACTCGACTGGAGACACGATTGAACGTGAAGAATGACAATGAAGCCGGCGACGACGAAGCCGGACCGGACCCCGTCTCGGGGCTCGATCCCTTCGGTCTTGGCGGCGCGTGGATCCGTGCGATGCAGGGAGCCGCCGAGAACCCGCAGGCGGTCATGGAAGCGGCGACCCGGTACGCCACCGGCATCGCGGCTGCAGCGGCCGCGGCGGGCGAGCGTGCGCTTGGGGCTGACACGCCGGGACCGATCGCGCCGGCGCCGAAGGACCGGCGGTTTGCCGATTCCGCGTGGAGCGAGAACCCGGCCTTCTTCATGCTGCTGCAGGGGTACCTCCTGTGGGCGCGCCTTGTCAACGATCTGGTGGGATCCGCCGGCCTCGAAGACCTCGATGGGGAGAAGGCGGGCTTCACCGCGGAGCTTCTCATCGACGCGCTTGCCCCGACGAACTTCCTTGCCACGAACCCCACCGCGCAGAAACGGTTCCTTGAGACCGGCGGGATGAGCCTGGTCAAGGGCATGGGTACCTTCCTGGAGGACCTCGCGACGAACGACGGTCTCCCACGGCAGATCGATCCGTCGGCTTTCACGGTCGGCAAAGACCTCGCAGCCACGCCTGGGAAGGTCGTCTACCGCAACGACCTGATGGAGCTGATCCAGTACACCCCGACGAGCGAGACGGTGTACGAGACGCCGCTGCTTCTCAGCCCGCCGTGGATCAACAAGTACTACATCATGGACCTCGCACCCGGCCGCAGCTACGTCCAGTGGGCGGTGGATCACGGCCACACCGTGTTCATCATGAGCTGGAAGAACCCCGGAGAGAGCGAACGAGACCTGACCCTGGACGACTACCTGCAGCGTGGTCCGATCGCCGCGCTCGACATCATCCGTGAGATCACCGGCGCCAAGCAGGCCAACGTCGTCGGCCTCTGCGTGGGAGGCACGCTCACGGGGATGCTCCTTTCGTACCTCGCGAAGCACGGCGATGACCGGGTGCGCTCAGCGACGTTCCTCAACACGCTCGTCGACTTCAGCAAACCGGGCCGACTCGGCGCGTTCACCGACGAACCGGCGATCGCCCACCTCGAGGAGCTCATGTCGGAGCGCGGCTACCTCGAATCGAGCGAGATGATGAACACCTTCACGTTCATGCGCGCAAACGATCTGGTCTGGAACTACGCGGTCAACAACTGGCTGCTCGGCCAGGCGCCACCAGCGTTCGATCTGCTCGCGTGGAACAGCGACGGCACGCGGATGCCGGGGACGATGCATTCGTTCTTCGCCCGATCCTGCTACGTCCGCAACGATTTCGCCCGTGGCACGCTGGAGCTCGCCGGTGTTGCGCTGGATCCGTCCGCCGTGACCGGGGATGTGTACGTGCTCGCCGCTCAGGAGGACCACATCACGCCGTGGAAGGGCAGCTACCTCACAACGCAGGTGCTCCCGAACGCGACTACGCGGTTCGTCCTGTGTGCGTCCGGCCACATTGCGGGCATCGTGAGCCCGCCGAGCCCGAAGGTCTGGTATCGCACGGGCGGCGAGGCGCTCCCCGCGGACGCCGACGAATGGTTCGAGGACACCGTTCGCCACGACGGTTCGTGGTGGGACGACTGGGCGCTGTGGATCGCTGAGCGTGCCGGTAAGCGCGTGCCGCCCCCGCCGATGGGCGGCGACCGGCACCCGCCGATGGCGGACGCCCCGGGGATCTACGTGCTCGAAAAATAACGCGCAGCTCTTGACTTGCTGGTCGAACGCGTACTATAGTAAGCGCAACCCCACCGACACAGGAGTCAGATCCCATGCCGAACACCACCATCGATTACACCAAGGTCGCCCAGGACAAGACCCTCGAGACCATGAAGCAAGCACAGTCCGTGATCGTCGAGGCCGTGGCGACCTGGGCAAAGGCCGCGGAGAAGGCGTTGCCCGCGATCCCCGCCCTTCCCGGAGTTGCCGCGCTTCCGAGTCCCGAGGAGCTCGTGAAGACGAGCTTCGACTTCTATGGTGACGTCCTCGCCGCGCAGCACAAGTTCGCCAACGACGTGATCGCCGCCGCGGCGCCGGTCCGCAAGGCGACGAAGACCGCCTAGTCCAGGCAAGGTCGTGACCGACCCGCGAAACGCCTGGCAGGACGGTGTTGAGGAGCTCGGTCGTTTCATCCACGCCCACCGCAAGCTCGCGAACCTTTCGCTTCGCGAGCTTGCCGGGCTGACCGACCTCTCCAACGCCTACCTCAGCCAGCTCGAGCGCGGTCTCCACGAGCCCTCGATGCGGGTGATCAACTCCATCGCCAACGCCCTCGACCTGTCGACGGAGACGATCCTGCGCCAGGCCGGGATCTTCGCGGCGGACAGCCCCCCAGCTGCCTCCTCCGACGCGGAGGTTTCGGCTGTCCCGACCGAGGAGTCGATCCAGGCGGATCCGTACCTCACAGAGTCCCAGAAGGAAGCGTTGCTCGCCGTCTACCGGGGCTTCGCGAGTCGAGACGCCCGTCCAGACGACGACGCCCTCCCCCCGACGGAGCCCTGAGTCGGCCCACCGTCCCACGTCCACCGTCCGTCATCGCAGTCGAAGGAGACCCCCGTGCCCACGTTCGCCGTCAAAGAGACCCTCGCTGTCTACGCACACGCAATCGACACCGTCGAGGCGTCAAAACGAGCCGCGCTGCAGACCGTGCGCTCGTGGTCGAGGATCGCCGAATCGGCGTCGCCGTTTCCACAAGGTTGGGACGGTCCCTGGAATCTCGCCGACGCGGCACTCGATTCCGCCGAGTCGTTCGTGACCGCGCAGACCGAGTACGCCAAGAGCATCCTCGAAGCCACCGCGGCGGCGCTCGGCGTCGTGCCCACGAAGGGCACGCCTCGCATTGCCGCCCGGACCGAGTTCGAGTCGGTCCCCGTTCGCACGTTGGGGACGCCGAAGCCCGTTGTCGTGGTCGAGACCGCCGCCACCCCTGCCCCGAGCAGGCCGAAGCCTCCCGTCAAGAAGGGCGCCACGAAGCCCAGGGCACCGAAGGCGACCGGCGGCACGAAAGGCGCGTGACGCCGCCGCCGCCGGAGTGTGTTTGCGGGCCTGAGGGCCGCTAGAAGGCCTCGGCGTCCTCCCACGAAAACGCCCGAGCCGGCGACGCGGGCTCACCGGTCGACTCGGATGGATGGATCGATTCCGGCACGACGATGGCCGGGTCGATGCGCATGATCGCGTAGCCGGCGACGGCCCCGGCGCCGAACCCGGGGGTAAAGATGCGCATCGGCCGGTCGAGGACGCCATCGGCGACCGCATCGTGGATGGCGATCGGGATGCTCGCCGCCGATGCGTTCCCGACTCGGTCGATGTTGAAGTACAGTTGGTCCTCCGAGAGCCCCGCCTGCGTGGCAAGCTCGACGACCATCGTCCGGTTCGCCTGGTGGGGCACGACGAGGTCGATGGCCTCGACCATCGCCGCTCCGTTCGGACCCGGCAGGCCACGCAGCTCGTCCATCATCTGGATGAGGTAGCGCTCGACCAGCGCCTTGACTTCGGGGCCCCACACGGTGATGTCGTTGTCGAACTCCGGATTGGGCCAGATGATCGAGTTGACCTCGCTGACCGGGCCGCTCGCGTAGGTTTGAATCACCTCGACGTCGCCGGCCTCCCCTTCCTCGGCGGGGGCGAGCACGACCGCTGCGGCCCCGTCGCCGAAGATCATCCGCGAGGTCCGGATCGAGCCGACCTTGTCCGAGAACTTCTCGCCGAACACCACGAGCACGGGCCGTTGGATGTCTTGCATGATCCGGATCGCCTCCGTAAGGCCGTAGGGGAAGCCCGCGCACGCGGCGACGAGATCGAACGACGCATGGGTCTGGTAGATGCCGAGGTGGCCGGAGAGCCACGTCGCGACCGACGGTATGAGCCGCGTGCTGGTGCACGAGCAGAAGAGAACCGCGCCGATCTCCTCGGGCTCGCGCCCGGCCCGCTCGAGCGCCGCGGTCGCCGCGGCGAGGGCGAGGACCTCGAGGTCCCGCGCTGTGTACAGGCGGGCCTCGATGCCGGTCTTGCGTGAGATCTCGTCGGCCGTCATGGGCGACCAGCTGTAGGCGGAGTTGCGGATGACGTCGTCGTTCGAGCAGACAATCTCGCCCTTCTCGACCGACAGCGCCTCGATCCGCGGCGCGATCCGGTAACGATCGGCGATGACGAGGGGCGGCACCGGGGGCCGGCGGACGATCTCGGTCCGAGGCCTGGCGCGCCGCCGCGCGACGCCGCCGCCCTTCGCGCGTCGGATAAAGCTCTGCACCTCGCGGTTGCGCGGGGCGAACACGACCACGAACTCGTCGTCGCCGATCTTCCCGATCTCCTCAAGCCGGCCGTCGGCCCGGTTCCACGGGTACTGGTTGTGAAGGACTTGGGCCATGCGGTGCAAGGCCTCGAGCTCGGGCACCTCCTCCGCACAGTCGATGATCGCCTCGTCGCTGTAGACGGGGTAGTTGGCGTCGTAGTTTGTGAGGCAGAAGGTGAGGTTCGTCGGGTCGGAGAGGATCTCCGCCACGGTCGGCTTGATGGCCGGAAGCTCCGTCGCGTGGTGCAGCTTGTGGCGGAAGACGTCAAACAGGATGTCGTGGATGCGGTTCTCGACCTCGGCGTTCCACCGTGCCGGCAACCCCTCGTGGGCGGCGGCGATCGTCGCGACCTTGCTGTCGCCGTCCTGCCACGGGAGGAGGATCGGCAGCATCACGTCGTCGCGATTGCGCGGCACGTCACGCCAGCGGGTCGGACGTTTCTCGTACATCGTCATCGCGTAGCGGTTGACCCAGAAAAGGTTGAGGGCGAGGTCGCGCAGGAGCTGGTATCGGGTCGGGTACGCGCCGGATTCTGCCCGGCTGGCGATGTCGGTTCCCGTGGGAGCTTTCGACTCGAAGTCGCGCCGCACGACGGCGGCGAGCTGCTCCTCCGTGTCGATGACGCTGAAATCGAGCTCGGCGGAGAAGTTCGACGGAAACACGATGCGCTTGTGGCGGTTGATGACGAACGGCTTGCTCATTGGGAGGCTCCGATGGAGGGGCGCAGATTGCTGGCGCAACGCTAGCCCACCTGCGTGCTCCAATAGTTGTCCTGCGGGCCATGATGTTCGTCAAACCTGTGTTCGCCCCGGCCTCAATCACGTAACGTCGTGGACACAATGTTCGAACGGATCGCCATCGTCAATCGGGGTGAGCCTGCGCGGCGCTTGATTCATGCTGTGCAGGAGCTCGCCGCGGAGCGCGGCGAGCCGATCCGGACGATCGCGTTCCACACCGAGGCCGAGCGACGGGCCGCGTTCGTCCGGGAGGCGGACGAGTCGGTGGTGATCGGCGGGGCGGGGAATCCCTACCTCGACTTCGGTGAACTCGAGCGGGCGCTTGGCGCGAGCCGGGCCGACGCGGCGTGGGTGGGGTGGGGGTTCGTCGCAGAGGACCCGACCTTCGTGGAGCTCTGCGAGCGTCTGGGTGTGACCTTCGTCGGACCGCCGGCGGATGCGATGCGGCGTCTCGGGGACAAGATCGGCGCGAAGCTGCTCGCTGAGGAGGCCGGCCTCGGTGTGGCCCCGTGGAGCGGCGGCGCGGTCGAGACCGTCGAGGACGCGTTCCGCCACGCAGCGGCAATCGGGTACCCGTTGATGATTAAGGCCACGGCTGGCGGCGGTGGACGCGGGATCCGGCTGGTCTCGTCAGACCAGGAGCTGCCGACCGCGTTCGAGCGGGCACGGGACGAGGCGCGGCGCTCGTTCGGGGATCCAACCGTGCTGATGGAGCGGGTGGTGACAGGGGCACGGCACGTCGAGGTGCAGGTCATCGCCGACCACCACGGCAACGCCTGGGCCCTCGGAGTACGGGACTGTTCCATCCAGCGGCGCAATCAGAAACTGATCGAGGAGTCTGCCTCCCCGGCCCTCGATCGGGATCAGGCGCGGGAGCTGGCCGGCTCGGCCCTCCGCCTCGTCGCGGCCGCCGGGTACCGCAACGCCGGGACGGTCGAGTTCCTGTACGAGCCGACCGAACGCACGTTCGCGTTCCTCGAGGTCAACACGCGGTTGCAGGTTGAGCATCCGGTCACCGAGGCCACGTGCGGTGTCGACCTCGTCAAACTTCAGCTCCTGATCGCCTCGGGTGGGTCGCTCGAGGGCGACGCACCGTTCGAGCGCGGTCACGCCATCGAGGCGCGCCTCAACGCGGAGGATCCCCAGCGTGGCTTCGCCCCCGCGCCCGGAGCGTTGGAGCGGCTCAGGTTCCCGTCAGGACCGGGGATCCGCGTGGACACCGGCTTCGTCGAGGGGGATGTCATCCCCTCCGACTACGACTCGATGATCGCGAAGATCGTCGCGTGGGGGAGCGATCGGTCCGAGGCGCGCGCGCGCCTCCGCCGCGCCCTGACGGAGACGTCGGTGGTCATCGCCGGCGGCGCGACGAATCGCGCCTTCCTGCTGCATCTGCTGGACCGACCCGAAGTCGTGGCCGGCACCGCAGACACCGGGTGGCTCGACCGGCTTGCGACCTCCGACGTCCTCCTGCCCGAGCGGCATGGGGACATCGCGTTGCTCGCGGCCGGTATCGAGGCCCACGACACGGAGGAGGCCATCGAGCGGGAGCGCTTCTACGCGTCGGCCCGCCGTGGCAGACCCACGGTATCCGGCGAGATGGATCCGGTGATCGAGCTTCACCACCGCGGCGCGGCGTACCGCCTGGTGGTCGCACGGCTGGGGCCGGACCGGTACCGGGTGCGGTTCGGGCGCGCCACCCTCGACGTCTGGCTCGAGCGACTCGGCCGGTTCGAGCGGCGCGTCGGGGTCGCCGGCAAGACCCACCGAGTCGTCCTCGCGGCGAGCCCGCCCGATCAGCTCGTCGAGGTCGACGGCGTCGCCCACCGTGTCACGCGGGACGAGGACGGGTTGGTGCGCGCGCCGTCCCCGGCGCTGGTTGTCGCCATCGCGGTGGCCGCAGGCGACGAGGTCGAGACCGGGGATCCCGTCGTGGTCGTCGAGAGCATGAAGATGGAGACCACCCTCACCGCGCCCTTCGCCGGACGGGTTCGCGAGGTCCTTGTCGCCGGCAACGTCCAGGTGGCGGCGGGCGCGCCGCTCGTGCGCCTGGAAGCGACCGGCGCCGCCCGCGACGAGTCCTCCGAGCGGCCGCCCATCGCGTTCGATACCGTCGAGCCGGACGCCGACGCCGACACGGAGCGACTGCTGGCGGACCTGCGCAGCCTCATCATGGGCTACGACATCGGTGCTCAGGAAGCGCGCGACCTGGTTGGGCGGCTCGCAGACTCGCAACCGTCGCCTGCGCCCGCAGACCCGGTGCTCCTTCGCCGCGAGCTCGACATCCTCACCGTGTTCGCCGACCTGGCCGAGCTCTCCAGAGACCGGCCGCCGGTGGAGCAGGTCGGCGACGACGAGGAGCGCGTCCACAGTCCCCGCGAGCACTTCCACGGGTTCCTGCGGTCGCTCGACGTCGAGCGGGAAGGAGTCCCCGAGCCCCTCAAGCGAAGCCTGGTCCGTGCGCTCGACCACTACGGGGTCCGGGACCTGGCACGCGGCCCGGAGCTCGCGGAGGCCTGCTTCCGTATCTTCCTGGCCCATCAGCAGGCCACGTCCCAGTTGCCGGTCGTGGCCGCGCTCCTCAACCGCCTGCTGCGTGAGGCGGACGAACTCCCCGAGTCGATGCGCCAGGAGCTGCGCCAGACACTCGACCGTCTGATCGTCGCGACCCAGTTGCGCCACCCCACGATCGGCGACCTCGCCCGCAGCGTGCGCTTCTCGTGTTTCGACCGGCCGAGCATTCAGGCTGCACGGCAACGGGCTCACATCGCCGTGCGTGGGCAGCTGGACATCCTCGCCGCGGGCCCCGGCGCGCCGGACTATGCGGAACGCATCGAGGCGGTCGTCGCGAGCCCGCATCCGCTCATCCCGTTTCTCGGCGAGCGTCTCGCGTCGGGCATGGGACGGGACGAGCCCATGCTCGAGGTGCTCACACGCCGCTACTACAAGATCCGCGAGCTCCGAGACCTCCGTCGGGTCGTCCTCGGCGACCGGCCGTTCGTCACCGCGTCATACGATCGGCACGGTCGGCAGGTCAAGCTCGTGACGACGCTCGCCGACGCCGCCCAGATAGGTGAGGCGGCAGCCGGAATCGCCGCGCTCGTCGACGTCGCGGACGGAGCGGGGGCCGTCGCGGACATCTACGTGGCGTGGCCCGGCTCGCCGGTCGACCTCGACGAGATCTCGGACCGGCTGGGCGCCGCGCTGGCGGGGGCGGCTCTTCAGGCGGCCATTCGGCGCGTGGCGATCGCGGTCTCCGATCCCACTCGGGGGATCGATCGGCACTTCACCTTCCGGCGCTCGGGCGATGGGCTGGTGGAGGAGCGCTTGGTCAGGGGCCTGCATCCCATGATCGCCCGGCGTCTGCGCGTGTGGAGGCTCGAACGCTTCGCCCTGGAGCGCCTTCCGTCCGTTGACGACACGTACCTCTTCCGTTGCACCGCGCCGGACGGTGGGGGCGACGAGCGGCTCGTGGCGCTCGCGGAGGTGCGCGACCTCGAGCCCACCCGCGACGAGTCCGGTGCCCTCGAGTCCCTGCCGGAGGTGGAGCGGATCCTCGCGAGCTGCCTTGAGAACATTCGTGCGGCGCAGGCTCAGGGCCGGCGCCACCCGGCGAACCACGTGTTCTTGTACGTCTGGCCGGAGGTCGAGATTCCGTTGCGCGACCTCGTCGCGGTGGCGCGCACGAGACTCGCGCCGATGACCGCGGGCCTTGGTCTCGAGGAGGCGGTCCTCCATGTGCGCACCGCCGACCTCGAGGCCGGGAGCACCGGTGAGATGGCGCTGAGCTTCTCCTACCAGCCGGGCGCCGGCGCTGTCGTGGGCCTGTCAGAGCCACCGGACGAGCCTCTCGCGGTCCTCGACTCCTACGACCGGCGCAAGCTCCCCGCGCGGCGCCGTGGCGTTGTCTACCCGTACGAGCTGATCCCGCTGATCGCCGGCGCCGGCGGGTCGTTCGTCGAGCACGACCTGGACGACACCGGGGGCCTGGTCCCGGTCGACCGGCCCCCCGGTCGCAACGAGACCGGGATCGTCTGCGGGCTGGTGCGCACCCCGACGACCAAGCATCCGGACGGCATCTGCCGGGTGGTCCTCATGGGCGACCCCACGAGCTCCCTCGGCTCGGTGTCGGAGCCGGAATGCCGACGCGTCGTCGCCGCGATCGACCTTGCCGAACGTCTGAGCGTGCCGGTGGAGTGGTTCGCACTGTCTTCGGGCGCCAAGATCTCCCGTGACAGCGGGACCGAGAACATGGACTGGGTCGCGCGTGCGCTGCGCCGGATCGTGACGTTCACCCAGTCCGGAGGCGAGGTGAACGTCGTCGTCGCCGGGATCAACGTCGGCGCCCAGCCATATTGGAACGCCGAGGCGACGATGCTCATGCACTCGCGCGGCATTCTGGTGATGACGCCCGACAGCGCGATGGTCCTGACCGGCAAACAGGCGCTCGACTATTCGGGAGGGGTCTCAGCAGAGGACAACTTCGGGATCGGGGGCTTCGACCGGGTGATGGGGCCGAACGGACAGGCCCAGTACTGGGCGCCACACCTCGCGGGGGCATGCGAGATCCTGTTCGCCTACTACGACCACGCGTACGTCGCTCCGGGTGAGCGGTTCGCGCGCCGTGCCGAGACCACGGACCCTCTCGACCGGGATGTGTGCGAGTGGCCCCTCGACGGGGCGCCCGGGGAATTCCGAACGGTGGGGGAGGTCTTCTCCGCCGACACGAACGCGGAGCGCAAGCGCCCGTTCGACATCCGTCCTGTCATGCGGGCGGTGGTGGACACGGACCGGGAGCCCCTGGAGCGCTGGGCGGGGATGGCCGACGCCGAGACCGCCGTGGTGTGGGACGCGCACCTCGGTGGCCGGCCCATCTCCCTGATCGGGATCGAGTCGCGTCCGATTCCCCGGCGCGGGTTCCTTCCTGCGGACGGACCGGACCAGTGGACCGCAGGCACCCTCTTCCCGCTCTCGTCGAAGAAGGTCGCGCGGGGAATCAACGCCGCGAGCGGAAGTCGGCCCGTCGTCGTTCTCGCCAACCTGTCGGGCTTCGACGGCTCTCCCGAATCGTTGCGGAAATGGCAGCTCGAGTACGGCGCCGAGATCGGGCGCGCCGTCGTCAACTTCGACGGACCGGTCGTGTTCTGTGTGATCTCCCGGTACCACGGAGGGGCGTTCGTGGTTTTCTCAGGCGTCCTCAACGACAACATGGAGATCATCGCCGTCGAGGGCTCGTACGCGTCGGTCATCGGAGGCGCTCCGGCTGCGGCCGTCGTCTTCGCACGCGATGTTGACGCCCGCACCGCCGCGGACCCGAGGGTCGTGGAGTTGGAGCGACGGATGGCCGATGGTGACAGCGACGAACGTGGGCGTCTCGCGGCGGAGCTGGCCGAGACCCGGCCGGCAGTTCGCTCGGAGAAGCTTGGCGAGGTGGCAACGGATTTCGATCGGCTCCACAGCATCCAGCGGGCGAGGGACGTGGGCTCGGTCCATACGATCATCCCCGCGAGCACGCTGCGCCCCTACCTGATCCAGGCAGTCGAACGGGGCATCGCGCGGACCGAGGCCGAGGCGGCGTCCCACGACGCGGGGGGTACGAGTGCCCTGCTCCCATGACTGAGGTGTCGACCGGAGAACCACCCGCCGGCCCAGTCCCCGCACAATCCATGCGCCAGGTGCCGACCGGACCACAACACGGAGCCCGGCCAGCGCTCCAGAGGATCTAGGGGATGACCACGACCTTGCCGAAGAGGTCATCCGAGAGCAGTCGGTCGAACGCCTCAGGCGCGCGCGCGAGCGGCCACTCGGAGTCGATCATCGGCTTCGCGCCGGTCTCCTGCATCAAGGTGCACAGCGCGGCGAGCTCGTCGCGTGTGCCCATCGACGAGCCGACCACCGACAGCTGACGCCAGAACAGTCGTGACAGATCGGCTGGGGGATCCGACCCCGTCGTCGCGCCCGACACGACCACGATGCCGCCCGGGCGGAGTGATTTGAGCGAGTGATCCCAGGTGGCCTTGCCGACTGTCTCGACAACCGCGTCGACCCGCTCCGGCAGCCGCCCGCCGGGCTCGATCGCCGCAGCTGCACCCAACCTCAGCGCCCGCTCCCGCTTCGCCTCGCTGCGGCTCGTGGCGTATACGGTCAGGCCCGCCGCGACACCGAGCACGATCGCCGCGGTGGCAACGCCGCCGCCGGCGCCCTGCACCAGGACCGACTGGCCGCGGGTCAGTCTCGCCCGCGTGAACATCATCCGGTAGGCCGTCAGGTACGCGACCGGTAGGCACGCGGCCTCGCTGAACGAGAGCGACAGGGGTTTCGGCACCAGGTTCAATGACGGAACCGCCACGCGGGGCGCCAGCGTCCCCGGCACGCCACGTTCTGACAGCAACCGGAAGTCCATCGACAGCGTCTCGTCCCCGCCGGGCGTCGCGGTGGACAGCACCGCATGCACAACGACCTCGCGGCCGTCGGCCGCCACCCCTGCCGCGTCGCAGCCGAGGACCACCGGCAGGTGCTCGTCGGTGACCCCCACACCGCGGAGCGTCCACCAGTCGTGGCGGTTCAAGGCCGCGGCTCGGACCTCCACGATCTCCCACCCTTCGGGTGGGGCGGGTTCGGCGACATCGCGCAGCTCGAGCGCGGAAAATGGGTTTTCCCGGTCGATCCGGGCTGCGACGGCGGCGAGCATCGGGCCATACTGCCAGTCGGAGGCGGAGTACAATCCCCGATTGCTGATGTTCGAGAATCTCTCCGACAAGCTGCAGGGTGTCTTCTCCGGTCTTCGTGGCCGGGGAAAGTTGACGACCGCCGACATCGACAAGGCGATGCGGGCGATCCGGTTGTCGCTCCTTGAGGCCGACGTCAGCCTGCCGGTCGTCAAGCAGCTGACCGATGCGATCAAGGCGCGGGCGACGGGCAGCGAGGTCATGTCGTCGCTGACGCCGGACCAGCAGGTCATCAAGATCGTCAACGAGGAACTCGCGACCCTGATGGGCGGCACCGCAGCGCGACTGCCGATGTCGTCCAAGCCACCCACCGTCATCCTGATGGCGGGGCTGCAGGGCTCGGGCAAGACGACGTTCTGCGCTAAACTCGCCAAGCAGATGCGCACCGAAGGGCGCGCCCCACTTCTGGTCGCATGCGACCTGCAACGCCCGGCCGCCATGGACCAGCTCGAGGTTCTGGGAGGCCAGATCGGCGTGCCGGTCTGGCGTGAGGACGCAACGGACCCGGTCGCGGTCGCGCGCAACGGTCTGCGCGAGGCTCGGCGCACCGCTCGTGACGTCGTCATCGTCGACACGGCCGGGCGGTTGTCGATCGACGACGAGATGATGGCGCAGCTGATCGCGGTCAAAGCCGAAGTTCAGCCGGACGCCGTCGTGCTCGCACTCGACGCGATGACCGGGCAGACGGCGGTCGAGGTCGCTCAGGCGTTCCAGACCGCGGTGCAGTTCGACGGGGTCGTGCTGACCAAACTCGACGGTGATGCACGTGGTGGCGCAGCGCTCTCGGTCCGCGCGGTGACGGGTGTGCCGGTCCTCTTCGTCGGCACTGGTGAGAAGGTCGAGGATCTCGAGGCGTTCCACCCGGATCGGATGGCGCAACGCATTCTGGGGATGGGCGATGTGCTCAGCCTGATCGAGAAGGCCGAGCAGACGATCGACCCCGAACGTGCCGAAAAGCTCGGGAAACGCATTCGCGGGGGCGAGTTCACGCTCGACGATTTTCTCGATCAAATCCAGCAGATCCGCAAGATGGGGCCGATTAGCGGTATTCTGGGCATGATCCCCGGGATGCGCCAAGCGGCAAAGCTCAAGGACGCCGAAATCGATGACGGTCAACTCGACCGCGTCGAGGCGATTATTCGCAGCATGACCCCGGCTGAGCGTCGCAAGCCGGACATCATCAAAGGCAGTCACCGAAAGCGCATAGCGGACGGCAGTGGTATGCGGGTCCAGGACGTCAATCAACTCCTGGCACAGTTCAAACAGATGCAGAAAATGATGCGGAGCTTCGGCAAAGGTGGCCGTCCTCCGCAACTCGGTTTCTGACAGTCCTGAGGAGGACCGTGGTCAAGATTCGCCTCGCCCGTGTGGGCAGCAAAAAGAATGCGATCTACCGAGTCGTCGTGGCCGACGCCCGCTCACCGCGGGACGGACGCAACATCGAGACGGTGGGCCGCTACAACCCACAACTCCAGCCGTCGCTCGTCGTGCTGGACCTTCCGAAGGTCAAGGACTGGATCGGCAAGGGCGCGCAGCCGTCGGCAGCCGTTGCGAAGCTCATCAAGATCGCCGAGAAGGACGCGGCCGCCGCCGCAGCCGCGGCGGTCTAGGGACATGTCAGGCAACGCGGCCATCCAAGAGATGATCGCGACGCTTGCGCGTGGCCTTGTCGAATCCCCAGACGACGTGCGGGTCGACGTGCGGGAGGATGCCGACCGGGTCGTGTTCGAGCTGTTCGTGCCCGACGGGCATCGCGGTCAGGTGATCGGTCGCGGCGGGCGCATCGCCCATGCGCTGCGTGCGGTGACCCAGGCCGCGGGGCGCTCACAAGGCACCCGCGCCACGCTTGACATCGTCGACTGACCGGGCGCTCGTGACCGCAGATGACCTGGTCGTGGTCGGTCGGATCGGGCGACCACATGGCCTTGCCGGTGAGATGCGCGTCATCCCGACAGGAGCGACGCTCGTCACGCTGTGCCCGGGAGACCAGGTGGTGTTGGCCGGTGCCGGCGCGGGGTCACGTCGCGCGGCCGAGATCGTCACGCTGCGATCCGTGGATCGTGGTGTGCTGATCCGCCTCCGCGGAGTCGATCTACGGGACGATGCCCAGGTGCTCACCGGTGCCACCCTGTCGGTCTCCCAGGATCGGCTCGCCCATCTCGTCGCGGCCGACGAGTTCTACGTGCGCGACCTGATCGGCAGTGTGGTCATGGCGGGAGACACCCCGCTCGGACCGATCGTCGAGGTCTCTCCGGGCACCGCCAACGATGCATTGGTCGTCAGGACCGAAGGCGGGCAGCAGCTCCTCGTCCCCTTCACGAAGGACGCGGTGGTCGAGCTCGACCTCCCCGGCCGTCGGGTGGTGATCCGTCCCGACCTGTTCGGAGACACTCCATGAGAATCGACGTCTTCACGCTTTTTCCGGAGTGGTTCGACTGGATGCGCCGCCCGCGGCACCTGTCCCAGGCGGGTATCGAGTCGGGTCTCGAACTGCGATGCTTCTCGTTTCGCGACAGTTCGCCGCTGGTTGGACGCCAGGTCGATGACGCCCCGTATGGCGGCGGAGCCGGAATGGTGCTGCGCGTCGACGTCGTGGCCGCGGCCCTGGAGGCGGTCTACGGAGAGCCGGCCGGCGAGGTCAAGCGACACCGCCACGTGGTCGTCCTGACCCCCCGCGGCCGTCAGTTCGCGGACCCGGTCGCCAGGCAGTTCGGCGAAGTCGAGGAGCTTGTGCTGTTGTGTGGGCGCTACGAGGGATTCGACGAGCGTGTCCACGAGCATCTGGCCAACGACGCCATCTGTCTCGGCCCGTTCGTCCTGGCGGGAGGGGAGGTGGCGGCGATGGCCGTCATCGACGCCGTGGGGCGGCGGCTGCCGGGGGCGCTCGGCAACCCCGCGAGTCTGGAGCGAGAGTCGTTCGGTGAGGCGTTGGGCGGTGGGGTGGAGCATCCGCAGTACACGCGGCCGGTCGATTTCGCGGGCTGGGGGGTCCCCGAGGTGCTGCTGTCTGGCAATCATGCCGCCATCGAGCGCTGGCGCGATGAGCGGGTGCGTCCGTACGGCGCCTGAGTGGTACGATGCCCGCTGGTTTGCGTACTGAGACCCCCAAGGAGCATGTGTGAGCAGCGTCATCGAGAGCCTGGAGCGGATGCAGCTCCGTGACGACGTCCCCCAATTCAAGGCGGGCGACACCGTCAAGGTGCACTTTCGGGTGATCGAGGGTCAGCGCCAGCGGGTACAGGTCTTCGAAGGCATCGTGATCAAGCGGCAGGGCTCGACGTCGCGTGAGACGTTCACGGTCCGCAAGCAGAGCTTCGGCGTCGGTGTCGAGCGTACGTTCCCCGTGCACTCGCCCAAGATCGAGCGCATCGAGCGGATGATCGAGGGTGACGTCCGCCGGGCCAAGCTCTACTACCTGCGCGGTAAGGTCGGCAAGAAGGCACGCGTCCGCGAGAAGCAGCGCTGACGTCCGTCCGCCGGTCCGGATGCCGCCTCGTACGAACGCAGCGAAGCGGCGCCAAGCACGCACCGCGGCGCTCTTCCGGTTCGATCGATCGTTTGACGTCAGAGTCGTCGCAGGTGCTGACGAGGCCGGACGGGGATCCATGGCAGGTCCCCTTGTCGCGGCAGCCGTTGCGTTCGATCTCGCGACCCTGACGCGGGCTGCCCGTCGTGACCTCGCCGGGTTGGACGATTCAAAGCGGCTGACGCCCGCAGCGCGGGCGACGTTGGCATCGGCGATCATCTGCCACGCGCAGCAGGTCGTCGTCCGTGCGGCGTGCGCCCCGACCATCGATCGCGATGGCCTGCACAGGTCCAACCTGCGCCTGCTCGCGGAGTGTCTGGCATCGATCGATCCTCTAGCGGATGCATGCATCTCGGACGGGTTCCGGCTGCCGCATCCGGCGCCCGAGCACCGTGCCGTGGTCGAAGGCGATTCGAAGTCGGCGGCCGTGGCGGCGGCGTCGGTGATCGCCAAGACGACACGGGATCGTCTCATGGTCGGTCCCGCCGCCGAGTTGTGGCCGCACCTTGGATTTGAACGGCACGTCGGCTACGCCACGCGCGAGCATCAGGACGCCCTGCGCGCCGGTGGGCTGACGCCGATTCATCGACGATCATTCCGATCGGTCGCATATCCGGAGTTGCGTCTGTTCGACGCAGATGGCGGCGTGTCGACGGATGCATCCATCTCAAACGCATCCCGGATGTGATCGACGCGACGCCGGCGACGACCCATGTCGATTGCGATGACGTCGAAACGAGCTGACGCTCCTGACAGTTCGGGATTGCGCGCCACGAACAGGCGCGCTGCGTTGATCATGCGTCCGCGCTGCCCGTGGCGGACCGGGTCATCCAGTTCAGCGGCCTCCGCGCGCGACTTGACCTCGACGAATGCCAGCACCCCGGCGCGCCTGGCGACGATGTCGAGCTCGCCACCGGCCCCGGTCCAGTTGCGCGCCAGGATCGTCCACCCCCGCCGGACGAGGAACCGTCCGGCGAGGGCCTCTCCAAGGTGTCCAGGCTTGGACATGGCGGCACCGTTGCACACGGATGTGTCACAGCGCGACACGCAGGTGTGACAATTCACGCACGACTTTGTGTCAATCGGCGACACACATTTGCCTGCGCTCTTCGAAGTGTCACATCCGATGACACGAAGATGTGACGGTATTGACACACCTCGGCGTAGCGCTGTAACACCTGCCGATGCCACGGTTGCGTACGTGGTCGCCAAACTCGTCAGCCCAGCGCTCATCGGACTCGCGGCAGCCACGGTTCAGGTCGAGGCCGACCTGCGCCGTGGCGTCCCGGCGTTCGCCGTCGTTGGCCTGCCGGATGCCGCGGTCCAGGAGTCACGTGAGCGCGTGCGATCGGGTGTGTCCAACCAGGGCTTCCAGATCCCGCGGGGCCGCATCGTGGTCAATCTGGCACCTGCGGACCTGCGCAAGGCGGGACCACAGTACGATCTGCCGATTGCATTGTCGTTGCTCGGGGCATCCGACCAGCTTCAAAGGAAGGCCCTGGTCGGAGTCGGAGCGGTGGGCGAGTTGGCTCTGGACGGTTCCATTCGACCGGTGACGGGATGCCTCGCGATGGCGGAGCATGCAGCGCGTTGCGATTGGAAGTTCCTGTTGGTGCCGTCGGTCAATGCCGCCGAGGCCGCGCTGGTGCGTGGCATCCAGATTGTGCCGGTCGAGGGCCTTCGACACGCGGTCGACGTACTCGAGGGGCGCGCGGAGGTCGTGGTACCGACGCTCAACCCCGACCAGATCCTGGCCGCCTGTGATCGGCAACCCGTGCCGGACTTGGGCGACATCCGAGGTCAGCTCGCCGCGCGCCGCGCGCTCGAGGTGGCTGCGGCGGGTGGCCACAGCCTGTTGATGATCGGCCCGCCCGGGAGCGGCAAGACGATGCTCGCGCGACGGTTGCCGGGCATCCTTCCCGCGATCGACGTCGACGACGCCATCACGGTGACCCGCATCCACTCCGTCGCGGGGTTGTTGCCACACGGCAAACCGATGGTGGATGCGCGGCCGTTCCGGGCGCCGCATCACACGATTTCGGCGGTCGGGCTGGTTGGAGGT
>JANMKR010000025.1:0-45973 GCA_031372145.1 Actinomycetota bacterium | reverse complement strand
GGAGTCGCCCGAAGCAGGGCGACCTCAGGGAAGAGTCCGGTGAATCGGTCGAGTAGAACGACACCTTTGGGGATTGGAACGATGATGCCGCCGCCCTGTGCCCCCGAAGCGCCAAGCATGGCCTCTGCCTCAGCGCGCGTCGAAGTGACTTGCACGTAACCACCTGTGGGCGACGCTTGAACCAGGTAGCGAACAGCCGGTCCGGGAAGATTTCGCGCTGCGGCGGCCAGGTCGGCCAGCCCTGGTCCTGATGCGATCTGCGAGCGTGAGAGTTCGTAGACGTCGATAGCAGGGAAGTGCAGCAGCGATTCGACATCGGCACGACTGAATGCTCCGGGGATGGTGAGACGCAGTGAACCTGGCGCGACCCGGTCGACGCTGAGGCCGGCTATGTCGCGCGCGCGGGCTCGCTCCCGGAGCGCCCTGATGAGCTGGGCGACTGAGTCATCGGAACTGGCTCCCGGCGAGGGCTCGACTGTGACGACCGCCGTCATGCCCCAGGAAACCCGCGGCTCGCCGATGGACGTCGTCGCGTCAGGTCGGCTGGGTGCCCAAACGAGGAGAAGTCCCAGCACAACAGCCAAAGAGGCGACGCCGAAACCTCCGACCAAAGCTTTCGATCGGCGCCACCACGCTCCTCCGATGCAGTGCCGAGTTCGACCCGGCCGCTCGACAATATCGCGACCGAGTTGGTCTGGGGTGCCGGGCGCAGGGGTGGGAACGGCTGCCATGTAGGTGCGGAAGAGTTCGTCGATCTCGTTCACGGTTCGGTGACCTTCGCTTCGATGTCGATGGAGGAGGTGGTCGGCAAGACCCCGCGGACGGCGAGTTCGCGGACGGCGACTGCGCGGGCGCGACTCAGCCAGCCGCGGACGGTTCCGATGGGCACGTTCATCGCCACCGCGATCTCCTCGTACGTCAGATCCGCGATGGCGTGGAGCAGCAGGACATCACGATGCTCACGACGCATTGCCGCAAGGGCGGCCGCGAGCGCCGGGCCCAGCTCGTCGTCGTGGTGCGGGGCGTCGGGCATCTCGGGGTGGACGCCGGTCCGGGCATAGGCGGAGAGCACCTGGGCCTCGTGTTTGCGGTGACGACGGATCATGTTCGTCGCGATCCCGAACAGCCACGGCCTGGCATCGGGTCGGGCGGTGTCGTAGCGGGAGCGGATCGCGTAGGCGGTCGTGAACACCTCGCTGACGACGTCCTCTGCGGTGTTCGGCCCCAGACGCCGTGCGACGTATCGGTAGATCACCGAGTGGTGGCGGATTACGAACGTCTCGAACGCCGCCGCAGCCTCAATCGCTTCCGCCAGCAACTCGGCGTCGGTGCTTGTTGTCACACCCGTACTTCGCGGGTCATGGGTGGAAAGTTACGTGCTGCCTGCCTGCACCTCAGCTTGCCGCGAATCCGGCCCTCTCTCAGGCCCCGCGCCCCAATGCTCCTACCTGCACGGGACCGACTGGTATGTCGCGCCGGGTGGTGGCGGCCCGAGGCACCACCCTCGCTCATCAGTCTGCGCCACGATTTCACCCGTCGACGAGTCCATCGCGAACATGCTGGTGGAGTGGTCTGTCGACGGACCCCCGACAATGACGAACCAGCCGTCTTTGACCGTTCCGTCGATGCGTGAGCCATCCGCGAGCACCCGCCAGACGGCGCCGACCTGGGGAGCGACACGCCCGACGATCACGGATCCGGTCGAGCCGAAGCCGTTGACGCACGTGCGGATGAGAGGGGCACCGACCCCCGGGTCGCAGGCGCCGGATGCGCCGGACCGGCCGGGCTGAGAATCGATCGCCAGCCAGAAGTCGTCCGACCCGTCCGGCGCGCGCCCGGCCCACAAGGAGTGCGGGCCATCAGGACCGCTCGCTATGAGCACGCGCACGATGGAAGCCTTGGGCACCTCGACGAATCCGGCCGTCGCAGCACCGCTCGTGTAGTCAAGGGTTTTCAGACGGTCCTTCTCGAGCCAGGTCGGCAGCGCGACATGTCCCCCGACGATCGGCGGGATACCTCCGTAGGGGGTCGTCGATTTGACGGTGACGCTGGCGTCGAGCGGGCGTTCGTGAGAGAAGATGTTTTCGAACAGCGTCGCCGGGTCCTCTCCGTCGCCGTCGATGACAACCTGCGATCCGTCGGAAGCGGTCGGATCGGGTGCGAGGTAACCGACAATCGGCCGTGGACCCCCGCCGGCCCCCGAGGTCAACACGACCGGGGCGTTCGCGTCGTGCCCGAGCGCCGTCTGGATGCGTGTGCGCTCCGACGGGCGAATCGTCGCGATCATTCGCGAGCCGTCCACATGGAGCGCCTCGACGTCTCCGCTGCGCAGGATGGGGGCGTCGGCGACGAGAATGAGACGTGCCAGCGTCATACGGACGCCGGAACCGGTACCTGGCCGCACGAGCACTTGGGTATTCGACGGCAACGCCAGCGTGTCGGCCGACGTGGTGTCGGTACCCGTCTGCTTTGCGTATTTGCTGACTTGCGACTCCGATCCCACGAACGGATCGCGGTCAGGCGGGAGCGGATACGGGCCGAATGCGAAGATCGTCGCGGGCGTGATCGGGCCGGGGTCGGGGCCGCTGAGATCTCGGACGTTGTCCCCCGAAGCCAAGATGTTGGTCGATCGGTAGGCCGCGATCCCCGTGAGGTCCGTAAGACCCACCAGATCGGCCTCCCATTTGGCTCCGGGCACCTGCATGCTGAGCTGATCGGGGCCCGTCTGGGTGACGCTCAGGCCTGCGATGTTCTTCGCGGTCCCGCGGGCCTGGAGCGTTTGGATGACCTGCGTCATCGTCGTTTGCAGATCGAGACCTGGGTCCGCGGTGACGTTGAGGGTGACCGTCAACCCCCACCCGACCTGGGGTGCAGAGGTTGTCCGCGCGCTGTTCCCACCGGCGACGAACAGGATCCCGAGAATCGTCGCCAACCCCGCGGTCGCCACTCCGCCGAAGGCGAGGCCCAGAGGACGTCGCCACCGGACGACGACCCGTGACGGCGTGTCGGGTGTGGCGATCGCGGTTCGAGCGACGGCCGCCGGTGAGGTCAACGGCGGGACGGCAAGCGCGGAGCGGAAGTCACGGACCAGGTCGTCGATGTCGATCACGGTTCAACTCCTTGGGGTGTCGGGTCGGTGGCGTCGCCGACGTGTGTGCGCAACTCTTTTGCCGCGGCCACCCGGGCACGGGACAACCAGCCACGTGCGGTTCCGACCGGGATGCCCATGGCCGCGGCGATCTCGTCGTGTGACAGCTCAGCCACCGCGTGCAGGAAGAGCACGTCCCGAAACTGAGGCCGTAGGGCCGCCAAGGCGCCTGCCAGTGCTGAGTCGATGGCCGGTGCGCGTGTTTGCGGCGCGGCGACCGGATCAATCCCGCTGCGTGCGTATGCCCGCAGCGTCTTGGCTTCACGGCGGGCGTGGCGGCGGATCAGGTTGGTGGCGATTCCGAACAGCCATACCCGGGCGTCTCCGCGTCCCGGGTCGAATCGGTCGCGGCGTTGGTATGCGATGGCGAACGTCTCGTTGACGATGTCGTCGGTCATTGTCGGCCCGAGGCGTCGGGTCGCATAGCGGGCGAGAGGGAGTTGATGGCGCGCGACGAACTCGGCGAACGCCGCAGCATCATCCTTGGCGACGCGGAGGAGCTCGCCGTCGGTTCGTTGTGCCATCACCCGTATTCGCGTCCCGTCGCCAAAACGCTACGCCACCGACGCCCAAGCGAAAACCGGCCTGCCTGGCCTCGGGCGCAGTAACATCATTCCATGCGCGAGTTCCCGACCGTGTTGGACCTCGTTGGCAACACACCGATCGTGCGGCTTCCCGCACTGCAGCCCCCCGGTGGGGCACGGTTGCTGGCCAAGCTCGAATATATGAATCCCGGTGGTTCGATCAAGGACCGCATCGGGCTTCCGATGATCGAGCAGGCCGAGCGCGACGGGTTGCTCAAACCCGGTGGCGTCATCGTCGAGCCGACCTCGGGTAATACCGGCGTGGGCCTGGCCATGGTCGCCGCCCAGCGCGGGTACCGGTGCATCTTCGTGATGCCGGACAAGATGTCGCACGAGAAGATCTCGCTGCTGCGGGCGTTCGGCGCCGAGGTGGTGGTGTGCCCCACCAATGTCGAGCCCGACGACCCTGCGAGCTACTACTCCCAGTCCAAGCGGCTGAGCGAGGAAATTCCGAACGCCTTCAACCCCAACCAGTACCACAACCAGTCCAACCCGGCGGCGCACTACGCGACCACGGGGCCCGAGATCTGGGACCAGATGGGCGACGATCTGGACGTGGTCGTGTTGGGCGTAGGCACCGGCGGGACCGCGACCGGCGTGGGGCGGTACCTGAAGGAACAGAAGCCGTCGATCGAGATCGTCGGCGCCGATCCCGACGGTTCGATCTACTCCACCGATGTGATCAAGCCGTACCTGGTGGAGGGGGTGGGGGAGGACTTCTGGCCCACCGCGTTCGATCCCACGGTCATCGACCGGTGGATCACCGTTTCCGACCGTGACTCGTTCGCAACGGCGCGGCTGATGGCCCGCAACGAGGGGATCCTGATCGGCGGCTCCGCGGGGCTTGCCCTGCACGCCGCGATCCAGGTCGCTGCGGAGCTTCCGCCCACCAAGACGGTGCTCGTGATCCTGCCTGACGGTGGGCGGCCCTATCTGTCCAAGGTGTTCAACGACGAGTGGCTGCGCGAGCACGGCATGCTCGAACGACCCGCGCCCGCCGCCACGGTCGCTCAGCTGTTGCGGGCCAAGCGCGAGGAAGAGCCCGGCATTCCCAGCGTCGTGTCCGTCGCGGCCGACCAGAAGGTGGGCGAGGCCATCGCGCTTCTGCAGCGCTACGGCATCTCGCAGATTCCCGTCATGGCCAACGGCGACTGCTTCCCATGCGCGCTCGACCAGATCGTGGGTTCGGTGCTTGAACGGGAACTGCTGGACCGCGTCTTCCGCGAAGGGCCCGACGTCCTGCAGCTGCCGGTGACCCAGGCCATGGCCGCCCCGCTTCGCATCATCCGCTCGGATCAGCAAATCGAGGAGATCTACGGTGACCTGCAAGCCCAGCCCGCGGTGGTCGTCTCAGATGGCGGAACTGC
This sequence comes from Actinomycetota bacterium, assembly GCA_031372145.1. GTDB lineage: Bacteria > Actinomycetota > Thermoleophilia > Miltoncostaeales > Miltoncostaeaceae > CALMEC01. The sequence continues at coordinate 40,874 of JANMKR010000025.1, read as the reverse complement.
GGCAGGCGTGCTGACGCGAACGGACCTGCTCGAGTTCCTGGCGCACAGCCGATGAGCGGCGACTCCATGGAGTTCGAGACCCGGGCGATCCACGCAGGGCAGGAGCCCGATCCGCAGACGGGGGCTGTCAGCGTCCCGATCTACCAGACGTCCACCTATGCGCAGGACGGCGTGGGCGCGATGCGCGGCGGCCACGACTACGCCCGCACGATCAACCCGACCCGCACCGCGCTTGAGGCGTGCCTGGCATCGCTCGAGGAGGCCGACCACGGCGTGTGCTTCTCGTCGGGCATGGGCGCGATCAGCGCGATCATGGAGCTGATCCCGCCGGGTGGACGGACGGTCGCGATCAACGACGTCTACGGCGGCACCTACCGGTTGTTCTCGAAGCTGCTCGAGCCCAAGGGCTACCGATTCGCCTACGCCGATCTGGCCGATCCAGCCATCGCAGCCGAAGCCCTGGTCGAGCCCACCGATCTGGTCTGGATCGAGACGCCGTCGAACCCGTTGCTCAAGGTCGTCGATATTCGCGAGATCGCCCGGCTCGCGAACGCGGCCGGAGCGATGTTGGTCGTGGACAACACGTTCGCGAGCCCCTATCTGCAGCAACCGCTCGTGCTGGGGGCCGACCTGGTGGTCCACTCGACGACCAAATACATCGGCGGACACTCGGACGTGGTCGGCGGGTTCGTCGGCACGCGCGACAAAGCGGTGGCCGAGCGCCTGCGCTTTGTACAGAACGGCGTCGGCGCGGTACCGGGTCCACTCGATTGCTTCCTCACGCTGCGCGGCGTCAAGACGCTGGCCGTCCGGATGGACCGCCATTGCGAGAACGCACGCCACATCGTCGAGCAACTGGTCACCCACCCGGCCGTGCGCGAGGTCTTCTACCCGGGCCTTCCCAATCACGCCAGCCACGAGGCGGCCGCCCGCCAGATGTCGGACTTCGGCGGGATGATCTCGTTCCGCGTCCACGGCGGGCAGGCCGGCGCCGACGCGGCCCTGACCGGGCCGACCGGGGTATGGACACTCGGCGAGAGCCTCGGCGGAGTCGAGAGCCTGATCGAACACCCCGGCGCCATGACACACGCGTCACTCGCCGGCTCCGGATTTGAGATCCCCGACGACCTGATCCGACTGTCGGTCGGCATCGAACACGCCGATGACCTCCTGCGTGACCTCACCACGATGCTCGATCGAGCGGGCTCCCGGCGTTCCGCGAGCTAGCCATGGGTGAGGCGCCCGCACCCGGGTTCGAGTTGGATGACGACCCTGCGCGTATCGATCCGGATGTTGTGTGGCGGTATCTCGCCGACTGGTCGTATTGGGGACGTGGGCGCACGCGTGCGTTCGTCATCCAGACGATCGAACAGTCGTATCGGGTCGTCGGGCTCTACCGGACCGGGATCCAGGTTGGCTTTGCACGGGTGGTGTCGGACGGCCTGACGGTCGCATACCTGTGCGACGTGTTCGTGCTGCCGGCGTTCCAGGGGCAGGGCCTCGGGCGGGCACTCGTCGAAGAGGCGGTCGACGGGGCCGACCTTGCCGGGCTCAAATGGATCCTTCATACCGAAGACGCGCATGACCTATACCGCAAGTTCGGCTTCTGCGAGCCCGACCACCGCGCGCTCGAACGCCGGTTGAGTTGACGCACGAGCCAGGTCAACGTACCTTCACCTGATGAGCGACCCGCGCTACCACTTGGTGCAGGTCAACATCGCGCGGCTGCTTGCGCCGCTCGATTCGCCACAACTGGCGGGCTTCGTCGCGGCGCTCGATCCGATCAATGCAATTGCGGATGCGGCGCCCGGATTCGTGTGGCGCCTGCAAACCGAGGACGGCAATGCCACGGCCATGCGACCCTGGGATGACGATCAGGTCCTTGTCAACATGAGCGTCTGGCAGTCGCTGACGGCACTGCGCGAGTTCGTCTATCGCGGTGATCACGTCGAGGTGATGCGTGGTCGGCGCGAGTGGTTCGAGCGGATGGCGCAGGCATACCTGGTCCTGTGGTGGATTCCCGCCGGGACGTTGCCAACCATCGACGAGGCCACGGCCCGCCTTGCCCAGCTGGAGGAGCGCGGCCCGACGCCGGATGCATTCACGTTTCGCTCATGGTTCCCGCCTCCGGGTGAGCCCAGTGCGCGGCGTGACGACGACCGCTGGATTTGCGGCGTCGGGTAGGCCGGTCGGGGCAGTACGCTGAGGGTGTGGACGCGCACGACCACACGACGCATGCGCATCATCACCACGGGCACGGTGACGCCACCGGCCGGCGCCTGGCCGTGGTCCTCACGCTCATCCTGGTGTTCCTGGTCGTCGAGGTCGTCGCCGGAATCCTGGCCTCGTCGGTCGCGCTGCTCGCCGACGCGGGCCACATGCTCGTCGATGCGATCGCGCTCGGGTTGTCGCTCATCGCGTTGCGGCTGGCGGCGCGTCCGGCCGGGGGCGCGCTGACGTTCGGACTGCGGCGCGTCGAGATCCTCTCCGCTCAGGCCAACGGGGTGACGCTGCTCGTGCTGGCCGGTCTCGTCATCTACGAGGGCGTGCGCCGGTTGATCGATCCGCCTGATGTCGCAGGCGCGTCGGTGTTGGTTGTCGCGGCGATTGGCGCCCTGGTCAACGTTGGGGCGCTGTGGGTCCTGCACGGCGCAGATCGGCGCAGCCTCAACATCGAGGGGAGCTACCAACACGTGCTGATGGACCTCCTCGGCTCGATTGCGGCCTTGATCGCCGGGGCGGTCATTCTGGCGACGGGGGCTGATCGAGCCGATGCGATCGCGGCGCTCGCCGTCGCCGTGCTGATGCTGCGCTCCGCGTGGGGACTCCTGCGGGCGACCGGACGGGTGTTGCTCGAAGCTGCGCCCGAAGGCCTGGACCCGGACGAGATCGGACGCGTCATGGCCGGACATCCCGGGGTGGTGGAGGTGCACGACCTGCACGTTTGGGAGGTCACGTCCGGGTTCGCGGCGCTCTCGGCCCACGTGATCGTCGACCGGCACGAGGACTGTCACCTTCGTACGCGTGAGCTGGAGCGGCTGTTGGGCGACCGGTTCGCGATCACCCACACGACGTTGCAGACCGAGCACGCGACCGAACGTATTCACACGATCGATCGAGGGACCGTGGCGCCACCGCGCTGACCCGCCGCACGGCGCCAAGGATGTGCGCATGTAGCCTTCCGCGTCGTGAGCATCTCGGACCAGACACCTGTGCGGATCGGCCTTCTCGGGATCGGGACGGTGGGTGGCGGCACCTACGAGGTCCTCACGCGCAACCAGGACGAGATCACGCGCCGTGTCGGCCGGCCGCTCGTGATCACGCGCGTTGCGGACCTTGATCTGGAACTGGCGCGCAAGCTGACCGGCCCCGAGGTCGACGTCACCGACGACGCGTCGTCGGTGGTCAGCGACCCGGACATCGACATCGTCATCGAACTCATCGGCGGCTCTGGCATCGCCAAGGCCCTGACGCTCGAGGCGATCGGCCACGGCAAACACGTGGTGACGGCGAACAAGGCGCTGCTGGCGGTCCACGGCAACGAGATCTTTCAGGCGGCGCTCGACAACGACGTAATGGTGGCGTTCGAGGCGGCCGTCGGCGGTGGCATCCCGATCATCAAGGCGCTGCGCGAGGGCCTGGTCGCCAACCGCATCGAGTGGATCGCCGGAATCATCAACGGCACCACCAACTTCATCCTTTCCGAGATGCGCAGCCGTGGCGTGGACTTCGCCTCGGCCCTCGCCGACGCTCAGGCCAACGGGTACGCCGAGGCGGACCCCACGTTCGACATCGAGGGCATCGACGCGGCGCACAAGCTGTCGCTGATGTCGGCGATGGCGTTCGGAATCCCCGTGCGGTTCGACCAGGCGCACGTCGAGGGCATCACCACGATCGAGCCCACCGACATCCGCTACGCCGAGGAGCTGGGCTACCGGGTCAAGCTGCTGGGCATCACCCGGCGCCGCCCGGATGGGGTGGAGCTGCGCGTCCATCCGACACTGATTCCAGCGTCACGGCTCATCGCCAACGTGGAAGGCGTCATGAACGCCGTGCTGGTTCAAGGCGACGCAGTCGGACCGACCCTGTACTACGGGGCTGGAGCCGGCGCACAGCCGACGGCGTCGGCGGTCATCGCGGACCTGGTCGACATCGCCCGGCTGATCACCGCCGACCCCGAGCACCGCGTGCCGCACCTCGCGTTCCAGCCGGACCGCGTGACCGACATCCCGGTGCTGTCGATTACCGAGGTGACGAGCGGCTACTACCTGCGCCTGCAGGTCGCCGACGAACCGGGTGTCTTGGCTGATGTCACCCGCATCCTCGCGGATGAACACATCTCGATCGATGCTGCACTGCAGCGCGAGCCGGGTGAGCAAGGGCGGGCGTCCGTCGTGCTCCTGACCCACGAATGCATCGAACGCGACGTCCGCGCGGCGATCGCCAAGATCGAAGCCCTCCCCGCCAGCGTCGGGCCTGTTGTCTCGCTGCGCATGGAAAAGTTGGCGTAGCGCCTCCGCTCCGCCTGTCCGCGACACGCCTGCAGGGCTCGATCTGGTACCGTCCCGCGGTCGATGACTGCCCTTGAACAGGTGCTCCCGCCCTCTGCGGCGATCACTCCGGACGGGCACCTCGCGATCGGCGGGTGTGACCTCGTGCGCCTCGCCGAAGCGCACGGAACCCCGCTTGTGGTCTACGACGAGGGCGCCCTGCGCGCCACCGCGCGCGCGTACGTCAACGCGTTTCGCGCGCACGCGCCAGACGTCGAGATCATCTACGCCAGCAAGGCGTACTTTGGGCTTGCGATGTTGCGGATCGCGCTCGAGGAAGGGCTCTCGATCGACGTGGCGTCGGGAGGCGAGCTGCAGGCGGCGTTGCGGGCGGGCTTCGTACCCGGGCGGATCGAGATGCACGGCAACAACAAGGATGCGGACGAGATCAGGCAGGCCCTCGACGCGGGCGTCGCGACGATCGTCGTCGACTCGTTCGACGAAATCGCCCTGCTCGACCGGATTGCACAGGACCGGGGGGCGCGTCAGCGGGTGCTGATCCGCGTCACCCCGGGGGTCAAGCCATCCACACATTCGTATATTTCGACGGGTCAGCTCGACTCCAAGTTCGGCTTTGGGATCGAGGGCGGTGCCGCTGAGGCGGCCGTCGCCGCGTGCCGGGCGGCCGGGGGCATCGACCTGACCGGTTTGCATTGCCACATCGGTTCACAGATCTTCGAATTGGGCAGCTACCCTGCCGCGGCTGCTGCGGTCGCGGACCTCGTCGTTGCGGTCGGCGCCGCCGACCTGACGACGATCAACCTGGGTGGCGGGCTCGGGGTGGCGTACACACACGCCGACCAGCCTCCGTCGATCGAGCGCTACGCCGATGTCGTGATGGAGGCAGTCGCGCGGGAATGGGCGCGGGTCGGCGTGCCGATGCCGCGGGTGCAGATCGAGCCGGGTCGTAGCTTGGTGGCCCGCGCGGGGGTGACCGTCTACCGCGTCGGCACGGTCAAGGACATCCCCGGTGTGCGAACCTACGCCGCAGTGGACGGCGGAATGAGCGACCTCTTGCGGCCGATGCTCTATGGAGCCGTCTACGAACCACTGTTGGCCAACCGAGCCGACGAGGAGTCGACGGGCACGTTCCGCCTGGTCGGCAAGCATTGCGAGAGCGGCGATGTGCTGGTCGACGCAGCCAGCTTGCCTCAGGTGCGTGTCGGCGACCTGGTGTGCATTCCGGCGACCGGTGCGTATGGCGTCTCGATGGCGTCCAACTACAACGGCGTGACGCGCGCACCGGTGGTGTTCGTCGACAACGGAGCCGCGCGGGTCGTGACCAGGCGTGAGACGTATGACGACCTGTTTGCCCGGGAGCTCCCATGATCGTCATCGCCGAGGCCCTCCTCGCCTGAATCACTCCGCATCGTCGCGCCGGCGACGTCGGCCAACCTCGGACCGGGATTCGACGCGCTGGCGCTCGCCCTGGACCTGACCAACGAGGTCATCGTCACGCGGCGGCCAGGCCCGCTCGAGGTGCATGTCAGGGGCGAAGGTGCGGGCGAGGTGCCCGAGAGCGCCGAGAACTTGGTCTGCCAATCGATGTTGCAGGGGCTCGACTCGCTGGACGGCCTGATCGTCGAATGCAACAACCGGATTCCGCTCGGGCGCGGGCTTGGTTCTTCGGCGGCTGCGGCCTGCGCGGGACTGGTCGCGGCCAATGCACTCGGCGCCCACCGCTGGGCACCGGATGAGCTGCTGCGGCGTGCAAGCGCGATCGAAGGACACGCCGACAACGCCGGCGCGTGCATCCTCGGAGGCATCGTCGCCGTGGGGCCTGACGTCCGGGCGGTGCAGATCGCGGCGCCCGAGGATCTGTTGTTCGTCACAGTGGTGCCGAAGGAGCGCGTCTCGACCGCCACGGCCCGCGATGCCTTGCCTGCTGAGGTGCCCCATGCGGATGCTGTCGACACCTTGGCGCGGGCGATTGGTCTCGTACTGGCGCTGGAGCGCGGCGAACTCGACGATCTGCCGGTCTTGCTCGAGGACCGTTTGCACGAGCCGTATCGCGCGCCGCTCGTCCCTGGCATCGACATCCTCCGCAACCTCTGTGGTGACTGCGGATGCCTGGGGGTGACGATCTCGGGGTCGGGTCCGACGATGCTCCTGTGGTGTCGGCGCGCCGACGCAGCTGCCGTGGCCGACCGTGCATCGGCCGCGCTGTTCGAGGCAGGCGTGGCTGCCGACGTCAGCGTCCTGCGGGTCGCCCCCGGCGGTATTCGCGCCCGGTGGGTGGAGGGCCCGGACGCACGTCTGGCGAAGGCCGTCGGGTGACGAGCTCCGTGCCGACTTTGTAACACGCCACAGCGGCGCAGATTCGACCCTTCCCATCACCTCGTGATCCGTTTCGCGACAATGGGTTTGGGGAAAACTGGTGTCAGTTGTGCGGGCGTTGCAAACGCCCGCCCCGCTGGGCGAAAAATGGAAGTCGCGTCGCGCGTTTCGCGCGGCGCCCTCGTCCATTTTTGTCACAGACACGGTTTACCGTTCTGCACAAGCCAATTTGGACCCGAGACGAGCGCCTTCGTTCGCCGTTTCGGGTACGGTCTTGGCGATGCCGGCGATCGATCTCTCAGCCGTCCGCGCACGCTTCCCGGCGCTGGCCGGGACTCAGGCATATCTGGACGGGCCGGGTGGGTCGCAAGTGCCGGACAGCGTCGGTGCGGCGATGACGGGGTATCTCTACGGGCACAACGCGAACTTGGGCGGGGTGTTTCCGACCAGCATGTCCTCGGATGCGCTGATGGACGAAGCCCGCCGCGCGGCTGCTGACTTCGTGGGTGGATCGCCCAATGAGATCGCGTTCGGTGCGAACATGTCGACGCTCAACTTCCTGTTGGCCCATGCGGTCGCGCGGACGCTCGAACCCGGCGATGAGATCGTGACGACGGTTCTGGATCACGACGCCAACATCAGCCCGTGGTTGCAGGTTGCCGACGATCACGGGTTGTTCGTGCGCACCGTGCCGGTGACCGATCCGGATCTGGCGATCGACCTGGACGCGCTCGAGGCTTCGCTCTCGCCACGGACCCGGATCGTGGCATTCACGCTTGCATCGAATGCTGTCGGCACCGTGACGTCCGCAAACCGGATTGCCGACCTTGCCCACAAGGCCGGTGCCCTGGCGTGGGCCGACGCGGTCCACTTCGCCCCACACCGCCGGATCGATGTTCGGCGGCTCGGGGTCGACGTGCTGTTGTGCTCACCGTACAAGTTCTTCGGATCGCATATGGGCGTTGCCTGGGCGCGTCGCCAGCTCTTGGAACAATGGCCGGCCGACCGCGTCCGCCCCGCCGACGAGACCCCGCCCGGGCACCGGTTTGAGCTGGGCACCCAGAGCCACGAGGCGATCGCCGGATTCGTCGCCGCGGTCGACTATCTGGCGTCGCTCGGCTCGGGGCTCGATCGGCCCAGCCGCCTGGACAGCGCGTTCGCCGCGATCCAAGCGCATGAGGAGGAGCTGGCCCGCAGGTTTCTCGTCGGCTTGGGCGGTGTGCCCGGCGCCCAACTTCACGGTATCGGCGGACCGGATCGCGTCGCCGAGCGCACGCCCACGTTCTGCGTCACCATCCCGGGTCGTGAGCCCCGTACCATCGCTCAACGCCTTGCCGCCCGCGGTATCAACGTGTGGGACGGCAACTACTACGCCCCCGAACTCATGGCCCACCTGGGCCTCGAAGGTCACGGCGGGGGAGTGCGGATCGGGTTTCTCCACTACACGAGCCCGGACGAGGTCGACCGGGTGCTGACCGCGCTCCGCCTCGTCGGAACGCCCTGACGAATCGCGCATTTCGATGACCTCCGGTGTCAGTTGCGCGGGCGTTGCAAACGCCCATCCCGCTGAGGTGAAAACAGGATTCGCGCCGCGCTTTATCGCGGCGCTCCGATCCTGTGTTCGTGTCAGACACGAAGTACTCTTGATCCCTGTCGTGGAGCGGGATCGCGCGGCGAGAAATGACCCTTCCCTCCACCTCCCGTCGAGCATGTCGTGAGCGTGATCTGGCGGCACGCAACCGGCTTCATCGACTGCTCCCGAGGGCGTCTTGTGGGGATCGTCAACGCGACGCCGGATTCGTTCACGGACGGGGGCGCGCACTTCGGGGTCGATCGTGCCGTCGCGCATGGGGTTCGTCTCGCCCGTCAAGGTGCCAGCGTCGTTGAGGTCGGAGGGGAGTCCCTGCGGTTTGCCGAGCACACGCCAGTCGACGAGGAGATCGCCCGGGTCGTCCCGGTGATCCAGCGGCTGGTCGCCGAGATCGACGTACCGGTCGCGATCGACACGTTCAAAGCGCCCGTCGCCGCGGCTGCGATCGCTGCCGGGGCGAGCATTCTCAACGACCCGACGGGGCTTCGTGACGAGGCCATGCGGGACGTTGCGGCGGCCTCTGCCGTCGGCATCGTGCTGACCCACTTCTTCGGCCCGCCCAAGGTTCGGCCCCAATCGTTTCCCGATGTCGACGTACCGGCAGCGGTGATCGGCTGGGCCCAGGACGCGATTGCCGCGGCCCAGTCCGTCGGGATCGACCGGGAACGCCTCGTTGTGGACCCGGGCGTCGGTCTCGGCAAGTCGCCGGAACAGGACCTCGCCCTGCTGCACCGTCTGGCCGAGCTGCACGTTCTGAGCAGACCGATCTTCGTCCCGATCTCCAACAAGAAGGTGATCGGCGCCGTCACAGGTGCGCTCGCCAAGCAACGGCTCGCGGGCACGACAGCGGCGCTCGCATGGTGCCGAGCCCAGGGCGCGATGATCTTCCGTGTCCACAACGTGCGGTTCCTCGTGCGGGCGCTCGCGATGAGCGATGCCCTCTCGAGTGGCGTTCCCGCCAATTGGTACGACGTGCCCAAGTGATAGGTTCCCGCCGGTGAGCGTCGACCCCAACCGCCCGGACATCTCGCTCGGCGAGTTTCTCCCGGTGACCGAGAGCGCGGCGATCCAGTCGGCACGATGGCTCGGACGTGGTGACAACCACGCCGCTGACCAGGCCGCCGTCGACGCCATGCGCAAAGAGTTCGCCAAGATGCCGATCACCGGGCGCGTCGTCATCGGTGAGGGCGAGAAGGACGAAGCACCGGAACTCTACAACGGCGAGATCCTGGGAGCCGGTGGGCCCGCGTTCGACATCGGTGTCGACCCGCTCGAGGGGACGGACCTGGTCGCCCGCGGCGACAGTGGCGCGATCGCGATCTGCGTCATCGCCGAGCCCGACGGCATCCTGTCCGCCCCCGACATGTACATGCGCAAGCTCTGCGTGGGGGCGACCGCCAAGGGGCGCGTCGACATCACCGCCCCGGTTGCTGAGACGCTCGACATCGTCGCGCGCTGCTACGGCCGTCAGGTGCGTGACATCACCGCGATCGTGCTCGACCGGCCTCGTCACCAGGAGCTGATCGGCGAGATCCGGGAGACCGGCGCCCGCATCCGCCTGATTCCGGATGGTGACATCACGGCGAGCATGTCTGCCGCGGTGCGCGGGACGGGCGATCACGTGTACCTAGGGACGGGCGGATCGACCGAGGGGGTCATCACGGCCGCGGCGCTCGAATGCCTCGGTGGCGAGATCCAGGCGCAGTTCACTCCCAAGGATGCCGCCCAAGCCGAGCGACTCGCGGAGTTCGGTGTCACCGACCCCGACAAGGTTCTGTTCACCCGCGATCTGGCATCGGCGCCGCTCTACGTCATCGCGACCGGTGTGACCGACGGCAACCTGCTGCGTGGCGTGCGCTACTTCGCTGACGGCGCGCGCACCCACTCGATCGCGCTCAACCTGCACCGCGGCACGGTCCGGTTCATTGACACGGTGCACATCTTCGGCAAGACACCCGTGCACGAGATTCGCCTCGGCGGGGTGATGTGAGCTCCCGTGACGAGTTCCCATTCGCGTTCGGCGAAGGGGCTGCGGACGAGTTCAAGGACCGCCTCAAGGACCTGATGCGCGCACAGCAAGCGGCGTTTGAGGAGGTTCAGGCCGAAACCGGTGGCCGGGCAGGACCGGTCGAGCGGATCCAGCTCGTGGAGCAGGCGATTGTGCTTGCCGCAGCGGGTCTCGGCACACTCGCGCCTCGCGCGACGCCCGACGAGGCGGCCGATGCCATGGGCCTGCTGTTCGCCCGCGCCCTGGCTGCGGTGCAGGGCTCGCTGCGCCCGTCGAGCTAGCCCGGATCTCGTGACCCCTCAGTAGGGGGGTTCGTGCCCCCGGGCCTCGTCGCGCACGAGGCGCAGCTCGAACCGCATGTCTTTGAGCGCGGCCCGCGCCTCGTCGGCGAGGCGCTTGAGGTCGGCGAGCTCGGCCGCGACGGCCGCAACCTCCTGCCGCGTCGTACGCCACGAACTGCCGACGAGGTCGACGAGGACTTCGAGATCCTCGACCATCGCCGTCTGATCGGCGACGCTCACGGTCGGTGTGTCATGTGCGGGCTCGCGTACCACGCGCTCCCGCATCTCCCCGAGGTCAGCTTCGAGCCGACGAACCGCGTCGAGTACGTCGCGCGGGTCGTGGCTTCCGCTCACGCAGGATCCGCCCTGAAGCCGACTTCGGACCAGTCAGGCTTGTCCACGATCTCGTCGATCAGATCGGACGTGACCGTGCAGCGGTAGACGAAGTCGTCGCCATCGAACACCGGCTCCAGGAGGTCTTCCTTGATCTGCTGATCGATCCACGCACCGCGGAACACGAGCTTGCGCAACCAATGCACCAGGTCGTCGTCGAAGCCCAGGAGCGCTTCACGGTGCTCAGCCAGATGGCTCGCCAGCGGCCCGTCGCTGCGCACCTCGCCATGAGCCACGAGTTCGACCAGCTGATCGAGCTCGTCGCCGGCCAGCGCGCCCGCCTGGACGAATCCCAGTTGTGCCGCCGCCATGTCCACCCGCTCGCGAAAATCGCGTGTGTTGAAGCGAAACCGGAACTTGCCGAACTCCATCGTGAAGTCGGTTCCGGATTGGTAGTTCGATGGACTCTTGCGGGGTTGTTGTCCCATGAAAACGGCTCCAGGAGAGGGCTCTGTGAGTGTACCAACGGGTCTCGGATGCCCATTTCGCGGCGCGTCCGGTGACACCTGCGCCGGTCGGTTCAAACGTCTGCATCCATTGGTGGCAGCATCACGGGGTGTCCCGCCTCCGTATCGATCAGACATGTCCGCAGGTCGTTTCGATCCTGCGTGGCGACGACGTGGTGCTGGAGCGGTGCCACGTGGCGGACCGATGGTTCTCGCGATTGGTCGGGCTCCTGGGCACGGCGGATCTGGCGGCCGGAGAGGGGTTGTGGATCGCTCCCTGCGCGTCGGTGCACACCTGGGGAATGCGCGTCGCGATCGCCTGCGTGTTCCTGGATGCCCAGGGGCGTGTGCTGCGTGTTGTGGATCCGCTGCCGCCGCGGAGGGCGGCGTCGTTTCGGGGCGCGGCGGTCGTCGTCGAGACACGGCCAGGTGCCCTGCAGACGGTCACGGTGGGAGAGACGCTCCGCCAGGCTCCCGCGCGGTGATCGCGGTGCCGGGAACGCGGGTCTGGCGTGGGCCGAGCGGTGAATTCTCACGAAAAATGCCGCTCCGAGCGAACATGTGACGCGATCGAGGGGGACGTTTTTTCTCGCTGAGCCCTTTACGTAGATGCATCGGTTGACGCGATGCATTCGGCACATCCACCAGCGAGGTTCCCAAATGGCAACGCTCTCACCTCCGCGGGCAGCACCGGCAGTCGATGTCGGTATCAGCGCGCTCGCGGCGCTCATCGTGGACCCGGACGTCCATGTCGTGGACTTCCTCGACGACAACCTCAGCGCGGACCGCTTCACCGTCATGACCGCATGCAGCGGTGAGGAGGCGCTCCAGGTCGCGATGACCGCCCGTCCCGATGTCGCGTTGATTGATGTCGCACTGCCTGGAATGAGCGGGTTCGAGCTGGTCTCGCTCTTGCGGCAGGGCAGCGCGACAGGTGTGTGGGATCCCGGGTTGGCGATCGTCTTGATGTCGGCCAGCGACGATGTGCACAGCATCGTGCGTGGGATTGATCGGGGCGCTGACGACTACCTGATCAAGCCGTTCCATTACCCCGAGATGCTTGCGCGGATCGGGGCGCACGTCCGGCGGGCTCATGGTGTCAACCTTGCCGGATCGCTGCGGGTTGGTCCGCTCGAGGTCGACCGGCGGGCGATGCTGGCCATGGTGCACGGTCGGCTCTTGGGGCTCTCGGCCAAGGAGTTCGGTCTCCTGTCGGTCCTCGCGCGCGACCCGCTCCGGGTCGTTTCCAAACACGAACTCCTGCAGGCGGTCTGGGGGTTCGCGGCGGGGGCGCGCACCCGGACCGTCGACACACACGCCAGTCGCCTGCGCGGCAAGCTGGCTGCGGCCGGTTTGTCCGGCTGGGTGCGCAACGTCTGGGGCCAGGGGTACCGCCTGCTGCCGGAGGAGCGATGAGCGCGACGACCGATGCCGCCTGGGCTCGCCGTATGCGCGATTCGGACGAACCGCGCGACGCGCGTGGTCTGGCATGAGCACGGTCACGGTTGTCGATGCGGCGATCGCCGAGCAGCTGGGGTCGATCCCGAACGGTGTGTACGTCGTTCCTCGCGACGCCGTCCGGTGGTGGCGGATACGTCGTGCGCGGCGGTGGCGGCCACTCGAACCAGACCGCGTGTTGGATCTGCTGTGCGACCTGCCCCGACCTGGTGTGGTGCTCGCTCGCCCGGCCGTGGCGGATCGGGGGGCTGCGTGTCTTGCGACCGCCGCGGCACTGATCGGGTACGACGTCATCACGCTGCCGGCCGCGATGGACGAGGCGATCTGGAGCGTTGGGGTCACCCTCGCCCTTGGCCTCGACGATGCCGCAACATTGGGGCGCGTGTTGGACGTGGTCTGTTGCGGGCCGGGGAGCGCACCGACGTTGCCGCGGCAGGTCTGGGGTCCGACCGGCTTGTCCGTACCGGCGCTGCGGCCGGCGACGCTCGCGCGATGGGCATACTGCGCGTGGCGTCCATGCAGTTGGTGCGACGCGGGTGGCCTGCCGGGACATCGGTGCCGGCGCTGCGGAGCGCCTGTGCATGACTTCCCGGCCGAAGTGGCGGCCTGATGATACGCCTCACTCGACGGCGACCGACCGGCTGGTTCGCACTCGCGAGTGCGCTGGCGGTCGTGGCGGGCCTGCTCACCATGCGGGCCGCCGCGACCCACACGCCCATGGATACGGTCGTTGTGGCGATGACCAACCTGCCCGTCGGCACCCGCCTCGATCAGGTCGAATCCACCCTCACCTCGGTGCGTGTTCCGGTGGCAGGGGTCTTGCCCGGCATGCGCCGGAGCTTCGACGAGGTTCGGGGCCGGACGATTGCCGTCCCGGTTGCTGCCGGCGAGCCCGTGACCGATGCGGCGCTCGGTGGCGCCCCCGGCGTGGGTCCGGAACCGCTGCGCGATGGCCAGCGAGCGGTCTCGGTGCCGTTGGCGGCGGCCGGCGCGGCGGCGGCGGTGTTGGTCGCAGGTGTCCATGTCGATGTTGTCGCGCCACCTGCCGAAGGGTCGGCCGATGCACGGGTCGTCGTCGTGGCGGCCGAGGTTCTTGCGCAGACGCTTGCGCCGGGCGCGGAGCCGGGGACGCTCGAAGGTGGCGCGGTCCTCTTGAGGGTCAATGAGCGCGATGCCCTGCGCCTGAGCGCGGCGCTGGACTTTTCTGGTGGCGTTCGACTCTTGCCGCGCCCTGCGGGTGCGCCCGACGGGACGGCACCGTGACGCGCCGGATGACCGTGGTCGAGCGCGATCCCTGGCAAGCCTTGGTGGCGTCGGACGAGATCCCAATCGAGTTGCTCGACCTCGGGTATGGATCCGATCGATCGAGGCGACCGGTCACCGTGGTGCTGGGAGCAGCAGGCGGTGTCGGGGCGACGCTCGTGGCCTGTGGCCTGGCGCTTGCGGCCGCAGCCGCGGGGCGGCCCGTCGCGCTCACCGAACTCGACCTCGAACGCGGTGACATCGCCGGTGCGTGGGGTGTCCCACCTGAGCGAACCATCGACGATCTGACGAGCGTGATCGACGAGCTCATGCCGAGCCACGTCGAGATGGTCTGCCATCCACACGAGTCGGGCGTTTGGCTTCTGCTCGCACCGCGACGGGCCAGCGCGAGCACCTGGTGGGACGAGGGGGCAACGCGGCTGCTGCTCAACAGCACGCGCGTGCTCGGCGATGTCGTGGTCGATGCCGGAGCGTCGCTCGGCCCGCACATCGAGGAGGCCTGCCGCCAGGCACATCGAATCGTCCTGGTCGCACCACCGACGGTCGCCGGTGCCCGCCGGACGCGCGCGCTCCTTGATGTCCTCGACGGCTGGGCAATCGACGGCCAACGGTGCCTCGTGATCAATCGGGGCGCGGGCCGCGGCCATCTGAGGGCGCGTGGTTTCACGCATGCGGCCGGATTGCCGTTGACCGCCGAGCTCCCGGCCGCGCCGCGTGAGGCTGACGACCTGGAGGCGGGGCGATGGAACCCGCTGCGGGGCAAGAATGGATTGACAAACGCCATCGAGGCCTTGGCCGAGCAGGGCTCTGCAGGATGAGCGCCGGCGAACTCGCGGGCCCTGATTTGGTGGCACATCTGCGGACCCGTGCCGTCAGAGAGGCGTCGCTGCAACCCGGTCGCGTCGACCCGAAGGCACTCGCTGACATCGTGGAGGAGTTCCTCGACGAGGAACGCAGGATTCTCCCGGATGCCCAACGGCGCGCGATCGTGCAGGCCGTGGTCGACGAGACGCTTGGCTTCGGCCCGCTCGAGTCCCTGCTTCGCGATCCCGAGGTGACCGAGGTCATGGTCAACGGACCCGATGCGGTGTTCGTCGAACGCGCAGGGCGCATTCAACCGGCCCGCGTGCGCTTCGCCGACGCCGCCCACGTGTTGCACGTCATCGACCGCATCCTCTCGCCCCTCGGCCGGCGTGTGGATGAGGCCAGCCCGATGGTCGACGCGCGGCTCCCGGACGGCTCCCGGGTCAACGCCATCATTCCTCCCCTCAGCCTGCAGGGGCCGGTGTTGACGGTTCGTCGGTTCGGTGCGCGTGCGCTGACATGTGACGATCTCGTCCGCCTCGGGACGCTGACCGACGAGATGCTTGAGCTGTTACGCCTGGCCGTGGTTGCGCGGCGCAACATCCTCGTCATCGGTGGCACCGGCAGCGGCAAGACCACCACCCTGGCGGCGATCGCCGGATTCGTTCCCGCGGCCGAGCGGGTCATCACGATCGAGGATGCGGCCGAGCTTCGCCTGTCGCTGCCGCACGTCGTGCGGTTGGAGAGCAGACCCGCGAGCCTCGAAGGACGTGGTGCGATCTCGATCAGGGCGCTTGTGCGCAATGCGCTTCGCATGCGGCCGGATCGCATCGTGGTCGGCGAGGTTCGCGGCGGCGAGGCACTCGACATGCTCGCTGCGATGACGACGGGGCATGAGGGTTCGTTGTCGACGCTGCACGCCTCGTCGCCGCAGGACGCGGTTCGCAGGCTTCAGACGCTGGCGTTGATGGGGGACCTGGAGCTGCCGTACGCGGCGGTCGCCGATCACGTCGCACATGCCATCGACCTGATCGTCCATCAGGCGCGGTTGGCCGATGGCTCGCGACGCATCGTCGAGATCACCGCATCCGACGCCGGCGAGGACGGCGTCGTACTCACGCCGCTCGTGCGGTTTCGGGCCGATCGCTGGGAAGGCGCCGATCTGGTCGGTGCCTTTACATGGGAGGACGCCGGGCACGCATGGTGTCGTGATGCGCAGCGCGAAGCCCACTTGGCTGATTCCGCATGACCGGGATGATTCCGGCGGCGATGGCATCGGCGTCGGCCGTCAGCGCCGTCGCGGGAATCCGGCGACTTGGGCGCAGCCCCGGCCCCTGGCGCCTGCCGGGGAGCGACCTGTTCGGCCGGACGCGTCGCGGACGTGATCTGGCCGCCGCGCTCCAGCGAGCCGGCGTTCGACTCGGCCCTGAGGCGTTCGTCGCGGGGACCGCGGTCGCCGCCGTGCTCGGCGGGCTGGCGACCTGGCTCCTGTTGCGGACGACGCTTGTCGCGGTCGTGGCGGCCGGAGCGGTCGGCGGCTCCGCGTGGGCATTGGTGTCGTCTGCCGATCGCAGGTATCTGCAACGGTTCTCGGCGCAGCTGCCGATCGTTGCCCAGCAACTCGCAAGCGCGATTGGCGCAGGGCTCTCGTTGCGCCAGGCGATTGCGCGTGCCGCTGCCGATGCCCCCGAGCCGGCGGCGACCGAATTGCGCAGGCTGTCGACCGACCTCGACTTGGGTGCCCGCATCGAGGCGGCGCTTGAGGCGACGGTGGAGCGTCTGCCGGACCCTGGTCTGCGCACGATGGTGATCGCGGTCCTCGTGCAACGTGTCGTCGGCGGCAATTTGAGTCAGGCGCTCGCGGATCTGTCACGCCGACTCGAAGAACGTGCGGCGTTGGAACGCGAAGCCCACAGCGCGACCGCCCAAGCACGGATGTCGGCGTGGCTCGTCGCAGGACTCCCGTTGGCGGGTGGCGTGCTCGTCGAGATCGCAGCTCCGGGAACGCTTGCGCGCACACTCGGCCAGGGACCGGGGCTCATGCTCGTGATCGTGGCGACGGCGCTCCAGATCGTGGGAGTCACGATCATCCGGCGCATCATCGGGCGCGAAGGGATCCGATGACGCAGGTGCCGCCGAGTCCGCTGATGATCTGGTCGCTGGCGCTCGCCGCACTCGCGTTGGGATTGCGGTCGCGTCGACGCCAACGTCCCGCGCGCGCGGTCGAACTGCCGGTCGCGATCCGCGCGTCGCGCATGCTGCCGGTCCCACCGACGTTGGTGATCCGAGCCGAGAGTCGACGGCTCATCGAGGCGGTGGCAGCCGCCGGGCTCGATCCCCGGTCGGGGGTGGCGACCGTTGCGCGCAGCCGGATCGCGCTCGCGGAGGCAGGCGGTGTGTGCGGACTGATCGTCGCGATTGCCAGTCCGCTCGGGATCGCACTCGGCGGGCTGCTCGCAGTGGCGGGGTATTTCGGTCCGATGCGCTGGGTGTCGATTCGGGCTCGTCAACGGCGACGGCAGGTGGTTCGCGAGCTGCCGGACCTGATCGATCTGGTCGTCATCTGCACCGAGTCGGGCATGGCGCTCGAACCCTCGCTGCGACTGGCCGCCGAACGCCTGTCGGGCGCGCTGGCAACCGAGGTCGGGTACACCCTCAGAGAACTCGACCTTGGCAGCCATCGACGCGATGCATACGTGGCGCTCGCGCAACGGCTGGGCGTGCCCGAGCTGACCGGGCTCGTCGGCTCACTGCTGCAAGCCGACGAGTTGGGCGCGCCGATCGCATCCGTGCTAACCCGGCAGGGCGAGCTGCTGCGCTCGGCACGCACCCAGGATATCCGCGAACACGCCGCCCGCGCCGCGCCAAAGGTCCAGCTCGTGGTCGCCATGGTCATGGTGCCCGCGGCGCTGCTGGTGGTACTCGGCGTGCTCATCATCCAACTGATCGGACAAATCGGCGGGGTCGTCGGAGGAGTGGCATGAACACAGAGCAAGGCAATGCAGCGGTCGAATATCTCGCGATCATCGCTGTCGTGGGAATCATGTTCGCGGGACTCGTGGCGCTGCGACCGACCCGGGTGGGCCCCGAAGCACCGGTGGATGTCATCCCACCGATCATCAGGCTGCTTGGACATCCGGTGCAGAACCTCGAGCCGCGACCGGCCAGACCGGCGCGCCCGCCCCGCCCCCGTCCACCGCGCCCGCAACGACCACGCCCGCCGAGGCCGAGTCACGAGCCGTCGACGATCCCGCTCCCCGAATGGTGGAGCCGCCATTAGGGTCCGCGCAGAAATGACCGCGGTGCCGGATGGCGAGCGAAAAACCGAGTCAGGCGGTGTCGCCGAGCCTCGCTGCGACTGGTGGTCACGGCGATCTCGGCGCCGCCGTATGGCGACGGTTTGCAGCCGCCAACCGGTGCAGCCGTTTCTGCGTGGTCCCTGAGTGGATTCAGGCTTCGGTCAGGCCGGCAAATGCGCGCCGATAGGATCCCAGTCCGAATCCGATTCCACTGCGACGATCCGAGGCCAATATCACGCGGCATCTTGAAGCCGGCGTCGCCTGCCCCCGATGCTCGGGCTCCTCGCGGGAATGGGTCTTGGCGCATGATCGGACAGGGGGAGCCAGGCGATTTGTTCGCCGCTGCGGTGATTGTGGCGTCGGGTTCACCTGGCCTGTGGTCGACACGGTTCCGGCGGCACCGACGCAGTTGCCAGATGATGGAATGCTCCGCAGCGCGGCGGACGCGCTGACGCGGGCCGAGCTTCGGCCCGTAGTCACGACGGTCTCACCCGGAGGGTCGGTACTCGACATCGGAGCGGGATCAGGCAACCGGGCGCTCCTGCTCGCTCGCACCGGCTACCGGGTCATGGTCGTCGAGCCGGATCCGGCCGAAGCCGCCGCCGCCAGGCGTCAGCTCGCCGGGTGGGGCGACGTCCGCGAGTGTGGCATCGAAGCGCTGCCGGTCAGCGACACCGACTACGACGCTGCGGTGCTCTCCCATGTGCTCGAGCACCTCACCGATCCCGATGCGTCGCTCCGGGCGATACGCGAACGACTGGGGGTGGGCGGTGCGCTCGTGGTGTTCGTTCCGAACGCCGAGAGTGGGGAAGCCCGCCTGTTCGGCGGACGCTGGCACGGATGGGAGCCGTCGCGTCACCGCTGGCACTACTCCGCCGCCACGCTGAGGCGAGTCCTCGCGGATGCCGGCTACGCCGACATCGAGGTGCGTGCGCGTGGTGGGTGGCGCTACCCGGCGACGCTGTCGTTCAGCGTCGTGCCGCGTTGCGATCCACAAAAGCCGGGCGCCCCGCACCACCTGGTTGGACGAACGTTGACGCTCGCGCTGGCGCCCTTGGCAGCGCTCGAGGTGCTGACCGGGTATGGACCGCAACTCGTTGCGATCGCTCGACGTCCCGACTGACATCACGGAGAGAGGCGCGGAACCGCCAACGGGGTGTCGGTCCGCATCAGCGTTGCAGCGATCGCAGCAGGTCCCGCCTCGAGTACGGCCCACGACGGGCGGTGATCGACATCCGCTGACTCACCGACGCCGCCGGGGTTGACGAACACGCATCCGCCGACGTTCCGCACGAACGCGCGATGGGTGTGGCCGGTCACGACACAGTCGGCGTCAAGCGATGTCGCCAGCTCAAGCAGGCGCTCGTCCGACGTCGCCTCGTCGACCAGCACCGTCGCGGGATCGTCGGGTTCGCCGTGGACCGCGAGCACCTCGAACGGTCCAAGCGGCACGCGGACGGTCAGCGGGAGCTCGGCCAGGTATGCGAGGCTCACGTCCGACAGCCGGTGCGCCGTCCATGAGGCGCGACCCCACTCGCGCCGCTGCCTGATGCGAACGCGGTCGCGGGGTGCGGGAGGCGACCTTCGCGTCGGTGTTGCCCTGTACGCACGGCCAGCCGAGCAGGGCGATCCGTGACACGCACGCTTCGGGCTCCGGACCGCGCAGCACCAGATCTCCGGTGCAGACGCCTCGGTGGATGCCGGCCGCGCGTATCTCGGCCAAGACTGCGTCCAATGCCGAGACATTGCCGTGGACGTCGCCCACCACGGCGAGGCGCAGGTCGTCAGGGGCGTGGCTCACGCGGCCCGAGCGGCGTCCAGCGATATCACCGTTGCGCTCATGCGCGTCTGGCGGGCTCGGGCCCGGCGGCGGTTGCGGACCGTGACCCGGCGTGCGTGCACGAGCACTGTGACGAGCGCGACGCCGAGCGTCGCCGCGATACCGAGCGACGCGCTGGGGCTGCCGCCGCCGGCGACCGCGGCCAGTGCGGCCAGCACGAAGCCGCAGATTAGCCCGGCCAGCAACGCGGCAAAGCGTTGTCGTGCCGGGGTCGGAGTGCGTGGTGTCATTTCGGGGACCAGGGCCAGGTGCGGCCGCTCAACGTGCGGCGCGATGGGGAGTGCGACTGCGGATGCATTTCTCATACCGACGACGTTAGACACAAAATCGCGAGCGAACAAGTGTTCGCCTCAAGGTTGCAATGCAACGTGTCGTGCAACGAGCCCGTTTCACAACGCGTGTTGCACCGGGGGAGCGGCGGGTTCAAGGGGAGCGAACGCCCATGGAATGGGGAAAAAGGGTTGTCATGTGGGGAGAAGTGGGATAAGTTCCCTACGTCATGCAACACCCACCGCTTCGCGGCACATATGAGTGCAGCCTCGACAACCGCTTTCGCATGGCGATTCCGGCCAAAGTGCGAGACGCATTCGTCCAGGGTGCGACGATGTCGGTGTGGTTCGACGGCTGCGTCATGCTGGCGCCGCGACACGAATGGCAGGTCATCGTCGACCGGCTGTTCGGTGAGATGGATGTGATGGACGCGTCCCAGCGTCAGCTGTCGCGCCTGTTGCACGCACAGTCATACGACCAGGACGCACTTGACCGGCAGGGCCGTGTCCTGGTGCCCGAATTGATCCGCGGCTTGGCCGAGATCGACACCAAGGTGATGGTCGTGGGCGCCCGTGACTACCTGGAACTCTGGAACCCAGCGCGCTTCAAGGAGTTCACCGAAGCGTCGAACGGAGAGGGGGTATCGACCCTTGGCAACCGCATTGTCGAGCGTGCCCACTAGGCGCGCCATACCGCACGAGCCGGTCCTGGTCGCTGAGGTGATCGGGACGCTGGCGCCCACCGTCGGGCAGACGATCGTCGACTGCACGTTCGGCGCGGGCGGCCACGCCCGGCGCCTTGCGCCACTTCTCGGCCGTTCCGGCGCCTACATCGCGATCGACCGTGACGGCTCCACCGAACAACATTTCACGACCTTCTCGGAGGGTGTGGACTGCCACACGCGTTTCATCCGCGCCGACTTCGCCGACGGGCTCGGCACGCTCGCCGACGAAGGCATCCGTGCCGACGCGATCCTGATGGATCTGGGCATCTCGTCGATGCAGGTCGACCAACCCGAGCGCGGGTTCTCGTACTCGCGCAACGCGCCACTCGACATGCGCATGGACGCGACCGGTCCGCGCACCGCAGCCGACCTTCTGGCCGAGGCCGGCGAAGAGGAACTGACCGGGTGGTTCCGCACATATGGTGAGGAGCGCTACGCCCGCCAGATTGCGCGCACGATCATCCGCCAGCGTGTGACGCGGCCGATCACCTCGACATGTGATCTGGTCGAGTTGATCCGGGGTGCCATCCCGACGCCCGCGCTGTTCGCCGGCGGGCACCCGGCCAAGCGTGTCTTCCAGGCGCTGCGCATCGTCGTCAACGACGAACTCGGGATCCTCGAACGCGGGCTGGATGGGGCCTTTGGTTTGCTCGCTCCGGGCGGGCGGCTGGTCGTCATTTCGTTCCACTCGCTGGAGGATCGGATCGTCAAGCGGTTCATGCAGGCCAAGGCACGCGGGTGTATCTGCCCGCCGGACCTCCCGCAGTGTGTGTGCGGGCACGAGCCCGAAGGAATGCTCGCCATACCCAAGGCATTGGCGGCCAAGCGTGACGAACTCGAGCGGAACCCCCGTGCCCAGTCCGCGCGCATGCGCGCGCTCGTGAAGGCAATTATCTAGTGCACCGCCCCAGGAGTCTCGATGGCATCCGGCGGCTGCAAAGCTGGGCTGGATTTGCAACGTTGTCGGAGGAGCCTCCGCCTCGGGGGCTGTGTCCTCGCCTGCACCCATATAGAACAGATATGGGCACAGGCTGCGTCCTTGCCCAGCCGGCTTTTCGCTCGCCGGATATCCACCGAACTTCTCGGACGGTGCACTCATGAGCGCCCGAAGCGCTGCAGCGGCCCAGCCGGCTCGCCGGCCGGATGACCGGCAGCGTCCACGCACGCGACCGCAGGGGGTTCCGTCGTCGCGTCGGCGCAGTCGGGCGCGGTTTCGCCTGCGACTGGGCCTGGCCGTCATCCCGCTGATCGCCGTGCTCTTCGGCGGGGTGGTGTGGCTCAACTCCGCGAAGCTCGCGATCACCAAGCAGCAGGGCCAGGTGGCGCGCGACACGGTGAGCGTGGGCGAGGAACTCTCGGCTGCCAAGTCTCAGCAGGCGCAGATGGATGGCACGGTGGTCAAGGCCGCCGAGCTCATGGGCATGACCCAACCCAAGAGCGACGGCTGGACCTACATCGCTGCGCGCGCAGGCCGGTAGGTCACACGTTGGCATCCTCGGCCCCGGGGCTCCGTGGTTCCAAGCGGCGGATCCAGCTGTTGGCGGTCGTGGCGGTCGGCGCATTCCTCGTGCTGGCCCTGCGCGCGACCTGGCTGGGCACGGTCCGTGCGTCCACGTTGTCGGCGCGGGCGGATCGGCAACACCTGACCACCGTCACATTGCCGGCGGCGCGCGGTTCGATCACCAGTTCGGACGGACAGGCCCTGGCGGTCGATCGACCGACGATGCTCGTCACCGCGGATGCACGCTACGTCAGGGATCCGGCCAAGACTGCACAGACGATCACATCGGTCACACGCGGCGATGCCTCGGATCGCGTGCGGCTCGAGGGCCTGTTGGCCTCCAAACGCGCGTATGTGGTTCTTGCCAAGCACGTCTCGATCAAGGCTTCGGACTACCTCAGGAAGCTGGATCTGGACGGGGTGCATTTCACGCGTACTGCGACCCGAAGCTATCCGCAGCGCAAGGTGGCCGGGCAATTGCTCGGGTTCACCAACCTGGAGTCCGGCAAGGGGATCGAGGGGATCGAGAAGAGCGCAAACGCGGTGCTTGCGGGCAAGGACGGCACGCGGACCGAGATCCGTGACCCGCGGCGGGGACAGACGGTGCGCATCGCCGAGGCGCGCGATCCCAAGCCGGGCTCCGACATCGAGCTGACGATCAATGCCAACATCCAGAGCAAGTTCGAGATGATCCTTGCCGGCTATCGCCGAACCTACAAGGCCAAGAGCGCAATGGGCGTGATCATGGATCCCAATACGGGTGCGCTCCTCGCGGTGACGAGCGTGCCGCGCGTCGATCCCAACGACCGGGCCAAGCTCGATCTGGCGACGTTGCAGAACCGATCGGTGACCGACCCATACGAGCCCGGGTCGGTGTTCAAGACCATCACCGTGGCCGGTGCGCTCGAAGAGGGACTCGTCACCCCGACGACGCTGTTCAACCTCCCACCGTCGATGACGATCAACCAAGGCACCAAGGACGAGTTCACCCTCCACGAATCGCACACGCGCACGATCTACGAGACGATGTCGACCAAGGACATCCTCGAGAAGTCGAGCAACATCGGCGCGATCACGATTTCGAACCGTCTTCGCCGCCGCAACCTGCTGCGGTCGTGGATGGCGAAGTTCGGATTCGGCGCCGCGACGGGGATCGACCTCGCTGCCGAGAACGCCGGCGACCTGCCCCCGGTCAAGAAATGGAATGCCGGGTCCCGCATCAACATCCCTCTGGGGCAGGGGCTGACCGCGACGCAGATTCAGCAGGTGCGTGCGTACGCGGCGATCGCCAACGGCGGATACCTCGTCCGCCCGCACGTCATCGCGAGGGTCGGAGGGCATTCGGTGGCCTCAACGGAGCGGGTGCGGATCATCAGCGAACGCACGTCACTGGATCTGACAAAGATCCTCGAGACCGTGGTGGAGGGCAGCGACGGCACCGCGGTCACCGCGCGTCTTGAGGGGTACGAGGTCGCGGGCAAGACCGGGACCGCCCAGACGGTGGACCCCAAGACGCGCAAGTACATCAACCGGTATCGGTCGTCGTTCATCGGGTACGTCCCGTCGCGCCACCCGCGTCTGGTCATCGCGATCATGCTGGACGACCCGGATCCGGCGGGTCCTCACACCGGTGGTGAGGTCGCGGCGCCCGCCTTCAGGGACATTGCCGACTACGCCTTGAGCGCCCTCTCGATCCCCCCGGGATGAACCGATTCGGTCGCCGGAGCCGCTGGTAGCATCGGTGTCCCGATGATCCTCAACAAGCTCAGCGCGGGCATCCCGGGAGCGCACCTCCGTTCGCCTCGCCAGGACGGTGAGCTGACCGATATCAGCCAGATCGTCTATCGCGCAGACCAGGCCGTTCGCGGCAGCGTGTTCGCGTGCCTTCGTGGCGTGCGCGCGGACGGTCACGACTTCGCTCCCCAGGCAGTCGCCAGCGGCGCCTCGGCGCTGCTCGTCGAGCGGTTTCTCGATCTGGACGTGCCGCAGGTGCAGGTTCCCGATGGCCGCCTGGCGATGGCTCTGATGGCAGCCGCGCTCGAGGATGATCCGTCGCACCACATGGTGGTCGTCGGGGTGACCGGCACCAACGGCAAGACCACCAGCGCGTTTCTGCTGCATGCCGTGCTGCATGCGGCGGGTCATCAGACGGGGATGATCGGCACGATCGAGGCCCGCGTCGGCGGCGCGGTCGAGACGGTCCAGCACACGACGCCGGAGAGTGTCGATCTGCAGCACCTGCTGGCACGGATGCGCGATTCAGGAGACACCGCGTGTGCGATGGAGGTCTCGTCGCATGCACTGGCCCAGCGTCGCGTTGCAGGTCTGCGGTTCGCGGCCGCGCTCTTTACCAACCTGACCCGGGATCATCTGGACTACCACGCCGATGTCGAGGAGTACTACCTCGCCAAACGCGCGCTGTTCCTGCGGCCGGATGGCGAAGGGCCCAACCCGCCCGGGGCGGCCAACATGGACGATGAATTCGGTCGGCGGCTCGCGCATGAGGCGGGCGCGCTCGGATTTGCCGTCGACCATGCGGCCGACGTCCGACCGATCGAGACGCGTCAATCCCGCGATGGTTTTTGGGCGCGGATTGCGACACCCCGCGGCCCGCTCGAGCTCGAGAGTCCGCTGCGCGGACGGTTCAACATCTCCAACGTCACCGGTGTTGTGGCGGTGGGGGAACTGCTGGGCCTCGAGCACGACGCCGTCGCCCGCGGCATTGCGGCCGTCGCAGGCGTGCCCGGACGATTCGAGCCGGTCGATGCCGGCCAGCCATTTGAGGTCCTCGTCGACTACGCCCACACACCCGACTCGCTCGACAACGTCTTGCGCGAGGCGCGCAAACTCGTCCCGGACGGGCGGCGCCTGGTCGTGGTGTTCGGCTGCGGTGGCGATCGCGATCGGGGCAAGCGACCGCAGATGGGCGCGATCGCCACGGCGCTCGCCGATGTTGCGATCGTGACCTCAGACAACCCGCGCAGCGAGGATCCCGACGCGATCATCGACCAGATCGTGGCGGGTGCCGCAGCAGGGCCGGCCGAGTTGATCGTCGAAGCCGATCGGAGGCGGGCAATCGAATGCGCTGCAGCGCTGGCGGATGCCGGCGACGTGATCGTGATCGCCGGCAAAGGGCATGAGCGCGGGCAGGAGCGTGACGGCATTGTGAGTCCGTTCGACGATCGGGACGTCGCACGCGAGATATTGGGGGTCCGCGCATGAAGTTGAGCGTCAATCAGGTGATGAAGGCCGCGAAAGGAGCGGTTTACATGCCGGTCGGCTCACCATCCACCGAGGTGGATGGTGCGTTCGTCGACTCGCGTGACGTGGTCGACGGCGCATTGTTCGTCGGCTTGCGGGGCGAGACCCAGGACGGCGGTCACTACGCGCCCGATGCCTTGCGCCGAGGGGCCGCAGGCGCAGTGATCGGCGAGTCCACGTGGCGGTGGTTGGAGGGAGACCTTCGCGCGATCGGCAAGCCCGTGCTGGTGGCCAAGTCACCCCTGGACGTGCTGCAGGCTGCGGGCCGATTGGCGCTCGAGCGCGTCGGCGCGCGGGTGGTCGCCATCACGGGCGCGACGGGCAAGACGACGACCAAGGACATCCTCGTCGCGATGCTTCGCGCCGGGGGCGCGCGGGTGGAGGGAACACCGGGCAACCGCAACACCGAGGTCGGTGTTCCGATGTCGTTGATGGCGTTGGCGGACGACACCGAAATCGCCGTGGTCGAGATGGGAATGCGGGGACTCGGACAGATCGCGGAGCTCGCCCGACTCGCCCCTGCCGATGTCGGATGCATCACGTCGATCGGGCCAGTGCACCTGGAATTGCTCGAAACGGTCGAGAACGTCGCAGCGGCAAAGTTCGAGCTGATTGCATCACTCAAGCCGGGATCGACAGCCGTCGTGCCGGCTGATGAGCCGCTTTTACGGGAACATCTCCAAACCCTCAACTCAGACATAATGGTTGTGGAGTTCGGTTCCGAACCAACACTCAACCTCAACATGAATCTTTCGACGACCTGGCAACTGCGCTGTGCGGCGGCGGCGCTCGAGTGCTGCCGTGCCCTCGATCGGATGCCGGACGAGGGTGCGACGATCGACATCGCGCTGTCGGCGATGCGGGGCAACATCCGCGCGCTTGCGATGGGCGGGACGCTGATCGAGGACTGCTACAACGCCAACCCGATCGCGATGCTGGCGGCACTCGAGGATCTCTCAGGACGTGATGGGCGCCGGGTCGCGGTGCTGGGCGACATGATGGAGTTGGGGCCCGACGAAGCCCGCTACCACCGCGAGATCGGCGGGGCTGCCGCCGCGACCGGTGTTGATCTGGTCGTGGGCGTCGGCCAGCGGGCGGCGGCCTACATCGAGGGTGCGGCCGGCGTTGCGACGGTGTACTTCGCGACCGTCGACGAGGCCGTGGCCGGTCTCGGTGAACATCTGCGGCCCGGCGATGTAGTGCTGCTCAAGGGCTCGCGGTCGATGGCGCTTGAGCGCATCGCCGCCGTGATCGCCGCCGAGTAGCCCATGGAACGTGTCTTGATCGCCGCGATCAGCGCGGCCACGCTGCTGATGTTCTTGGGTCCCAAGTTCATCGCCTGGCTGCGCCGCAACGAGGTGGGGCAGTTCATCAGAGCGGAGGGATTGATCCCGGATGCGCATGCCCAGAAGCAGGGGACACCGACCATGGGCGGTGTCTTGATCCTGGTCGCGACGGCTCTGCCGTTCCTGATCCTGTCGACGCGCAGCACCCAGGCGATGTTGGTGCTGGCCACGACCGTCGCCTGCGGGCTGATCGGACTGGCCGATGACCTGATGAAGGTCTGGCGCCGGCGCTCGGGCGGGCTCGCGGGCAAGTGGCGGATGTTGCTGCTGGCGATCGTCTCGCTCGCGTTCGTGCTGGTCGCGGTCCGCGTGACGGGATTCAAGACCACGTTGCATCTGCCGATCGCCGATCGCGTCGTCGAGGTCGGTCCGTACGTGTTCTTCGTCATCGTCTTCCTCGTGATCAGCGGCTTCGCCAACGCCGTCAACCTGACCGACGGCCTGGACGGCCTCGCCGCGGGTACCAGCGGAATCACGATGCTCGCCTACACCGGCATGGCGTTCGTCGCCGCACAGACCGTTGGCAGCCCCATCTTCGGACAGCGGGACCTGGCGATCTTCTGCGCGTCGCTGGTTGGCGCATGCCTGGGGTTCCTGTGGTTCAACTCGTTCCCCGCGGCGGTGTTCATGGGTGACACCGGGTCGTATGCGCTGGGCGGCGCCATCGCGTCGATGGCCGTCATGACCAAAACCGAGATCTTGCTGATCGCGATCGGCGGGATCTTCGTGATCGAGGCGCTGTCGGTGATCGTCCAGGTGATCGTGTTCAAGAAGTTCCGCCGCCGGGTGTTCTTGATGACGCCGATCCACCACCACTTCGAGATGGCCGCGTGGAGCGAGACCAAGATCATCGTGCGGTTCTGGCTGATCGCCGCGTTGCTGGCCGCCACCGGTTTCACGCTCTTCTTCCGCGACCTCACGTGAACGCGAACCGACAGCGGGTGCTGGTCGTCGGGCTCGCACGATCGGGGCGTGCCGCGGCCTTGCTACTGGCGCGGCTGGGCCACACCGTCATCGCGGTCGATGCGGCGGCAGTGACTGCGCCCGAACTCCTCGCTGCCGGGGTCGACGTCCGCTCGCCATTTGCCGAGGCCGTGTCAGCAATCGACCTTGTGGTCAAGAGCCCCGGGGTGCCGGCCGCATCGGCGCCCGTCGCCGCCGCGCGCGCGCTGCCGGGGTACCGATCGTCAGCGAGGTCGAGCTCGCGTCTCGCCACCTCGACAACCCGATCATCGGTATCACCGGGACGAACGGCAAGACCACGACGACCGAACTCACCGCCCACCTCCTGATCGCCTCGGGGATTCCGGCGCTGGCGTGCGGCAATCAGGGCACGCCCCTGAGCGGACTTGTCGGCGATGTCGATCCGGCCACGTGGCTGATCATCGAGTGCTCAAGCTTCCAGCTGGAGGACATCGCATCGTTTCATCCCCGAGCCGCGGTGCTGCTCAACCTGACACCCGATCACCTGGATCGACACGCCGATCTGGAGGACTACCTCGCGGCCAAGCTCCGGCTGTTCGAGAATCAGTCCACCGACGACCTGGCGATCGCGCCGCGCGGCATCACGTTGCCACTCGGCGCGGCCACGGTGCGCCACGTCGATGAAGGCCGGCCAGGCGCCGGGGCGATCTGCTGGAGCGAGGGTGGCCTGCACCATGCTGAGCTGGGGCTCGTCGCAGGTTGGGACGATGTCGCCTTGCGCGGTCGTCACAACCGGCAGAATGCGATGGCCGCTGTCGCGTTGTCACTGCACGCCGGGGCAGATCGGGATGGTGTGGCGGCCGGCCTCGCGTCGTTCCCGGGCGTCGCGCACCGTCTGGAGGTGGTGGCGGACGTCAACGGCGTGCGGTACGTCAACGATTCGAAAGCGACCAACCCTGATGCCGCCCTCGCGGCGCTCGACGCCTACCCGGCACGGGTCCACCTGATCGTGGGTGGGCGAGGCAAGGGGACGTCGTTCGACACGCTCGCCGCTGCCGCCCGGACGGCGGTGGTGCGGGCGTACCTGGTCGGCGAGGCGAGCGACGAGATTGGCCAGGCGCTCCGCGGCGAGGGCATCGCAGTCGCGTCCTCGGGAACCATCTCGGCCGCGGTGCGAAGCGCCGCAGCGTGCGCGACGGCGGGTGACGTCGTCCTGCTCGCGCCTGCGTGCACAAGCTTCGATCAGTACGCCAACTTCGAACAACGCGGCGAAGATTTCCGGTCCGCGGTCCACGCGCTTCACCGCAGCCAGCACGCCACGTAAACGCCCCGAACCACCCGCCGCAGGCGCACGCCGTCTCGCAAGGTAAGACTCAGGTGCCGGGCACCGAAATTTGACAACCGGGCCTTGGGGACTTCATCCGCCTGGCACCGCGCATTCATTTTCCGGCGGCGGAGGGACGGACGGACGTTCGAACATTCGGCTTGTTCGGACGAAATCCGATACCCGACCGTGACCCGGAGCTGCGTCCGCGACCAGTCGGCGTCTCATAAGGTAAGACCCAGGTGCCGGGCACCGGGACTTGACAACCGGGCGGCGGGGGCGGACTTTGCCTGGCACCGTACGTGCATTTCTCGGAGGCGAGGACGGCGAGACGTCGGAGCGTTCGCCGGTCCGGGAATGAGGTTGGATGCTTTGCGGTTGCTCGGGGCAGAGAATCCGGCCCGGCCGCCCAGGGGAGCGAGCGGACGTGTCGAATCCTCAAGGGTGGTGGCCTCCGCCAAGACTTCACCTGCCAAACGATCGTCGTCGCGCCCTGCGCGCGATCGGTCGGAGCGAATGTTGCTCGGAGCGGTTGTGTTCTTGGTCTGCCTGGGACTCTTGATGGTCTATTCGGTCTCGAGCGCGCGCGCAGTGATCGAAGGCAGCGACCCCGCCAGCTTGGTTCGCAAGCAAATCATGTACGCGCTCCTTGGGTTCGCAATGCTGGGGCTCGTCGCCCGCATGCGCGTGGACGCGTTTCGGCGTTTGGCTCCGGTGGCGGTCGGAACAGCCATCGTCTCCCTGCTGGCCGTGATCGTCTTGCCGACATCGGGGCTGCCGATCCATTCGGTGTTTGTCAACGGTGCCAAGCGCTGGCTCGCCCTCGGGCCCGTGCAGATCCAGCCATCCGAACTCGCCAAGATGGCGGTCATCCTCTGGATCGCGATGGCAGTTGCCCGTGATCCAAAGCGGCTGTCCCAACCCAAGGGGCTCGTGCCGTTCATCGCGCTCACAGGGCTGTTCGCGGTGCTGATCGTTGTCGAACCCGACCTCGGCACCACGGGGACCTTGGTTTTGACCGCCCTCGCAATGGTCTTCGTGGCCGGCGCGCCCGTCAAGAAGCTCGGCGTCATCGGTGCGGTGATGGGGGGGCTCGTCGTGCTGGTCATCATGTCGTCGCCATACCAGCGCGCGCGGGTCGTGTCGTTTCTCAATCCGTGGGCGGACCCGACCGGCGACGGATTCCAGAGCGTGCAGGGGCAGATCGCGATCGGCTCCGGCGGGATCCTCGGAAGAGGGCTCGGCAACAGCATCCAAAAGAACTTCTTCCTCCCGGAGGCCCAGACCGACTTCATCGGCGCGATCATCGGTGAGGAACTCGGCCTGATCGGTCTCGGTGCGATGATCGCCGCGTTCGTCGTGGTCGGCATTGCGGGTTTCCGCATCGCGATGCGTGCGCGCAACCTGCACCAGCGGTTGCTGGCAGCGGGCATCACGTCGCTGCTGTGCATCCAAGCCGGCGTCAACCTGGGTCAGGTGTTCGGGGTGTTGCCGGTCACCGGGGTCCCGTTGCCCCTGGTTTCGGCGGGAGGCACGAGCATCGTGGTATTCCTTGCCGGGGTTGGGGTTCTGGTCAACATCTCGCGACAAGGGAAGAAAACACATGCGCGCCGCGCCGGTACCGGATCCGACTCGAGTGGTGATCGCGGCCGGGGGAACGGCAGGTCACGTCAAACCGGCGCTGGCGACCGCCGCCGCATTGCGAGCTGAAGGGGCGTCGGTTTCGTTCATCGGGACGGGACGGGGCAGCGGCGCCGGGCTCGTCGCGGCAGCGGGGATCGCGGAGGACGTGGTCCCGATGCGGGGGCTCGAACGCCGGTTGACGCCCAAGAACCTGGTGGCCGTCGCGTTGGCGGCGCTGGCCGTGCCACGAGCCATGGCGGCCCTGCGGCGCAGGCGCGCGGACGTCGTGATCGGCGGTGGGGGATACGTCGCCGGCCCGGTTGCGCTGGCTGCGTGGCTCATGCGGGTTCCGCTGCTTCTGACCGAGGCCGACTCGCACCTGGGGATGGCCAACCGCCTGGCGTGCCCGTTTGCCCGCCGCGTGGCACTGGCGTTTCCGGTCGCCGGCCGGACCGGTGACAAGTACGTCGTCACCGGGCGACCCGTGGGCGCCGAGGTCCTCGCCGCGACACGCGCCGCCGGCCGCGCGGCGCTCGCCATCGCGGATGACGCGCTGTGCGTGCTGGTGGCCGGGGGCAGCCAGGGTGCGCGGACGATCAACCGTGCGACGGCCGAGGCATTCGGTGACGGGCCCGCGTTCGAGTTGATCCATCTGGCCGGTGCGGGTCAGCTCGACGAGGTCCGGGCCCTCCTGGCCGATCGATCACCCGGGCCGCGCTACCACCTGCTCGGCTATCTCGACAACTTCCACGATGCGGTCGCCGCCGCCGATCTAGTGATCTCGCGTGCCGGAGGCTCGGTCTTCGAACTCGCCGCGATCGGCCGTCCCGCGATCCTGATCCCATACCCGTACGCGACGGCCGACCACCAGACCAAGAACGCGCAGTGGCTGGTCGACTCAGGTGCTGCGGTCCTCGTCCCCGACGCCGAATGCAACGCCGAGCGCGTTTCCACGTTGGTCGCGGAGCTTCTTGCCGATCCCGTCCGACGCGAGGCGATGGCGCACGCCGCGCGAACCGTCGCCCGACCCGACGCCGCCCAGGCGATTGCGGCGGCCGCGCTTCGACTGGCGACCGCGTGAGGCCGCGCGCGCTCCACCTGGTCGGGATCGGAGGTGCCGGGATGAGCGGCCTGGCGCGCCTGGCCGCCCAGGCCGGCTACAGCGTCAGCGGTACCGACCGCGAGGACTCCGACGTCCTACGCGACCTTCGGGCCATCGGGGTGGATGCGCGTGTCGGTCACGGCGCCGATGCGATCCCGCCGGCGACGGAGGCAGTGGTCGTCTCGACCGCGATTGGCGCCGACAATCCCGAGCTCGTCGTCGCCGGCGCACGGGGCATTCCGATCCTTCACCGAGCCGACCTGCTGGCCGAACTCATGGAGGCCCGCCGTGGCCTGGCCGTCGCCGGTGCGCACGGCAAGTCCACCACGAGCGCCATGCTGGCCCAGGCGCTCGGCGACGTCTCGGCGTGCGTTGGCGCGACGGTTCCGGGTGGTGGCGGCACGGGCGCCCTCTGGGGTGACGGTCCGTGGTTTGTCGCCGAGGCCGACGAGAGTGACCGGTCGCTCCTCAAATTGTCCCCCGAGGCCGCGATCCTGCTGAACGTCGACCACGATCATCACACGACGTACGCCAACCTGGACGAGGTCGAGGATGTCTTTGGCCGGTTCATCCGACGGCTGCCCAGTACCGGGGTGCTCGTCGTCGGTCCGGACGCGCGTGCGCGCGCCGTCGCCCAGGCGGCCTCGTGCCCGGTGCGGATCGTGGGCGACGAGCCGGGTGCGTTCTGCACCGTCACCGGGTCCGAGGTCCAGGCGACCCTGCGCATGTACGACGGGCGCCGTATCCCGCTCGACCTCGCCGTGCCGGGACGCCACAACCAGACCAATGCAGCGTGTGCGGTGGCGCTGGCGGACTGGTGCGGTGTCGATGCCGCAACCGCGGTGGAACGCCTTCGGTCGTTCACCGGGGTGGGGCGTCGCTTCGACTATCGAGGTGCGGTCGCGGGAATCACGGTCGTCGACGACTACGCCCACCACCCGGTTGAGATCGCTGCGACGTTGGCGGCCGCACGGAGCCGACATCCTGGACGCATCGTCGTGCTCTTCCAACCGCATTTGTACTCACGGACCAAGGCGCTCGTGCGCGAGTTCGGCGAGGCGCTGGCGGGTGCTGACGTTGTCGTGGTGACCGACATCTACGCCGCCCGTGAGGACTTCGATCCGTCGATCAGCGGGAGGGATGTCGTCGACGCGTTGCCGTCGTCATCCGGTGCACGTTTCATCCCCGACCTGGACGAGGCCTGCGCGACGATCGCGCCCGAGCTTCACGCCGGCGACATGGTGCTGACGATCGGCGCGGGAGACATCACGCGTGCAGGGCAGGAGTTGATCACCCGGCTCCAAAGACGTCTGGGTGATGGAGGAGGTGACACACACGAACGCGACGCACCCTGACCTGGTCGCCAATGCCTCGCTCGCCCGATTCACCACGATCCGCGTCGGGGGCGCGGCGGATTGGCTCGCCGAGACCGCATCGGCGCGCGCCGTCACGGCCGCGCTCGCATGGGCCCGCGACGCCGGTGTTCCCGTGGCGATCGTGGGGAAGGGTTCCAACCTGCTGGTCGACGACGCGGGGTTTCGCGGCTGTGTGATCCGACTGCGTGGCCGCCTGGAGGGGATCTCCGTCCGGGACGATCGTCTGTGGTGCGGCGGCGGCGCTTCGCTGCCGCGCGCCGTTCTTCGTGCCGCAGGTGTGGGTCTGACCGGCCTGGAGTTCGGGGCGAGCATCCCGGGCACCGTGGGCGGTGCGGTGGCGATGAACGCCGGGGCGTACACGAGCGAACTCAAGGACGTCCTCGAGTGGGCGGTGGTCTGTTCTGCCGATGGGCGCAAACGACTCGGAGCAAATGACCTGCTCTTCGGGTACAGATCCAGCGCAATCCGGTCGTTCGAGGTGGTCGCGGCGGTGTCGTTTCGGCTTCGTCGCGGCGATCCTCAGGCGATTGCCGCGACGCTGGCCGACTTCCGCCGCCATCGCCGGACCACCCAGCCGCAGGGCGCCCGCACGTTCGGCAGCGTGTTCACAAACCCTCAGGGCGACTCCTCCGGGCGCCTGCTCGAAGCGGCCGGATGCAAGGGGTTTGCGATCGGCGGGGCGCGGTTCTCGCCGGTCCACGCGAACTTCATCGAGGCCTCGCCCGGGTGTTCGAGCGCGGACGTGCTCGCGTTGATGAGCGAGGGACGCAGACGTGTGCGGGCCGCCGGTGGTCCGGTTCTCGAATCAGAGGTTCGCTACCTTGACCCGGTCCACGGGATCGGCGCTCCACCGTTGGAGGCGCTGTGAGCACCCGAGCGGCCACAGGGTTGATCGACCGGCGGCGGGCGGTTCGCCATGCACGCCACCGACGTCGGCGGACGGCGCTGTTGGGGGTGGTGGCCGGCTCGGCCGTCGTGGCCGGCGTGTGGTGGCTCGGCAGCGGTCCGCTGCTGTCGGTGACATCTGTTGAGATCTCCGGATACCGTCAGGCCGATCAGGCGCTCATCGTCCGTACCGCCCAGATCGCGGCGCGACACGGCACGATGCTGAAGCTCCCGACCGTTGCGGTCCGTGAAGCCCTCGGTCGCTATCCCTGGGTCCAAGACGTCTCGGTCCACCACAACTGGTTGCGGGGCATCGACATCACGATCGTCCAGGCGACCCCTGCTGCGGTCGCGATCACCGGTGACGGCAGGCGCCTCGTGGTGTCGCGGGCCGGCCGGGTGCTCGGCGATGCCGGCGAGACCCGTGACCTGCCGGCGTATCGCGTGCCCTCGTTGACCGTGGGTGCCTGGCTACGTGGCCCGGCTCAGCGTGCACCGTTCGAGTTCCTGTCGGCGATGTCCGCAGCCGCCGGACGACGGGTACACGAGCTCCGTCTGGAGCACGGTGTGGTGGTCGGTCGACTCGCCACCGGCGCCGAACTCAAACTCGGTCCACCCCGGCAGTTGTGGGCAAAGGGACGGGCGGTCGAAGCGGTCCTCGACAGCCCCAAGGTCGCCGAGAAATTGGCAACGGCCGGATACCTCGACGTCAGCGCACCCAAACAACCGACGCTGGGCGGACTCCCCGCTGATGGCGCAATCGCACCCTCAACAGAAGGTCAACCCTTACGTACAGGGTGACCCCAACACTCGTTCATTTATCGAGGGTTACTTGACAGACGGGTGGTTGGACACTAGTTTGCCTCGCTGGGATCGCTTGCTCGGGGAGCGTTGATTCGGTTGTCTCGCTGCATGGTCACGACCTCAAGACCGTATCGAGGTTCGATGATCTCCCT
Source organism: Actinomycetota bacterium (assembly GCA_031372145.1). Lineage (GTDB taxonomy): Bacteria > Actinomycetota > Thermoleophilia > Miltoncostaeales > Miltoncostaeaceae > CALMEC01. The sequence continues at coordinate 5,372 of JANMKR010000025.1, read as the reverse complement.
GCAATGAACCCTCAATTCGTGGTCGATAGCCAGACGGAGAGGCGAATTTCGGTGGACAACTACCTCGCGGTAATCAAGGTGATCGGGTGCGGCGGAGGCGGCACCAACGCCGTCGATCGAATGGTTGACGCGGGGGTCCGTGGCGTCGAGTTCATCGCCGTCAACACCGACGCCCAGGCGCTCGCGATGTGCGATGCGCAGGTCAAGCTGCAGCTGGGCGGCACAATCACCAAGGGGTTGGGCGCGGGTGCCGAGCCCAAGGTGGGACGCGAGGCCGCTGAGGAGAGCCGCGAGGAGCTGAAAGAGGCCATCCGCGGCGCCGACATGGTCTTCGTGACCGCCGGCGAGGGCGGCGGCACCGGCACCGGGGCGGCTCCGGTGATCGCGCAGATTGCGAAGGAGCAGGGCGCGCTGACGGTCGGCGTCGTCACCAAGCCGTTCGCGTTCGAGGGACTGCAGCGCACACGCCGGGCCGACGAGGGTATCGAGGAGCTGCGCAAGCATGTCGACTCGGTCATCGTGATCCCAAACGAGCGCCTGCTCGAGGTCGTCGATCCCAACACCTCGATCATGGACGCGTTCCGGCTCGCCGACGACGTGCTGCGCCAGGGCGTTCAGGGCATCACCGATCTGATCACCGTGCCGGGCCTGATCAACCTCGACTTCGCCGATGTTCGGACGATCATGGCCAACGCCGGTTCGTCACTGATGGGCATCGGGACGGCATCCGGTGAGAACCGCGCAGCCGAGGCGGCCAAATCGGCGATCTCGTCGCCGCTGCTCGAGAGCACGGTGTCCGGTGCGACCGGCGTGCTGATGAACATCACGGGCGGTCCCGACATGGGGCTCTTCGAGGTCAACGAGGCCGCGACCATCATTCGTCAAGCGGCCCACAGCGACTGCAACGTCATCTTCGGTGCGGTCATCGACGAGTCGATTGGCGACCACCTGCGTGTGACGGTCATCGCCACCGGATTCGACGGTCCCAAGCAGTCCGAGCGCACCGCCGAGCGGCCGGGGTCAACCTGGCGTCGCGAGCCGTTGTTCCCGACCTTCGAGGCGCCCGAGGCGACTGTTCCGAGCTTCGGCAACCAGGAGCGCAACGAACTCGAGGTCGACGACGACGACGACGCGCTCGATGTGCCGTCGTTCCTGCGCGACCGGTAGTTCGTCGGTCCGGGCACCAGGCCCGCCCACCGCTGCGGCGCTACTCCTCCGGCCCGCTGGCGGGTTTGGGTTCCAGAGTCGAACCATCGGGTGCCGATTGGCGCACCCGCTGATAGGCGAAGGCGCCGGTCAAAAGTAAAAGCCCGACAACCACGAACGATGCGGCTCGGTTGAGCGAGCTGAGGTTGGCGAGGTCGTAGAGGAAGAGCTTCGCGATGGCGAGGCCGAGGAGCGCAAGGCCTGCGAGACGGGTGTCGCGCACCTCTTTGACAAGACCCCACACCACGAGTCCAAGACCCACGATGGCCCAGAAGGCCGACAGCGTCGTCTGCGCACGCTGCTCAGCCGCGCCCAGGGCATCGACGATCGTCAGCGATACCAAGTACACGGCGGCGGTCGCGGCCATCCACGTCCCGAGTCTGCCGATCGGAATGTCACCTGCTTCGCCGAACGTGCGGCGAGGCGTGACGCGCCCCAGGAAAGCCGCCGTCACGGCGACGACCAGAAGCGCGGTTGCCGCATTCGCGAGCGACGGGACCCCGTCGTGGAGGCCCTGGAGGGGAGCCTCGATCGCAAGCGCATGGACCGTCGCGCCGCCCAGGTAGCCAAAGGCGAGCACGCTGCCGCTGGTGTGTGCGCTCTTGGCCGAGACCCACGCGACCAACGTGGCCTCTGCGCACAGCGCGATGACGAGCGCGGGGCCGTCCAGAATCAGCGCCGTCGCGATGGCGGCGAGGATGGCGCCGACCCCGATCACAGCGAGCGCGATGTCCTTGGCGACGCCGCGCCGGCGGAGCACCAGACCGATGGCCAGATGTGCCACCGCCAGCGCGGCGATCCAGAGGTCTCCGCCGGTGTGCGCGCCGCGATGGTGCAAGACGATCCAACCGGTTGTCGAGGTTGTCGTTGCGGCGGCGATGGCGAGTCCGACCGATGGCACCTGGAGGGCCGTCGCCTGGGTGCGGATGTCGAAGCCGATCGCGGCGATGAGGTTGACGAGCCAGAAGAGCGCCAACGCGATGAGCACGGTGGCCATTGCCGTGGTGTTCGCGTCCACCCAGACGAGCAGCTGCGGCAGGCTCACCACGAACGCCGCCGCGGACAGCCAGTTCCATTTACGCCAGAGGACCACGGCGGTCGATGCGAGCAGCGCGATGACGACGAAGACGAGCGTGCTGCCGGATGTCGGCGCGTCGACCAGCGCGGGCGAGGCGAGGGAGCCGATGATGCCGAGTCCGGCGAGCAGCCGGGAGTCGAGGTGGATTGCAAGTGCCACCCCTCCCGCGCCGACCAACCCCGCCAGGATCAGGCCGGGACTCGGCTCGACCAACCCGTACAGCTGAGTCGCCGTGGTGATCGTCGCGAAGAGCCCGGCGATTCCAACCCCGATCGCCGCGCGCGACGCATCGGTTTGTCCCTTGCGCTCATGCAACCACATTCCACCGGCAACGAGAACGAGGGACCCGGCCGCAGCCAGCACCACTCGTGCCCCCTCGCCGATGAGCCCGTTCTTGATCGCGAGCGCAAGGAAGAAGATGACCCCAAGCAGCACGGCAAGCCCACCCACGAGGGCAAGCACCCGTCCGCCGAACAGGTCTTCGGTCAAGCGCGTCCGCTCGCGCGCCGGCGTGGACGGCGCTTGCTCAGGCGTCGGTGCGCCCTGACGCGGGCCCGGGGGCGGCCAGATCCCTGCGGGCGGGGCGGTGGGAGCCGCTGACGGCGGTGCGGTGTTGGCGGCGCGATCCGGCTGCTCGAGCTCGGCGACGCGGGCGGCGAGTTGCGCAACCTGGGTTTCGAGCGCGTGAATTCGGTCGAGCGGAGCGTTGTCCGGCATGAGAGGAGTATCGGCTCGGGCGCGGACGCGTATGAGTTTTGATCGGTCCTTTGCCCTGCCGGTGCGGCCGCACGGGCCATCATCACGGCGCGCGCCGACCTGATCGGGGAGCCGCACGGGCGTGGTAGCGTCCCGCCCCGATGCCGCGCGCGCTCCTTCGCACCCCGCTCCACGAACGTCATGTCGCGTTGGGTGCCAAGCTCGGCGGCTTTGCCGGCTGGGACATGCCGCTGGAGTACTCGACGGTGCGCGACGAGCACCGCAATGTCAGGACGCGGTGCGGAGTCTTCGACGTCTCGCACATGGGGCAGATCACGGTCTCGGGCGGCGGCGCACGCGCGTATCTCGGTGAGGCGCTGACCAACGACATCGACAAGCTGGAGCCCGGTCAAGGGCAGTACACCCTCGTGTGCCGCGACGACGGCGGCACGATCGACGACCTGATCGTCTACCAACTCTTGGATCATTACATGATCATCTGCAACGCATCCAACGTCGCGCCCGTGTTCACGTGGGTCGCAGCGCGCGCGCCCCAAGGCGTGACGGTCTCGGACGAGTCCGTCGGCCACGCGATGCTGGCAGTGCAGGGGCCGGCCTGGGAGCAGGCACTCGGCCCGCTTGTCACCGGGGACGAGATCGTGGGGCTGCCGTACTTCGGGATCGCGCAGACGGCGGTTGCCGGAGTGCCGAGCTGGGTGGCACGCACCGGCTACACCGGTGAGCCGGGCGTCGAGATCATGTGTCCGGCGCACCGCGCGACCGAGGTCTGGGACGCCCTCATGGCGGGCCCGGACGCGCCGGCGCCGACGGGTCTGGCAGCGCGCGACACACTGCGGATGGAGATGGGATATCCGCTCTACGGGCAGGAGCTCGGCCTGACGCGTACGCCGATCGAGGCGGGACTCAAGTGGGCCTGTGACCTTGAGGGCGGGTTCGTCGGTGCCGATGCGATGCGCCGCCAGGTGCAGGACGGAACGCCCGAGCGGCTGTGCATCTTCACCCTCGACGAACCGGGAATCCCGCGCATGGGCTGCCCGGTTGACGCCGATGGCGAGGTCGTGGGCGAGGTCACGAGCGGTACGCTTTCGCCGACGCTCGGGATCGGGATCGGGATGGCGTATGTGCGCGCCGACCTGGCCGCTCCCGGAACAGCGCTTCAGATCGACATCCGCGGCAAACGTAAGGCCGCCACCACTGCCAAACGACCCCTGGTCGATACCTCACCCAAGAAGGACGAGTCCAATGGCTGACGAGAGCTACCCCGACGATTTGCGCTACCACCCCGAGCACGACTGGGTCCGTGTGGACGGCGACGAGGCCGTGTTCGGCATCACCTGGTACGCCCAAGACGCCCTCGGCGAGGTCGTCTACTACGACCCGCCCCAGATCGGCGCTGCGATCGTCAAGGACGACTCATACGGCGAACTCGAGTCGGTCAAGGCGGTGTCCGACATCATCGCGCCCGCCAGCGGCGAGGTCATCGCGGTCAACGACGCCATGCGCGACACGCCCGAGACCGTCAACAACGATCCTTACGGCGCCGGTTGGCTCATCCGCGTCCGCTTGACCGACCCTTCGGAGCTGGACGGCCTGATGGACGTCGAGACGTATCGCTCGTACCTGTCGGGGTTGTAACGGTCACGACGGAGCGACGAGCGGTTTCGGGCTGGTTCACCCGCCGCTGCCGTCGCCGGCGGGCGTCAACTCCGTCAGCGGGACGTCCGGGTCGGCGAGTCGGTCGACGTCGACCAGCGCGCGTGTCTGGATCAGCGCCTTGATCGGATCGGTGACGTCCCAGACGTTGACGTTCATTCCGGCGACGACGCGCCCTGCCGTGAGCCAGAACGCGATGAACTCGCGCCCGTCGGGATCGCCTCGGAAGACGACCTGGTCCCAGTCGGTGGCGTAACCGGTGTATTCCATGCCGATCTCGTACTGGTCCGAGAAGAAGTATGGGAGACGTTCGTAGCCGGTGGGCTTGTCGAGCATGGCGCGCGCGACGACCGGACCCTGGTTGAGGGCGTTTGCCCAGTGCTCCACGCGGATGTGCCGTTCGTAGAAGGGGTGGTAGGCATTGGCAACATCGCCCGCGGCGAAGATGCCCGGTGTGCTGGTCTCGAGGCGCTCGTTGACGACGATGCCGTTGTCGATGGCGAGGCCGGCGCGAGCGGCGAGCTCGGTGCGTGGACTGACCCCGACGCCGACCACCACGAAGTCGCAGTCGATCGAGGCGTGATCGGTCAGGCGCACTCGCTCGACGCGCCCTGTTCCCTCGATCGATTCGACGCCGACTCCGCCCACAAAGCGAACGCCGTGGTCGGTGTGGATGTCCCGGTAGATCGCGCCGACCTCGGTGCCCAGAACCCGCGCC